>JBDTMH010000121.1:0-12699 GCA_039934375.1 Burkholderiaceae bacterium | reverse complement strand
CTCCCAAGTTTCCTCGCACCCCCTCGGGGGGCCTGGCAAAGCCAGGGCTGGGGGCCCGCCAGCAAACGTCGGGCAGCGCCCAAGGTAACCTGCGCGCAAGGCGCTGCGGTGCTGTGAGCCTTCCTTGGGAGCGGCCCGACAGCTCACCGGTACAGGGGCAACGCCGCGATACGCTGCGCGATCCGATCCAGCATCGCCTGGTAACGCGGCTGGCCGACCCCGCCGAAGCGGCGCACGAACTCCGCCTGCGGCAGGAACTCGGGCAAATCGCGCACCTCGGGCATCAGGTCGCTTTCGCGCAGTCCGGCGGCCAAGGACCGGCGCAGCCGCTCCCGCCCGGAAGCGGCGCCAACGGCCAGGGCACCGAGACGGGTGCCGGCGTGATCGGCCGCCAGATCGTTGAACGAAAAGCCACTGCCGTCGCGTGCATCGTCCAGTTCCTTGTACAAGCCAACCACGTCCGACAGCGGGCTGCCCGCCGTGGCCGCCAGTACCGCCGAGATCGTGAAATGCTGCGTCAGGTCGGGTCGCCCGGCCAGCGTCACGACATGGCGCCTGGGCATCGGCCAATCGTGCGCCTGCGGCACCAGTGCGGTCAAACCCTTGCCGTTGACATAAAAAGCCAGCACGATCAGCGCCGATCGATATTCCAGCCCCGCATCGCCGGCAGCGCTGCGTTCGACTGCCAGTTGCAGCAGCGGCCCCAGCAAACGGTCCAGCGACACGGCGCGTCCGACATTGGCAGCGCCGGCCAGCGCCACCAGACGTTCGTTGTAATACTTCAACCGTTCCTGCTCCGGCTGTCCGATCAAGGCCGACTTGAGTTGCTCCGGTGCGGCGCTATTCCATTCGAAGTCGACGATCAGGAAGCCGTCGCGCGCGCGCACCTGCCGGATGACATCCGCCGCTGCGGCATAACGCTGGTTCGCCTGCAGATAGCGCAGGCCTCGGTCCAGCAACCAGTTGCAAAGGAATGCCGGCACTGCAACGCGCCCCAGCTGCAAGGCGTCGACCCGCGGCAAGTCAGCGGTTTCGCGCCAGCTCAGATCCAGATTGACAAAGCGCCCCACTGGATTGGACGGCAAGGCAATGCTGGCCCGCACGGTTCCGCCGCCATCGTGCAGCACGACCTTGCTGGCGCCGCCGCCATACCGGTTGGCAAGGTAGTTGGCGGCAATGTCCAGGTCCTCTTCTGAGACGACGACGGTGCGCAACACTCCTGGGCGCATCGTGCGCGGATCATGATGGTCAAGCAGCCAGCGGGCCCGCTGCACATGCGCGGGCGTCAGCACCGCCTGCCCCTGCACCAACGCGGTATCGTCGATCGCAAGATAGATCACCCCTACCGCCAACAGTGGCAGACCGACGAGCAGCAGCAGAAAAAGTCGCAGGATCAGGCGCATCGGCGATCAACCTCAGAGCCAACGGCCGCACGCTGTCGCGCAGCTACAACAATGCATAAGTGGTACTGGCACGACACACGCTGCGCTGGTCCTGCGCACCCTGGATATCGATTTCGCCAAAGGCCAAGGTCTTGCCGGCCCTGATCACCCGGGCATGGACCAAGCCGTCCTGCCCGGCCAGCGGCTTGAGGAAACTGGTGTTCATCTGCACCGTGGTACAGGGCCGGAACTCGCCCCAATGCTGCATCAGAGCGAGCACCATGCAGGTATCGGCCGCCGCCATCATGGCCTGGCCGCAGACCATGCCGCCGATCCGCGCGAGCTGTGCCTGCTGCGGCAGCAACACCTGCACGCCGTCGCCATCGGCGACGCGAACCTCCAGGGACAGCGCTTGAACCCAGGGCGCGAAATACTGGCCCAATGCCGATTGCAAGGATGCAATTTCCATGCGGCGAAGCTTAGCGGAACACGCATCCGTCTGTGCACATCCCTGCAACACACCCCGACACCGCACACCGAACCGTCGAATTCGGACGCCTTCAATCCCATTTTGCTCGTCGGGTATTCCATCCACTGGCGTCCTGCGTTATGGTGGGCACCACACACGTCGGTGTTGGAGGCGTTGATGGCAAAACGGTTGATGAGCGAACAGGCCGGCAAGGCGGTACTTCCGTCGCCCGGGCTGCGGGATGCACCGGTACTGGACCTGATGTGTTCGCATTTCGTGCTGACACTGGCGGCTCGGCGTGGGTCGAACTTCAACGTGCGGCGCGACCTCAACAGCGTGGTTGCGTTGGCCGGGCGCCATCTGGTCTGGCCAGCCCCGGTGCTGGCACGGGTGCGCGAATTTCTGGCGCGCCGCTGTGTCGGCAACGAATACTGGCGCGGCCACGACAGCCTGCGCGACGCGCAGTTCCTGGCCCGCCATGGCGTCTGGCGCGGCCCTTACGAAGAAGGGACCTTGTTCTTCTACCTCGACGAATACGCCAAGGACCAGCCCAAGGATCTGATTTCGCTGCTGGCGGCCACTGGCGAGTGGCTCACCCAGAGCCTGAAGAAACAGTCAACACTGGTCGAAAAGAATATCGATGCGTTGGCTGGCCTGCTGCAACTGAACAAGGCCGAACGGGCGTTGTTGTTGTACGGCACTCTGGCGCGCTACCAGCGCGACCTGCGTAGCATCCTGGTTGAGTTCAAGGTCAGCAATGCCCCGGAGGCCTATGCCGCGATTGCCGAGCTGGCGCATGTCAATGCCAGCGACGTCGGCGAAGCGCTGCGCGTCGGCTCTCGGCTCGAGCGCATCGGACTGGTTGAAAACCTGATCTCCGAACACAACATCACCGACCTGGCCGACCTGATGAAGGTCAGCGAAAAGCTGCCGCCAGTGCTGATGCGCGAATACCGCGACCGGGCCGAACTGATGGCGGTGTTCACCAGGCCCGCGAGCAAGAGCTCATTGACCATCAACGACTTCTCGTTCGTGCACGAGGACACCCAGGTCCTGTGTGCGTTGCTCGGCAACGCGGTGGCACGCAAGGAGCCAGGCGTCAACATCCTGCTTTATGGCCCGCCAGGCACTGGCAAGACCGAGCTGGCCAAGGTGGTGGCACAGGCCGCAGACCTGCAACTGTTCGAGGTCGAATACGCCGACCGGGACGGCAACTCGCTCAGTGGCAGGGACCGTTATCGATCGCTGCAGATCGCTCAAGTATTCCTCAAGGGCAGCGAGAATGCCGTTTTGCTGTTCGACGAGGTCGAGGACGTCTTTCCGCCGATCTCCAGCGAAGCGGCCCAGCTGCTGGCGCGCGCCGAGCAGGTTGTGACGCCGCGCAACGGCAGTGTCAGCGGCAAGGCCTGGGTCAACCAGATCCTGGAGTCGAACAACGTACCGACGATCTGGGTGACCAATCGCATCGAGCAGATAGACCCGGCGTTTCGCCGCCGCTTTGCCTACCACCTGGAGCTCAAGTCACCGCCGCCAGGCGCGCGCGAGGGGCTGGTGCGCAAGACGCTCGAAGGCATCGAGGTGTCCGATGTCTTCGTGGCGCGGCTGGCCTCGCGCAATGGCCTGACGCCGGCGCAGATCCGCACGGCCGTGCGATTCGCCGGGCTGGCCGGCGCGGCCGACGATGCGACGTCGGATGTGACGGCGTCGGAGCGACTGATCGAACGCCAGTTGCGCAATGCCGATCACGCGCTGGGCCAGAAATCCGAGCCCGATTCGCACCCGAAAATGGTGACCCAGTACGACCTGGCCAACCTGAACGTCGAATGCCGCTTCGCCTTGCCCAAGATCGTGCAGGCACTGCGTGCACGTGGCCATGGAACAATGTGTTTCCACGGGCAACCAGGCACCGGCAAGACCGCACTGGCGCATTACATTGCACAGGCGCTGGACAAACCCCTGATGATGCGACAGGCCAGCGACCTGGTGAGCAAATACGTGGGTGAGACCGAGCAGCAGATGGCAGCGATGTTCCGCGACGCGCGCGCCGAGAACGCGGTGTTGCTGCTCGACGAAGCAGACAGCTTTCTGCAGGATCGGCGCGGCGCACAGCGCACTTACGAGGTGACCGAAGTCAATGAGATGTTGCAGGGCATGGAGCGTTTCGACGGCGTGTTCATCTGCACCACCAACCTTCTCGAGCGCCTGGACCAGGCGGCATTGCGCCGGTTCACGTTCAAGATTCAGTTCAAGCCGCTGTTGCGTGAACAGCGGCTGCACATGTTCGTGGCCGAGGCACTGAACGGCGACCTGACAGCGATGACGGACGAATACCGGAGTCGGCTGAACATGCTCGATGTCCTGTGCCCCGGCGACTTCGCGGCCATCAAGCGCCAGATCGAGATTCTGGGAGAGTCGATGACGCCCGCAGAGTTTCTCGAACAGCTCGAGGCCGAACACAGGATCAAGCCGGAGGTGCGCGAAAGCCGTGCCATGGGGTTTCTGCAATAGTCCGGGTCAACATGCCTGCGCCGTGATGGCGGCGCCGGTTGTCGGTCAGCACGGGGATACGCAGCGCAGCAGACCTGGCGAGAACCGAACGTTACAATTGCGCGACAGAAATCAGCGAAAGGTCCGCCGGTGATGCAGTTCGCGCGCCACGCCGCAGCATGGCTGGTATGCGTATCGTTGGCAGCGGCCGCGCTGGCACAGTCGCCGCGCGCAAACCAGTCGGTTCCGACATCGGCATTGCCGGCGCCGACGCACCCAGTCATTCTCACGATCACTGGCGCCATCACCCGGCGCAATACCGGCGATGCCGCAAGCTTCGACGCCGCGATGATCGACGAACTGCCGGTCCATGAATTTCGCACCTGGACGCCGTGGTTCAAGGAGTCGGTGACGTTCCGCGGCCCGCGCCTGCAATCGGTGCTCCAGGCGGTCGGGGCCAAGGGCCAGACCTTGCACATCATTGCGCTGAACGACTATGCGGTGGACGTGCCGGTGAGCGACGCTTCGCAATTCGACCCGATCCTGGCCAGGCGCATCGACGGCAAGGTGCTGGGCGTGCGCGACAAGGGACCATTGTTCCTGATCTATCCTTTCGACTCGAAGCCCGAGACCCGCACCGACCTGTTCTATGGTCGTTCGATCTGGCAGGTCACGCGGATCACGGTGCAGTAGCCGACGGGCACGCAATCAGACCCATGCTAACAACCCGGCGACGGATGGACTACGTGCTCGCCACGCTGGCGGCCGTGGCGCTATTGCTGCTGGCGGGAATGATGGCATTGCAGCACGTGCAGCTGCAAGCCATCGAGGAAACCGTCACTGACGGGCGCACGATGGGCGAGTGGGACATCTTCCAGTTGCAGGTGGAACAGCTCAAGCTGCGCTCCGAACTCGACGCCGCGCTGCGCGATCGCGGCCAGGGCGATGCGATGACCCGACTGGCGCTGCGGTACGCGATCTATGGCAGCCGCTACGACATCATCCACGACGGCTTCAGCCAGCGCCTGATCGGCGAATTGCCGGGCTTTCAGCGATTGTTGTCGGCGCTGGGTGGGTTTTCAGCCGTGGCCGAACGCTATTTCGGAGCCGATGGCAAGCCCCCAGCATTCGACGAATCCCAGTTGCGCAATCTGCGCAGCGCAGTCGATGACCTTGCCGATCCGATCCAGGCAGTCCTGCTGAGCAGCAACCACGCGCGCCACAAAGTCAACAGCGACTATCTGACAGCCGTACGGGTGCAGGTCCGCACAGCCTGGGCCATCTGCCTGACCTTGCTGCTGGTCGCCTCAGCGTTCGCCGCGCTGGCACTGCGGCAGAAGCGCCTGGCAGTGCAACGTAGCCTGGCGCTGGAGCAGCTGCATGCCGAGGTCAGCCATCGTGCGGCTCACGACTCCCTGACCGGCTTGGTCAACCGCGATGAATTCGAACGTCTGTTGGGCCACACGCTCGAAGTTGAACTGCCCGCGCAAGACACCCATGCCGTGTTGTTCATCGATCTGGACCGATTCAAGATCGTCAACGACAGCTGCGGCCACAGTGGGGGCGACCAGTTGTTGCGGGCGGTCGCCACGTTGATCCGGGGCGAAGTGCGCACTACGGACACGGTGGCACGCATCGGTGGCGACGAGTTCGCGATCATTCTCAATGCCTGCGATCCGGCCAGTGCGCGGCAGCTGGCAGAACACATCTGCCTGAGCATCGACAGCTACCGCTTTGTGCATTCGGGCCAGAGCTTTCATATCGGCGCGAGCATCGGACTGGTGATGCTGGGCGATCGCTGGCGCTCGGTTTCGGCGGTGATGCAGGCGGCCGACTCGGCCTGCTACATCGCCAAGGAAGCAGGTCGCAATCGGGTCTATGTCTATCTCGACTCCGACCTTGGCGTGCAAACCCAGCGTGGCATCACCAGTTGGGTGCGACGCTTGCATGGTGCGCTGGACGAAGGGCGCATGCGCCTTTACTGGCAGCGCATCGTTCCGTTGCACGCACGGGCCGACGACCAACTGCGCGGCGAAGTGCTGCTGCGCCTGTTCGAAGACGGCAAACTGATCGAGCCCGGCGCGTTTCTGCCGGTGGCCGAGCGTTATGCACTGGCCTCGCGCATCGACCGTTGGGTCGTGGGCGAGGTATTCGACTGGTTGTCCAAGCGCTCGGACCACCTGGATGGGCTCGACTCGCTGTCGATCAACCTGTCAGGACAGTCTGTCAGTGACCCGGAGTTCCAGCAATTCATGATCGCGCGGCTACAGCGACCGGGCTTCGATCCGCGGGGCCTGTGCTTCGAGGTGACCGAAACCTCGGCCATCACGAACCTGCAGAATTCCATCGCCTTCTTCGAGGCCATGCGCGGTCTCGGGGCCCGCATCTCGCTGGACGATTTCGGCAGCGGTATGTCGTCGTTCACTTACCTGAAGAATCTGCCGGTCGACTACCTGAAGATTGATGGCCAGTTCATGCGCCAGCTTGTCAGCGACTCGTACGACCAGGCAACGGTACGCGCGATCTGCGAGGTGGGACGTGCCACCGGCAAGCTGACCGTCGCCGAAGGTATCGAGACCGAGGAAGTCGCCGCCATATTGCGCACCTTCGGCGTCGACTACGGACAAGGGTTCCTCTGGCACCTTCCGGCCCCGCTGGCGACCCTGCACGAGCACCTGCAAGGCGCCCGCGGCAGTACCCACGCAAGACAGGGCTGAGCGGGCGTAAGCTTCGAGAATGACAAGCAGACGGATTGACCATGACTGCGCGCCTGGCAAGCGGCGTAAACCGCAACACCGTGCGGGATGGCTGCGATGCGGCGCCCCGCTCAGCCGTAACGCGCGACCGTCAGCCCCTCCATGTCGATCTCGGGCGTACGGCCGCTGACCAGATCAGCCATCACACGTCCGGTCCCGGTCGCCATGGTCCAGCCCAGCGTGCCGTGGCCGGTGCTGAGCATCAGGTTGTCGTAACGCGTCGCGCCGATGATCGGCGTGCCGTCCGGCGTCATCGGGCGCAGCCCGGTCCAGAACTCTGCCCCGGCGACATCGCCACCTTCGGGGAACAGGTCACTGACAACAAACTCCAGTGTGTCGCGGCGACCCTGGTCCAGCTGCAGGTCAAAGCCCGACAGCTGGGCCGTGCCACCGACCCGGATCCGGTCGCCCAGGCGGGTGACGGCCACCTTGTGGGTCTCGTCCATGATGGTCGACTCGGGCGACTTGGCCGCGTTGCGGATCGGCACGGTGATCGAGAAGCCCTTGACCGGATACACCGGAACCCGGATGCCCAGCGGCGCCAGCATGCGGGCTGAATAGCTGCCCAAGGCCAGCACGTAACGGTCGGCCATGAGTTTGCCCTTGGCGGTGCGTACGCCGCTGATGCGATCGCCGTCACGCTCCAGTGCCTCGATGTCTTCGCCAAAACGAAACTTCACGCCCAGGGCCTTGGCCTTTTCGGCCAGCGCATTGGTGAACTTGAAGCAGTCGCCGGTCTCGTCGCCCGGCAGGCGCAAGGCGCCGACGAACTTGTGTTTGACGTCGGCCAGCGCCGGCTCATAGCCGAGGTATCCGGCACGGTCCAGCAGCTGGTAGGGCACGCCGTATTCCTTCAGGATCTCGATGTCCTTGGCCGTGCCGTCGAGCTGCTTCTGCGTGCGAAACAGCTGCAACGTTCCTTGCTCACGCTGGTCGTATTCGATGCCGGTCTCAGCACGCAACTCCTTCAGGCAGTCGCGACTGTATTCGGCCAGACGCACCATGCGGCCCTTGTTGATACGGTAGCGCGCCTCGGTGCAATTGCGCAGCATGGACAAGCCCCAGCGCCACATCGCCGGGTCGAGCATCGGCTTGATGACCAGCGGGCTGTGTTGCATCAGCAGCCACTGGATCGCCTTGATCGGCACGCCCGGGCCGGCCCAGGGCGCGGAATAACCGGGCGAGACTTCACCGGCGTTGGCAAAACTGGTCTCCAGCGCCGGACCGATCTGGCGATCAACAACCTCGACCTCATGGCCGGACCTGGCCAGGTAATACGCGACGGAAGTTCCGATAACACCACTGCCCAACACAACGACACGCATGACCTGGCTCCTTGAAGACCCGACGCCGCGGCCGCGGCGCTGGCCCTTGTCCCATTGCAACACACGTGCCAACTCCCCAATGGCAATCAAATCAACAACTTACGCGCCACCCTGAAATGGGTCTTCGCATATTCGTATCGAATTCATGACAAACATTTCACTGCAAACCCTGGAATCCGCAAAAACTGGCATTGATTCAAACACTTGCACCAGATGTATGGAAAACGTTACGATGGATCAGAATCAACACACACCATGCGCATTGATGTCCGCTTCTCCGACCGGGTCGGTATTGCCCAGGAAATCCTGGCCGCGCTTGCAGTTCGCGCGCTGAACGTCACCGCCGTCGAGGTCGAACCGCCCCATGTCTACATCGAGGCGCCCGAACTTGGCGCCCGCGACCTGGACCGCCTGCGCAATGACCTGCTGGCGGTGCGCGGCGTGCTGGCTGTCGGCGAGTTGGCAATCCTGCCTGGCGCCCGCCGCCGCCTGTACCTCGATGCCTTGCTTGCGTCCTTGGCCGACCCGGTGCTGGCGATCGACGCCCGGGCCGTCGTCGTGGTCGCCAATGCGGCGGCGGTCAGTGTCACCGGCATGGCCGAGCAGGCGCTGGTCGGCATGTCGCTGCAGGCCCTTATCGACGACGCGCCACTGGTGCAGTCCCTGATCGCCCAGTCCTACCATTTGCCCTCCAGCGAAGTGCAGATGGCCGGGCAACACTACTTGATGGAGACCGTGGCGCTGCACGAGGCCAGCGGCGAGGTTGCAGGCGCGGTCATCACACTGCATGCACCGCACCGGCTGGGCGAGCGGCTCAGCGCACTGCACAACTATGGCGCCGGCGGGTTCGAGACCATCCTGGGTCAGTCGCCGGCGATCCGCGCATTGAAGCAACGTGCCGCGCGCATGGCGCAGGTCGACGCGCCACTGCTGATCCGCGGTGAAACCGGCACCGGCAAGGAACTGGTGGCCCATGCCTGCCATGCTGGCAGCCGGCGCCGCGAACAACCGTTCTTCGCGCTGAATTGCGCTGCGCTGCCCGAGAGCCTGGCCGAAAGCGAGCTTTTCGGCTATGCCCCCGGCGCCTTTACCGGCGCCTTGCGCGGCGGCCGCCCGGGGCTGCTGGAGCTGACCGATGGCGGCACGTTGTTCCTGGACGAGGTCGGCGAGATGTCGCCTTATCTGCAAGCCAAGCTGCTGCGTTTTCTCGGTGATGGCAGCTTTCGCCGTGTCGGCGGCGATCGCGAACAACATGCCGACGTGCGCATCATCAGCGCCACGCACCGCGCGCTGGAAGACATGGTCGCCGCCGGCAGCTTCCGCCAGGACCTGCTGTTTCGCCTGGACGTGCTGCAACTCAACCTGCCGCCGCTGCGCGAGCGCACCGAAGACATCCTGCCGCTGGCACAGGTGTTCCTGGCGCGGGCCTGCGCCCAGACCGGCCGCGCACCGGCACGGCTGAGCAAGGCCGCGGCGACGGCGCTGCTCGGCAATCCCTGGCTGGGCAATGTGCGCCAGTTGCAGAACGTGGTGTTTCGGGCCGCGACCCTGAGCGAGGCGCCTGTCATCGACACCGCCGACCTGGAACTGGCCCAGGTCGACGTGGCCACTGTGGGCGTGCGGGCCGACGCAGTAGGCAGCCTGGAGGAAGCGGTTGCAGGTCTGGAGAAGTCGCTGCTGCAGCAGCTATATCCGCAATTCCGTTCGACCCGCAAGCTGGCACAAAGATTGCGCACCTCGCATTCGGCGATCGCAACCCGGCTGCGCAAATACGGCATTGGCGACTGAACTTCGGCCTGCGGTCGCAGGCTCAATCGACCGGCGGATGTAGCGTATGCCAATCCGTCGCCTGTTCGAAGGCATGGCCGACCCCAACCAGCAGGTCCTCGCGCAAAACGTGGCCGGCGAACTGTACCGAGAAAGGCAGCCCGGCGTCGGACAGGCCACACGGCAGCGAGATTGTCGGAAGGCCGGAAAAATTGAACGGTGCGGTGTAGCGCGCATGCCAGGGGTCACGGTCTGGCGGTATCGGCCCATACAGGAATTCCGGCGTCACGGGAAACGCCACCCTTGGCGTCGACGGACATACCAGCACGTCGACGCCCCGCATCAGCGCCCGCAGATCGCCATTGCAGGCCAGGCGCAAATGGTGAAACGAAACATAGTCGGCCGCGCTCAATGCCGCACCCCGTTCCAGCCACTGGCGAAAGAACGGGCCGTATTCACCAGCCCGCGACGGATACCAGGCGCGGTGCGCCAGCACCGCCTCGGCCTGGCAGATCGGCGCCCAAGCGGTGAGGTATTCGCGTAGCCGCGCCGGCATGGTGACTGGCACGACGATGGCACCCTGGTCCTGCAGCACCTGCACGACACGGGCGACAGCGTCGGCAAAATCGGCGGCCATGTCGTTGCGCGTGAAGGCCTCGTCCCAGCCGATGCGCAGGCCTTGCACTCCCCGGTCCAGCAAAGCGGTCATGTCCGGTACCGGGTCGGCCAGCGAGGTCGCATCGTGCGCGTCCCGTCCGGCGATGGCTTGCAGCACGATGCCGGCGTCATGGCTGCTGCGTGTCATCGGCCCGACGTGATCAAGTGATTCAGCCAGCGCCAGCACGCCGTGTCGGCTGACACGGCCCCAGGTCGGCTTGAGTCCGACGATGCCGCAGGCCGCCGACGGATGGCGGATCGACCCGCCGGTGTCGGTGCCGATGGCGGCATATGCCAATCCAGCCGCGACGGCCGCGCCAGAGCCGCTGGACGACACACCCGACCAGTGCGCGACCTTCCACGGATTCTCCGGAATGGCGAACTGCGGGTGGTACCCGGCCATCGCGCCATCCGTCAGGTTGAGCTTGCCCAGCAGTACCGCACCGGCCTCGCGCAGGCGCTCAACCACGGTCGCATCGAATGCCGGCACGTGGTCGGCCAGCACGCCGGTACCGCCCATGGTACGGATGCCCTTGGTGCAACACAGATCCTTCAGCGCGATCGGAACGCCATGCAGCGCACCGCGGTACTGACCGGCCCGAATCTCCTGCTCGGCCTGCCGCGCCTGCTGCAAGGCCAGATCGGCGGTTACGGTGGCAAAACACTTCAGCCGACCGTCCAGTGCGTCGATGCGCTCCAGCATCGTGCGCGCCAGCTCCATCGGCGAGACACTGCCGGATCGCAGCTGTGGGGCCAGTTCGGCGATGGTCAAGAAATGCACGGCCTGCTCCTTGTCATGCGAGGGGTGTGGTGTTGTCGCGCTGCGTCGACGGACGGTGGCGCTGCGCCGACAACAGGACTGTGACACATTGCGCCGCCAGACTCCCGAGCAGCGGAACATTGCATCGTCAAAGGCGGTCGGCAGCCAGCAAGCTGCGCAGCATGGACCACATCAGCCACAGAAGCAGAACCGGCACCACCACGGTCTGCAACACAAACACCACCATCAGCCGGACCAGCTGCTCAATGATGCGTTCGACCGCTTGCCGCAGATCGGCGAAGCGGGCCTTGAGGTCGGTGTTGTACGAGAACCAGCCCTTGAGTCTGTTGACGATGCTCGGATCCGCGGACTCCATCTTCGGCGCGGCGTCCAAAGCGGCGGTATCGCGCGACGCGTGCTCGATCGCCTGCTGGCTGACCTGATAGTCTCGGGCCAGAAATTTCTGCCACACCACGTCGGTACCCAGCGTCACCAGTGGCAGCGCAAAACGCAGCATCAGCGCCAGCACCAGCAGCCGTGCCAGCCAGCGCGGCGCGGGGCGCTCGCGCAGGCGCAACCCGGCCCAGGCCAGCGCAACCAGTGTCAGGGCCAGGGATAGCGGCCAGTCGCTGCCGATCGAGATCAGCACCTTCTGCACCCCGAACGCCACGCTGGCCGCGAGCATCAGCGTCGAGAACTGCTCGACCATGTCGTTGACCGGATCGAGCAATTGACCGGGCGCGAAGATGGCGCCGACGCCGCCCGGCTGGACCGACAGTTCTGTACCCTGCGCCACCGAGATCGCCGCGTTGAGCGCTCGTGCTGTCGCGAAGCTCAGCAGCGCCCGCTTGAGCCCGGCGTCAACCTGCTGAGTGGCCGGCAAGTCCATTGGAGCCAGCCAGGCTCCGGCAATGGCACATGCGACGAACGCCGCCAGAACGATGCGATGCAAAACGCGCATGGGAGACTCCTTTCAGGTCCGCTGGCCGAAATGCCATGGACGTGGAAACAGCCATGCTAACGAGCCTTGCCTCTGCCTGGGGCGATGGTCGCGATTTGCGCGTCGCTGCAGGCGATTGCGTCAGAATCCCGAGGC
>JBDTMH010000120.1:0-12988 GCA_039934375.1 Burkholderiaceae bacterium | reverse complement strand
CGGCGCCGCGCAAACACGAATGCCGGCACTGACCTATGCTCCAATTACGCCATGAAACTACTCGTCTTCGCGGGCAGCACCCGCCAACACTCGTTCAACCGCCGCCTGGCCGCAGTCACGGCTCAGCTGGCACGGGACGCCGGCGCCGAAGTCAGCCACATTGAACTGGCAGATTTCGACATCCCGATGTACCACGCCGACCTGGAAGCCCGAGGCACCCCGGCCGACGTGGTACGGCTCAAGCAACTGATGTTCGAGCACCCAGCCTGGATCATCTGTTCGCCGGAATACAACGGCTCCTATACCGCGCTGCTCAAGAACACGATCGATTGGGTGTCCAGCCCGATCAAGTCCGATCCGGCATGGACGGATGGCCTCAAATCCTTCCGCGGCAAGGTCGTCGGCATGCTCAGCGCATCGAATGGTGCACTCGGTGGCCTGCGCTCACAAAGCCATCTGGCGCCGCTGCTGATCAATTCCCAGTGCTGGCTGGCGCCCAAGGCCTTCGCCCTCGCCCGCGCAGCCGACGCGTTCGGCACCGATGGCAGCCTCCTCGATGAAGCGCACCGCAAGAATGTGCAGGGCGTCGTCGACCAGGTGTTGTGGGCGGCAGACCGCCTGCATACCGACTGAGGCGCGCAACGCCCGCAACCAGGCGCGGATGCTGCAAGTCGATGCAACGCCGAAGGACAGCCAGGCCGGCCATACTCGGGGTCCGTGCCCGCACGAGCATCGAATGCATACGCCATCCCTGAAAAAACTGGCGGCGCCGACGAATGGCGTTTGCGCATCGACCTGGCCGTCGCCTACCGGCTGGTCGCCGCCTATGGCATGGGCAACCGCGACTGACACCGAACCTGGCCTGCGGCACGATCGACATCGACAACCTGTAAGCCAGCGCCTACTTGCCTAACAGGCCCTTCAGACTTTCGCCAATCTTCTCGCCCAGGGTCGCGCCGACACCGGTTCCAACACCAGGCATGATCAAGGTACCGATGGCGGCACCAGCCATTGCTGCGCGGGTCAGGCGCAGCTGCGGCTTGTCCAGCGTGCCCTCGACCTGCAACGGGACGCCGATCGCCTTGCCCACCATCTTCGCGCCCAGTTGCACGTCAACCCGGCCCTGCAGCTGCCGTTCGGGCGAAATAGTCACGTTGCCCGTGGCGCTCAAGGCGCCCGAGCTGGCGGCCAAATTGCGCAGATCGATGGTCCGCCCACGGGTGTCGACCAGGCCTGTCAACGTATCGAGCCGGGTTTGCCCGCCCCGGCTCAAGCCGGCCGACCTCACGGCCTGCGCCAGGTCGATGCCGTGGACCACCGCGTGATGCACGACAACGCGACTCTGCGACTGCAGCGCATCGAGCAGCCCGCCCCAATCACGCGCGTGCGCCTTGAAATTCGTCGACGCTTGCAGTCTGCCACTCATCGCAGTGCGCCCGTCGGCTGCGGCGCCTTCGCTTTCCCGCTGCTGCGCCCGCAACAGCACACCCAGTTCCACGTTACGGGTCTCGAGTTGTCCGTTCAGTTCCAGCGCGGGTGCCGGTCCCGGCGCGCGCGGCATCTGCAGCTTGCCTTTGATCGTGCCGCCGGCAATTTCCACGTCGACGTTCCAATCGTCAGCCTGCCGATGCAAGCCAAGCCGAGTGCCCTGCAACGGACCGGCCAGCAAGGTGACGCGCAGGTCCTCAGGCAGTCCCTGCAGATTAAGCCGCGCATCGGCATTGAACATCGTCGCAACACCACTGTTGCCGCGCCAGGTGGCGGAATCGAGCACGATCCGCTGCGGCAGCAGGATCGCGGTGACGCCCATACCGGCAGCTGAGTCGCTGGCCGCGCCCTGCCGCTGGCCCGAGCCCGACCCCGGGCCGGCCGGCAGCTTGCGCGCCCGCCACGCCTGCGCCAGGTCGTCAAAGGCCGGCTGCGACAGATCCGCCCCGAGCACCAGCAAGGTCGACAACTCCAGGCGCCCTGACCAAAGGGCCGCGAGCACCGGTCTTACTTCGATACGCTCGATCCGGATGACCGGACGGGTCACGATCTCGACCCGGTTCAGCGCCACGCCAGGCAACGGCCAGACATCGACCGCCAACGCGCCGAGCCGGACCTCCCGACCCAGGGCCTCGCTGGCTTGCGCCTGCACACGGTCACGGAAGTCGTCAGTGGCAATCCAGCGTTGCAGCAGGAACAGCATCACACTGAGCAACACGCAGCTCAGCACGAACGTCAACAGCACCCATCTCGCCAGTCTTCGCATGGGCGCATTGTGCGCCAGCACGCAACACGCCTGACTGGGTCGCGTTCTACGGCGGCATCGACGCTGGCAATACCGACGACCCGACTTTGGCTACAGGATACGGATTCAGCGGGTCGAGCCCAGGCCGATCGGCTCTGGCGCAGTCATGACGATGCGGGTGAACAGACGGTCATACGCCGGATCACACGGGTACTTGCCGGTCAGCGGGTCCCGGTTGCTGGCAAAAGCGGCGTCGAGCTCGGCCCAATCCTCGGCGCCCAGCGCGCGCTCCGCCTGGGGCAGGATTTCCACCTCTTCGAGTCGCATGTGCTCCAGGTAAAAGCGGACGTAGTCACGCGAAGCAGCATCGAATGCCTCGCGCCGCGATTCGCCCATCAACTCCCAGGCCAGCAGTTGGTGCTGGAGCTCGCGCACGGCGGCCTCGCCCCGCAGATGGTCTTTTTCCAGCCGCTCGATCACCGGTGCCACCTGCGGTGCCAGCTGCAGCACCCTGGGAAACAGCAGCTCCGACTCTTTAGGATGGTGCAGCCGTTCTGGAAACTCGTCGATGTAGAACAGCATCGCGCGCACGACGTCGAAGAACTTGTCGGGTGCATCGCTGGGTCCGCGCTGGACCATCATCAACAGGGAACGCAACATGGCCGCCAGCGCGGAATGTTCATCGCGAATGATGCGAAGAGACTCATGGGCCATACGCTGCCTCCTTCAAAGTGATGCTGCAGAGCGCCAGCTTCGCACCAATTGCGCCGGACCCAATTGATCCACGTCAGGTCGAGATGCATCTGATGTCCACGCCAACGGGCAAGGCCAGGTGTGCACGACCCACCGAAGCGCCGGCGCTGGCGCGCACGCGTGGTCCGGCGCGCATGGTAAAAACGACGACCGCCCCAGACCGGGCCGGCCAGGAGCTCTGAACGTGAAACTGAAGATGGCCAGGAATTCGATGTTCGCGATCCTGCTGCGCTCGCCATGGTGGATCAGCTTTGCCGTCGTGCTGGCGTTCGCCGCCGGCTCGGCTGCCTTGCTGCCACCCCCATACGTGGCGTTCGGCCTGATGGGTGCGCTGCCTTTCTTCGTCATCGGCCTGATCGCCGCCTACCGACAGTTGCGGGCGCCGAGTGAGCGGCGTGTCGAACAGACCTTGCAACAAGTGGCGGCCATGCCCTGGCGCGATTTTTGTCAGATGCTGGAACAGGCCTTCCAGGCCAAGGGTTACCAGGTCAGCCGGCTTGTCGGCGCAGCGGCCGACCTTGAAATGCGCAAGGACGGGCAGACCACGCTGGTGGCGGGCAAGCGCTGGAAGGCGGCCAGCCATGGTCTCGAGCCCCTGCGTGCACTGGATCGGGAACGGCAATCGAAGGATGCCAGCCACTGCGTATACATCACCCTGGCCGCGCTGAGCGACGCCTCGCGCCACTTCGCCGAAAAGCAGGCGATCGAAATGGTCAACGGCGTGACACTGGTGCAGTTGCTGGGCAAGCTGCCCGGACGCTGATACCAGTTGCTGCCGGCAACTTTACACAAGCTTGCCCAAGCGGCATCGCAGCGATACATCTGCGGCACAGACTCGTGCTCAACCTGTTGCGATACCCGCCTGTCAGGTTTCAACGAAAGGGAACACCATGAAATCGATCGTCAAACCTCTGCTGCTGTCCGTGCTGCTGGCATCTGCCGGCATGGTAGCCATCGCCCAGTCTTCGGGCACCGCCGGCACGACCATGACCGGTGCACACGCGCGTGGCCACATGGACCCGGCCAAGATGCAGCAACACATGGCCGCCCGCATGGCAACGCTCAAGGCCAAGCTCAACCTCAATGGCGCACAGGAAGGCACCTGGGCGCAATATATGGCCGCGATGCAACCACCGGCCGACGCAGGCAAGAATATGGGCCGCGAAGAGCGCCAGAAGATGCGCGAAGAATGGAAAACAATGACCACACCGCAACGCATCGACCGCATGAACGCGATGAAAACCGAGCGTGATGCCCAGATGCGCAAACGCACCGACGCGACACTGGCGTTCTACACCGCGTTGTCGCCCGAGCAGCAGCAGGTGTTCGACGCCAATGCCTTCATGGGCATGGGTGGGCCGCGCGGCGAGCGTGGCCATGGCCACCACGGCGACAAGCCCATGAAACACGGCTGAGCGGTGCCTGCAACCCCGGGTCGGCGCACCCTGAGCGCCGCGACCCGTCTGCCTGGCCATCGCATGCACTCCGGTGCCGGCGATGGCCTTGCCACATTCAGGCCAGCATCTTTTTCAGTTCACCATTGGCCAGCAGTGTTTTGACGTCGTCGGCGCCGCCCACCAGCATGCCCTTGACGAAAACCATCGGGAAGGTCGGCCAGCCGGTCCACATCTTGAGCGCATTGCGCTGGCGCCAGGTGTTGAAGTAACTGCCGTACTCCAGATAGTGATAGGCCAGGCCTGCGTCGTCGAGCAGCTTGCGCGCCTTCTTGGGCATCGGATTCATGCCCATGCCGACCACCACCACCGCATGGGAGGCAATCGCGGTCTGCACCTCACGCACCAGTTCCATGCGATTCGTTGCGATCTTCTCGCGGACCGCGGGATGAATCAGGGACTCATCGAGAACCGGACGTGCCATGAAAGACTCCTGCTGTGGGTAAACCCGGATTATGCGGCTCGCCCAAGCGTCCGCCGATGTCTGCCCTGCCGGCCAATCGCACTTAGACTGCTGTCTGAAAATCGAGAAAAGCGCCCCTCCCATGCATCCCCCTTCGTCCCCGACCAACACCACCGCCGCCAAAGTCACGGTCCGTACGGTGCCACTCGGCGCACCCCTGCGCTGGCTCGCACTGGGTTGGCGTGACATGGTGCGAGGCGGCTGGCTCAGCCTGGCTCACGGCGTCGTACTGACGGGTTTCGGACTGGTCCTGCTGATCGTGGCCCACCAGCAGTTCTGGTTACTCGCCGGTGCGTTCTCCGGCTTCCTGGTGATAGCGCCGGTACTGGCCACCAGCCTGTACGCCATCAGTCGCGCGCTGGCACACCAGCGGCCGATACGCCTGGTGCTGCTGCGCGATACCTGGCTGAGCTGGCAACAATCGCGTTTCTCCGAATCGGGCGGCTACTGGTGCCTGGTGCGTTTCGGTGTGTTGCTGGCGCTGGCGGGCACCGGCTGGGTGCTGACCTCGGCGGCGCTGATCACGCTGATGGCGCCGGCACCGGTCAACGCACCCATCGATTTTCTGCGCCATGTCGTGCTGGCCCGCGACAACTTGCTGTTCGAGGCCTGGTTGCTGCTCGGTGGCGTGCTCGCCGCGCCGATCTTCGCCTCCAGCGTCGTGTCCATGCCCCTGATGCTCGACCGGCGCATTGCGCTGCTGCCTGCGGTACTGACAAGCTGGCGCGTGGTGTTGGCCAACCCGGCGCCGATCGCCTTGTGGGCTGCGCTGATCATGCTGCTGGTGCTGGTCGGGTTTGCCACCGCGTTGCTGGCCCTGGTGGTGCTGGTCCCGGTGTTGGGTCATGCCAGCTGGCACGCCTACGACGAACTGGTCGACGCCAGCGCCTTGCCGCAACGTCCGCTGCAACCCTGACGCAGCGCCATGTTCGGATTCACGGAAGAACAGATTGCGTCGTTCGGCCTGACGTTCGGCGTCGGGGCCTTCATGCTCTACATGCTGTTCATCGTCGGGCAACTGGCCTGGGAGGCGAAGGCTGGCAAGTTCGGCGCCTTCGTGATCTTTCTCGGACTGGGCTTTGGCATGGTCGGGTTTGTCGCCAAGTACCTGATCCAGTGGATCCTGAACATCTGATGTCAGCCCTTGCGCCACACGGGCGGCGGCGCGACAAGCCGCGTCAACCCATCACGCGAATGCCGATCCACCAGCCATGCAGCCACAAGGCAAATCCGGCCCAGGCCAGCGTCCCTACGACCACGGTGACCAGCGTGGGCAAGGCGCGTCCGGGCGGATAACTGATATTGCCGGCGCGATCGCGGCGGCGTGCTGCAGAGAAGTCGAACGCCGCCCACACCAGGAACGACCCGAACAGCACCACATGGCCCAGATTGCCATTCACCAGAAGATGTGCCAGTGCCCAGGTCTTGACCGCCAGCACCATCGGATGGTGCAGCCGCGCCTTGACGGCATTGCCTGGTACATATGCGGCCACCAGCATCACGAAAGCCAGCCAGGTCAGCAGCCAGGCCACATGGCGCATCCCCACAGGCGGGCTCCACAGCTGCACCGGCGTCATGCGCGCCAACGAGAAACCCCAGACGATCAATACGAAACCCAGCACCGACGCGACGGAATACGCCCCCTTCCAGGGCCCCTCGCCGATGCGCGCAATGGTGCGGCTGCGCCAGCCATCCGCCACCATGCGCACCGAATGCACACCCAGAAAAAGCACCAGACCCAGAATCAGAACCATCATGCGAAAAGCCTCTCTTCAATATTGCAGCCGCGCCGGATTCAGGCCGCCAGAACGCGGTTCTTGCCGGCCCGTTTGGCCATGTACATCGCCTTGTCGGCCCGCTTGAGCGCCGACTCGCCCTGTTCGTCCGGCGCCAGTTGCGCCACACCGGCGCTGAAGGTGATCAGCAGCTTTTCGCTACCTGTCAGAAAAAATTGCTTGGTCAGTTCGCGCTGCAGGCGCACCATCGCCTCGATGCCGTTGTCCAGCGTCGTATCGGGCAGCAGGATCACGAACTCCTCGCCACCGTAGCGAGCCAGCGTGTCCTGCGGACGCATGCATTGGCGCGCGACATTGGCCAGGTGCGCCAATGCGTCGTCGCCCGCGCTGTGGCCCTGTTCATCGTTGATCTTCTTGAAATTGTCGATGTCGAGCAGGGCCACGCACAGCGGCAACTCCTTGCGCCGCACCACCGACAGTTCGCGGTTCAGCGCTTCCTCCAGTCCCTTGCGGTTGAGTGCGCCGGTCAGTGAGTCGTGGCGCGCCTGCGCGCTGACCCGGTCCAGCTCCTGGTGCAGCTTGGCAATTTCGGTCTCGGTCGCCTGAGCCCGTTCGCGCATGTCCCGCAGCTCATCTCGCGCATTGAGCGACTGCTGCGCAATGCTGCGTGTGGCCGACACCACCTCCTTGAGCACGGGTGTGATCTCAGCCAGGCTGCGCGCCTGCTCGATCAGGCCGGCGTTCTGGTTCATCTGCGCAGCAAAGGCGTCGGTGGAGTCGGTCATCACCGACAGCCGTTCGATGAACACGCCCAACATCTGGCGCATTTCATCCTGCGCCTCCAATGCCCGCCCCTTGGCTTCGGACTGTTTGAGGATCACATCGCGCAAACGCCGCTCGACATCGTCGAGCCGGCGCAACGTCAGCGGCGGCGCCGTCGCTGCCATCAAGGCCTCGATCTGCCCCTGCAGCCAGCGATCGTCGAGGCTCAGCTCACTGATGTTCTCCATGATCAGGCGCAGCAAGTGCAGCAAGGTCGACTTGATCTCGACCTGGTCCTCGGCAGCGAACGAGACCCGATGACCGAAAGTGCCCAGCATCTGCTTGACCCGAACCACGTCGGCACCAGGATCACGCATGGCCCGCAGCAACTCGTTGGTCTGCTCGGTGAAGCGCGCATCGTCGGTGCCCAGTGCAGGCCGGACGAATTCGATCAGGCGCGCAATCTGCTCCAGAAATTCCGTTGTCAGCGCCGGCGCACTGGCGCGCGCGCCATTGGTCGCTGGTGCGTTCTTGGGCGCAGCGGCTGCGTCGCCACCGCTCAGCCCAGCGAAGCCCGAGTTCTCGCTTGCACCGCGCGGGGTGAAACCGCCGTAAGCGACCAGCGCATCGCTGACACCCTGCCAGTTCAGATGATTGACGGCATATTCGAGCAAGGCCTTCTGTTTGGTCTGACCGGGGGTGCGCGCCGGCAGCAGCAGCACGATCTTGTGCAGTTCTTCCAACGGAAACGGCGCGTCATTGGGCTGCCGGGCAATTTCGTTGAAGACGTTGCGGTAATTGTTCGGTGTCGGCGCCAGTTTGCGGGAGATCAACTGCTTGAGCGTCTCGCGTGCCAATTCGGGCACGTTTCTTTCTGCCATAAGTCGCACTTTCTAATTTTGGGGCTGCAAACCCAGAAACCGACGTACCTCTGACACTGTTCGCACCGGATCCTCTTGTTGAGGCAAATGGCCCAGTCCATCGAATATCACCAGCCTGGCACCGGCGATATCCTGCGAAAAACGGGTCGCTGCCGCAACCGGAATCAACCGGTCTTGCGCACCCCACAACACCAGCGTGGGCACCGCCAGCGACGAAATCCGGCTGGAGGCATCCGTCCCGGCCATCGCCTGCAGACGCTGCACCAACGCGCGGCGATTGCCTGGTCGCAGGGCCATATCGTAATACCGGTCAACCAGTTCCGGCGTGACCTTGGACGGATCGCCGTAAACACCGCGCAAACTGGCCAGCACCAGTCCGCGCGGCAGCAACCGCTCCAGCAGCGGCCGGGCAGCCGGCATGCTGGCAAGAGTGAACGCCAGTGGCACCTTGCGCGGTGCGGACGGATAACCGGCGGAATCGACCAAAATCAATCGCTGCACCCGAAGCGGCATGGCCAGCGCGGCTTGCCAGGCAATTTCACCGCCCAGGGAGTTCCCGCCAAGAACCACATGCTCCAGCTTCAGCTGGTCAAGCACCGCAGCGACGAAACGCACATAAGCCTCGATCGAATAATCAGCCGTGGCATTGGGCCCGGTCAGGCCAAATCCTGGCAGATCAAAACGGATCACGCGGCGCTGGCCGCGCAATTGTTCGGCCCAGCCGTCCCAGGTGTGCAGGCTGTCGGAGGTTCCATGCAACAGCACAATCGGCGCCGGGTCATCGCGCGGGCCCTCGTCGCGCAGATGCACCTGCAGGTCGCCGACCGCAATGAATTGCGACGGTGGCCGGGCCCAGCGCGCGCGCAGCTCAACCAGCGACTTGTCCGGCGCCCAGACGGCCACGACGCCGGCCAGGAAAAAGAACAGCAGCCCGGCCAGGACCAGCAGCAGTGCCCGCAAAATCAACGACATCGCTTCACTTTACCCGCGATGGCTGGCCTGCCTGGTCCCCGATTGAACGAAAACCGGCTAATGCAGCTCCATGTCCGAGCCAGGCCAATGCGCCGAGCGCAGGAACCAGCCCAGGGTACGCCGCTCCACAGCCGTCAGCGGGCCATGTGCCGGGGCGGTGGCGCGGCATTGGGCCAGCCGCCGGCTGACGAGGTCCTGCACCGCCTCGCGGCTACAGACCTCCACCAGCCGGCCGGAATCCGGCCACCGGATTTCGCAGTCGTCGGAGACGACGACCAGGACATCGAGTTCGAGATTGTCGAAGAAGCCCTTTTGACGCACGCGGCTGTCCAGGAAAGCCTTGAGCAGCAAGGCCTGAACATAGGCGCGCGTGATCGGCGAGCCCAGGGCCACATACTGGCCATGGGCCCAGGTGGTCCATTGGCCATCGTCGTCGATCTGTATCGGCCCCTGCGCATCCTCGCGCTCGATCACCAGCATGCCGTCAGCATGCAACAGCAGATGATCGATGCGCGCCATCGAACCACCAGAGCGAATGCGCAGGCCATTGATGACATCGACCTCCCGGCTGCGCCGGTAGTAACGGCGCAGGTAATAGGCCATGCGGTCGGCAGAAATACGTGCTGCAAATGCACGGTCATCCCCACCATGAAACGGGTCCAGCTCCTTCAGAATCATGGCCGCGAGGCTCCCCCTTTGCTTGTCCCCGTCCGGCAACCATGGGCTTGCCTGCAGGAATCTGAATATTTATCGAGGCGCGGCGCGCACCATCGGCTGATGCAGTGAACACAGAAATTCACCCAGTCGACGGCGCTCCGGCGCCGTCAAAACGCCCGTAGCCTTTGCCGTGCGCCGACATTGAAGGATACGCTGGTTCACACGCTCATGAACCTGATCGGTATTGCAGACCTCGGGCAACGGCCCCATCGTAGGCCATTTGATGCGGCTGGTGTCGGGAACCGCAACGACGATGTCGAGTTCGATGGCGTCGAAAAAGCCTTTCTGTCGCACCAACTTGTCCAGGAAAGCCTTGAGCGACAGCGCGCGCAGATAGGCCCGGGTGATCGGCGAGCGTATCTCGACGGGCCCTTCCTGGCGTACATGCAGCCACTGGCCGTCGTCCTTGATCTGGATCGGATGCACCAGGTTTTCTCGCTCGATGACGATCAATCCGTACGGGTGCAGCACGAGATGGTCGACCATCGTGAAAACCGTGCCCGAACTGACACGCAGATAGTTCAGCACGTCGACCTCCGCGCTCTTGCCGAAGTAGCGGCGCAGGTGGTAGGCCATCCTGTCCTGTGCAATGCGATGGGCGATCTCGTCCTGGCTGCTACCCAGAAATGGGTCCAACTCCTTCAGAATCATTGTGCGCACAATCCCAGTTGATCTGCGCGCCATGTTAACCGCGTCGATCAGGTGCAAGCAATGGCCCTGCGCGTGCGCACCGCCTGCGCCAGGCCCTGCAGCAGCGGAATCGTCTGCGCCATGCTGATGCAGGCATCGGTCACCGATACCCCGGGTTTGAGCGGGCTGCCAGGGACGATGTCCTGGCGCCCCTCCTGCAGATGGCTCTCGACCATCAGTCCGACGATGCGCCGATCGCCACCGGCCACCTGCTGAGCCACATCCTGCGCCACAACGATCTGGCGCTGGTGCTGCTTGCTGCTGTTGGCATGCGAAACATCGACCATGACCTGCTCGCGCAATCCGGCCGCCTTGAGCATCGCACAGGCCGCTTCTATGTCCTGGGCGCTGTAGTTGGGCGTCTTGCCGCCGCGCAGGATGACATGGCAATCGGCATTGCCGCGGGTCTCGAACACGGCGGCCTGCCCCATCTTGGTCATGCCCATGAAGGCATGCTGGGCCGCGGCCGCCTGGATCGCGTCGCTGGCCATCTTGACGCCGCCATCGGTACCATTCTTGAAGCCCACCGGGCAGCTCAGACCGGAGGCCAGCTGGCGATGGCTCTGGCTCTCGGTGGTGCGCGCGCCGATCGCACCCCAACTCACCAGGTCGGAGATGAACTGCGGGCTGAGCAGATCCAGAAACTCCGTGCCCAATGGCAGACCCAGCGCGAGCAGTTCGAGCAACAACCGGCGCGCCATTTCCAGGCCTTCGTTGATGGCAAAGCTCCCGTCCAGGTGCGGGTCGTTGATGTAACCCTTCCAACCCACCGTGGTGCGGGGTTTCTCGAAATACACCCGCATCACGATCAGCAGCTCCGGCGCCAGCAACTCGGCCTGCGCCTTGAGCTGACGGCCGTATTCCATCGCCTGCGCATGGTCGTGGATCGAGCATGGGCCGACCACCACCACCAGGCGGTCATCCAGGCCCTGCAGAATCCGCGCAATATCCAGCCGGCTCTGCTCGACCAGCGCCAGCGCCGATACCGACACCGGCAACCACTCCTGCAGCAGCGCCGGTGTGATCAGCGGACGGACCGCGCTGATGCGGGTATCGTCGATGCGCGTCGCATCCTGGGTGGACAAAGGCAGGGTCGAAGCGTGGGCGTGCGTGGTCATGGGCCGATTCTCCGCTTTCCGGGCCCGGTGTCCAACTGCCAGGGCTGGCAGCCGTTTGCGCTCTAATCGTGGCTCCATGCAAAGCCCCTCGCCGTTCGATCCGCCACCCGTACATGGGGGCAACGCGCCCGCGCTGACCGGACTGCTGCAGTCCAGCCCGGCGCGGGTGCCGGTGACCATGGCGCTGCTGGCCGTCAACATCCTGATCTTCGTGGCCATGCTGTTCTACGGCGCCAGCCTGTGGCACACCACGACCACCGTTCCACTGACCTGGGGCGCCAACTTCGGCCCCGCCACGCAGGACGGCCAATGGTGGCGCCTGGGAACGGCCATGTTCGTGCATTTCGGCATCATTCACCTGACGCTCAACATGTGGGCGCTGTGGGACATCGGCCGGCTGCTGGAACAGGTTTACGGCCGTTGGCGCTATGCGCTGCTGTATTTGGCCAGCGGCGTGCTCGGCAACCTGCTGTCGCTGGTGATTCAGGGCAACCAGGCCGTGTCCGGCGGTGCCTCGGGTGCGATCTTCGGTCTGTACGGTGCGCTGGTGCTGTTCCTGTGGCGCGAGCGCGGCCAGGTGGAGCGCGGGGAATTTCGCTGGATGTTCGGCGCAGCGACCATCTTCATCGCGCTGGCACTGGTGATGGGCCAGCTGATCCCTGGCATCGACAACTCGGCACATATCGGCGGCCTGTTTTCTGGCGCCTTGCTGGGCGTGGCCTTGTCACGGCCCTGGAGCTGGAACAGCCCGCGCAACCACAAGCTCCGGTTGGCCGCGTTGGCCCTGGTGCTGCTTGCAGCCGCCGGCATGGTGCAGCAACTACCGGCACCGAGCTACCGCCTGGGGGAGGAAATTCGTGCCCGCGAAGCCATCAGCCGGTTCCTGCGGCAGGATCGGCACATCAGCCAGCAGTGGGAATCCATCCTGGGCAAGGGACAGGAAAAGCAGCAGACCTTCGATCAGCTGGCAGGCCAGATCGACAGCGCCGTCACCTCGGAATACCAGGAGAGCTTCGAAAACCTCTCCACACTGCACCTGGACACCGCAGCGCCCTCCGCCAGAACGCTGGAGATCCTGCGCAAATATGCCGAACTGCGCTCGAACGCATCGCAGGAACTCTCCGAAGGCTTGCGCAAGCGCGATGCCAACCAGATCCGCAAGGCGCTGGAATCGGCGCGCCAGGCACCGGCGCTGGCGCGCGGGGCGTC
>JBDTMH010000119.1:0-13111 GCA_039934375.1 Burkholderiaceae bacterium | reverse complement strand
GCCGACATCTCCGGCGGCGCTTGCGGCAACAGCTGCAGGGTTTCGAGTGCGCTTTGTTTGAGCGCGCGCCCACGGCCTTCGATTTCCGCGTCGCCAGTCGCGGGCACATCGATGAATTGCACGCGTGCGACCGCAAATGGTTGGCCGGTCAAGAACTCGGTGACTCGAAACCGGCGTAAACCTCTGACGACCGCCTGATGGGAGCCATCGGGGCCGGTGAGATAACGCAGCACATCGGCACTCGTGCCCACCCAGTGGACGTCGTCCGGGCCCGGCTCGTCGATGTCGGGTTTGCTCTGCAGCAGCACGCCCAGTGGCCGCTCGAGGCGAACCGCTTCTTGCACCGCCGCCTGCGCCCGCGGGCGATCGATGGTGATCGGAATAATCGTGCTGGGGAACATCACGACATTGCGCACGGGAAGGATGATCAGCGCGTCTTCCGGAATCGGACGCGGCGCTTGCGGCTGCGTCCGCGTGTTGTCGTCGGAGGGATGCGTGTCGACTGCTGTGTCCGGGTCGATCGAGCGCGCGTCGCCCTCGGTGGCTTGGGGCAGGGCGCTCATCACCACTGCGCCCCGGACTTGATGAGCCGCAAGATCAGGCATCCGTGAAGCAATTCCGGCGGGTCGAGTTCCAGCCGCCCTGCCGGAAGCAGAATGCGCCGTTCGAAAGTGCCATGCGGAATCTCGAGACGGCGAACCGAATGGCCAGGGCCCACCAGGGGAAGCGGCCGCGACCCTCGCACAATGAGGATTCCGGGTTCGGTCAAGATCTGCATCCGCTCGGCGGTGACGCCGGGCATCGCAATGACGACGACGATCTCGCGCTCGTCCTCGAACACGTCGGCTGGTGGTTCCCATGCCGCCGACAGGGTTGTCGATGGCGTGGGGCGAAAGAACTGGCGCTGCAGCCTCTGGGCCTGTTCCGCGAGGTCGCAGGCTTGCGCCCACATCCAGAGGGTCGGATCAGCTTTGCTCGACATCAAGTCAGTTCCGGTCGGTGGGTCGGTGGAGAGCGGCTCGGCGCCAAGGTGGAACGATGGACATGCGAAGTTCGAAGAGTTGTTCGGTTTCGATGTTCACGTGCTGGGCGCAGCCTTGTCTGTACGCTGGCAAACAGAACGCGGTGCCGCAAGGTCAGCGCTGCTGAGCATGCGGACGCACCCGGCACCTGGTGCCGGCGCGTCATATGGTGTTGCCTTTTTGAAGACGCGCCTCCAGTCGCAGGAATTATCGGCGCACGCATGAGCCCGCGCCCGCGTCACGTGCACCGATCTGGATGGGTGCCGATTTGAACGATCGACCTGGTTGGGTCGGGGGATCGAAGACATGTGGGCCTGGGTGCGGCAACGCACCGTACCGCAGGCCCAGTTGCTCTCACACTGCACCATGAAATCACCAATCACATCCACACGGCGGTAGCACCGCTGTCCGTGGGGACACAGCGTTTTGCGCAGCACGGAGGCTTCCTGATGCGTACATTTGCAGCACGCGCACGCAGCACATCCCTTGCTGAATCCAGCTTGGACGGTTGGCGGCTATGCAGGCTGGGTGGCTGCCCCGCCGAGATTCATGCGAGCGATGTCGCTGCCGCCTGCCTTGACATTGCGCAGCGGCTGAGCGTCAGCGTCAGCCAACCGATCTCGGTGCTCGCGCGCTGGATTGTTGACCGGCGCGTGGTTGTCCTGTCGTAAGGCGCGGACATGGTGTTGCCGCTGTTTCAGTTCGACTTCGGGCGTGGGTGTTTGCGCAGTGGTGTTGCGCTCGTGATCGCCTAGTTGTCGGGCACCATGACCGACGACGAGATAGCGCGGTGGTTTGTCGATCCGAACGGGTGGCTGAATGGCGCAGTGCCGGCCGACGCCTGGGCGTTCGATATCTCGGCAGTGCTCACTGCAGCGCTGGCGGATCGCTGGGCGGTCTAGGGTTGAGCGCCGACGAAGCTGGCCTCGGCCTTGCTCAGCGAGGCGATCCAATCTTTCGTCGTCACGGGAAACCAGGTGCTGCTACTGTATGGATGCGTCGCGCCAAACTGCAGGCCGATCCCGACCACCCCATCGGCCACGGCCGCGCAGGGCTACCATGCAAGTTCCGATCCCGTCTTGAGACAATGGGAGTTGTTGTTTCGGATCCAATAGAGGCCGCGACGCACCCCCTATATTTCGGCTTCCCGCACTGTGTTTTCACTGCCGGATTGGCCTTGCTGGCCGGGCCGCTCGGTAGGCTCTTACAATGGGCCTTCATCCCGACAAGTGCCCGTTCGCCTTTCAGGCAATGGGGTGATTGGATCTCTTCAGGGTAATCCTTGGGGCTTGCGCGGGGGTGGGCTGCCTAGAATACTTGCAGCCCAGCTTCAGCGCGCCATCCGTAGCCAGTTCCAAAGGACGCCCCTCAATGAGTAGCAACAAGCCAGAGCCCGAGCGCAGTGACCGGAGGATCATCAAGAAATACCCTAACCGGCGCTTGTACGATACCAACAGCTCGGCTTACATCACTGTGTCGGAGGTGCGTCAACTGGTCATGGATTGCGAGCCTTTCGTCGTGATCGATGCCAAGACCGGCGAAGACCTGACGCGCAGCATCCTGCTGCAGATCATCCTGGAGCAGGAGGCCAACGGTTCGCCGATGTTCACCGCGCCGGTGTTGTCCAACATCATCCGCTTTTATGGCCACACGATGCAGGGGTTCATGGGCGGATACCTCGAAAAGAACATGCAGACACTGATGGACGTGCAGATGCGGCTGGGCGAACAATCCGAGAAAATGACGCCGGATGTGTGGAAGCAGTTCATGAACATGCAATTGCCGGTGGTGCAGGGCATGTTGGGCTCCAACCTGGATCAGTCGAAGAATCTGCTGACACAATTGCAGGAGCAGATGCAGCAGCAGACCGAACTGGTTCTGAACAGTTTCGGGCTCAAGCGCTGAATCCGTTGCGGGGCGCGACAATATAGCGATGCAACAAGCCATCTCGTCCCCAATTCCTGCTGCCATCAAGGCCCCCACCGTCGGATTCATCAGCCTGGGCTGTCCCAAGGCCCTGACCGATTCGGAACTCATCCTGACCCAGCTCAGTGCCGAGGGTTACCAGACTTCCAAATCGCTGACCGGCGCCGACCTGGTGATCGTCAATACTTGCGGCTTCATCGATGACGCCGTGCGAGAGAGCCTGGATTCGATCGGTGAGGCGTTGGCCGAAAACGGCCGCGTGATCGTCACCGGTTGTCTGGGCGCGAAATCAGGCGCCGATGGCGGCAACCTGGTGCGCCAGATTCACCCCAAGGTGCTGGCCGTGACCGGCCCGCATGCGACGCAGGAGGTCATGGACGCCGTCCATGAAAATCTTCCGAAGCCGCATGATCCGTTTGTCGATCTGATTCCGAATGCGTTCGGTGTGGCCGGCATCAAACTGACCCCGCGCCATTACGCCTATCTGAAGATCAGTGAGGGTTGCAACCATCGCTGCACCTTTTGCATCATTCCATCGATGCGCGGTGATCTCGTTTCGCGTCCGATCGGGGACGTGCTGAACGATGCCCGTGCCCTGTTCGAAGGGGGCGTCAAGGAGTTGCTGGTGATCAGCCAGGACACGTCGGCGTATGGTGTCGATGTCAAGTACCGCACGGGATTCTGGGACGGCAAGCCGGTCAAGACCCGCATGCTGGACCTGGTGCAGGCGCTGGGCGACCTGGCCGAGCCTTACGGTGCATGGGTGCGCCTGCATTATGTGTATCCGTACCCCAGTGTGGATGGCGTGATCCCGTTGATGGCCAGTGGTCGGATACTGCCGTATCTGGACGTGCCGCTGCAGCACAGCCATCCCGATGTACTCAAACGCATGAAGCGGCCGGCCAGTGGCGAGAAGAATCTGGAGCGCATCCAGCAGTGGCGCGCCGAGTGTCCGCAGATCGTCATTCGCAGCACCTTCATTGCCGGTTTCCCCGGCGAGTCCGAGGCCGAGTTTCAGCATTTGCTGGATTTCATGCAGGAGGCGCAAATCGATCGTGCCGGCTGCTTTGCTTACAGCCCGGTGGAAGGTGCCCTGGCCAACAGCTTTGACGGCATGTTGCCGGCAGAAGTGCGCGAAGAACGCCGGGCCCGTTTCATGGCAATTGCAGAGCAGGTCTCGATCGAGCGCCTCAAGCGCCGGATTGGCGCGACGATGCAGGTGCTGGTGGATTCGGCGCCGGCGCTGGGGCGCAAAGGTGGCACGGGTCGCAGTTACGCGGATGCGCCCGAAATTGACGGCATCGTGCGGCTGCTGCCGCCGCAAAAGGCCAGCAAGACGTTCAAGGTAGGGGATTTCACCCGTGCCAGGATCGTCGACACGCAGGGACATGACCTTGTCGCCATCCCGGTATAAACGAGCCACCAAAAAAAAAGCCGCTGCAGAAGCAGCGGCTTTTATCAGGGAATCCGTTGCGACAGCAACGGCTTTCATAACTAACCATCTTGGTGCCCAGGAAGGGACTCGAACCCCCACGAAGTTACTCGCTAGTACCTGAAACTAGTGCGTCTACCAATTCCGCCACCTGGGCATTTCAGGAAAGAGGAGATTCTATCAAGAATTCAGTCACTTCCAGCGGTTTGCTGGACGAAGTTGAAGGGACCATCCAGGGACACCGGGATGGTCATGGTTTTGTCGCCCGCGATGACGGGGAGGCCGACATTTATTTGCCGCCGAACGAGATGCGCGCGGTGCTGCACAAGGACCGGGTCAAGGCCCGGATCGTGCGCAGCGATCGCAAGGGTCGTCCCGAGGGACGGGTTGTCGAAATCGTTGAGCGGCCGCAACAGCCCATCATCGGACGCCTGCTCCAGGAGGGCGGCGTCTGGCTGGTGGCACCCGAAGACAAGCGTTATGGCCAGGATGTACTGATCCCCAAGGGTGCCACCGGCACCGCGAAGGCCGGTCAGGTGGTGGTGGTCGACCTGGTCGAACCACCGGCGCTGTACGGGCAGCCGGTCGGGCGCGTCAAGGAAGTGCTTGGCGAGGTCGACGATCCTGGCATGGAAATCGAAATTGCCGTGCGCAAATACAGCGTGCCGCACGAGTTTTCCGAGGCCTGTATCGCACAGGCGCGCGGCCTGCCGGACAAGGTCCGCCCGCAGGACAAGAAGCATCGGGTCGATCTGACCGACGTCCCCTTGGTGACGATCGACGGTGAAGACGCGCGTGATTTTGACGATGCCGTCTATTGCGAGCCCGCTGCGGCGGGGCGTGGCAAGTCGGCTGTCAAGGGCTGGCGGTTGCTGGTGGCCATTGCGGACGTGAGCCACTATGTGGAGACCGGATCGCCGATCGATATCGACGCCTACGAGCGTGCCACCAGCGTGTATTTCCCGCGCCGCGTGATACCGATGCTGCCGGAGAAGCTCTCCAACGGACTGTGCTCGCTCAATCCCGAAGTCGAGCGCCTGTGCATGGTGTGCGACATGTTCATCGACGGCACCGGCGAGGTCACGGCTTACCAGTTCTATCCGGCGGTCATGTGGAGCCACGCGCGCTTCACCTATACCGAAGTCGCCGCTATCCTGGCCAATACCCGTGGTCCGGAGGCGCAGCGACGCAAGGACCGGATCAGTGATCTGATGAACCTGCACGACGTGTACCGTGCGCTGAACAGTGCGCGCAACCGACGCGGCGCGGTCGATTTCGAGACCGTGGAAACCCAGATCGTCTGCGACGAAAGCGGTCGCATCGAGAAGATCGTGCCGCGCACGCGCAATGATGCGCACAAGCTGATCGAGGAGGCCATGCTGGCGGCCAACGTCTGCAGCGCCGACTTCATCCTGCAGAGCAAGCATGCAGGCCTTTACCGTGTGCACGAGGGGCCGACACCGGAGAAGCGGGAGATCCTGAGCAGCTATCTGAAGGCGACCGGGATCGGCATGGACATCAGCGACGATCCGAAGCCGGGTGAGTTCCAGGCGATCGCGCACGCGACCAAGGACAGGCCGGATGCGCAGCAGATCCATGCAATGTTGCTGCGCTCGATGCAGCAGGCGATCTATACGCCGACGAACAGCGGCCACTTCGGCCTCGCGTTCGAGTCGTACACGCATTTCACCAGCCCGATCCGGCGTTATCCGGATCTGCTGGTGCACCGGGTCATCAAGGCCATACTGGGCAAGACGAAGTACCAGTTGCCGGTCTTGCCGACACCCGGCGAGGCCCATGCGAAGTTGTCACGGCGGCTGGAAAAAGGCGCAGTATCGCGTGCCAGGGTGACTGGCGAAAAGCCGCGCAAGCTCAATGCCGAAGCAACCGCTTGGCTGGCGGCCGGATTGCATTGCAGCGCCAACGAGCGCAGGGCGGACGAGGCCAGCCGCGACGTGGAGGCCTGGCTCAAGTGCAAATACATGCGTGAGCATCTGGGCGAGGAATACGGCGGGGTCGTCACCGCAGCGACCAGCTTCGGCATCTTCGTGACGCTGGATGCCATGTATGTCGAAGGCCTGGTGCACATCACCGAACTCGGCGGTGAATATTTCCGCTTCGACGAAATGCGCCAGGAACTGCGCGGCGAGCGCACCGGCATGCGGTATTCCATCGGTACGCGAGTCCGGGTACAGGTGAGCCGGGTCGATCTGGATGGCCGCCGCATCGACTTCAGGCTGGTGCGCGACGACGATGAAATCGCGCTGCGCGCCATGAAGGACAAGGGTGCCAGCCATGAAGCTGCGCCGCGCGTCGCACGTGACGAAATGCTGACGGAAACTTCCCCCAGAGGCAAAACCCGCAAGGGAGGGGAGTCGGCGACGCGGGGTCGCAAAACCGCCGGTGCGGCAGGAAAATCCGCAACGCGCAGTAGCGCGGTCGGCAAACGTGGCAGGTCGCCTCGGCGCTGACCGCCGCGCTGGCACGGCAGCATCATCCAGCAACACTTCAACGGAGAGTTTCAATCATGGCATCTGAATCGAAAATCGCGATCGTCACCGGCGCCGGGACTGGCGTGGGCAAGGCCGCGGCGCTGGCCTTGCTCGGTAGTGGCTACCGCGTCGTCCTCGCGGGTCGGCGCAAGGAGCCGCTGGACGCGGTTGCCAAGGAAAGTGGCGCCGGCGATCGGGCACTGGCTGTTGCGACCGATGTTGCGAACCCGGATTCAGTGCGCGCCTTGTTCGATGCGGCCGTTGCTGCCTTTGGCCGCGTCGACGTGGTGTTCAACAATGCGGGCGTGAATGCGCCAGGCATTCCACTGGAAGATCTGACGGTCGAGCAGTGGCGCAACGTTGTGGACATCAACCTTACCGGTGCTTTCCTGTGCATCCAGAATGCGTTCCGCGTGATGAAGACGCAAAAGCCCATGGGGGGCCGCATCATCAACAATGGTTCCATCTCGGCCCACACGCCGCGGCCCAATTCGATTGCCTATACCGCAACCAAGCATGGCGTGATGGGCCTGACCAAGACAGCTTCGCTGGACGGGCGCAAATACGATATCGCCGTCGGGCAGATCGACATTGGCAATGCCGCGACCGAAATGGCCCAGCGCATGGCCAGCGGCGTCATTCAGGCCAATGGGGAGATTGCCATCGAGCCGCTGATGGATGTCAACATCGTGGGTCAGTCGGTGCTTTACATGGCCAGCCTGCCGCCGCAGGCCAACATCATGTTCCACACCGTGATGGCCACCAAGATGCCGTTCGCCGGCCGCGGCTGATCGTCGCCCTGCAAACACGCCAGGGCACGGCGCGACTCAGCGCAATGCGTCGGCCAGCGCTGCTGCCGTCAGTGCGGTATCCGCTGGCCATCGGTCGGCGATGTCGCCATGCTGATACACCGCTGCGCATGCCGCCTCGAACGGCGGCAGGCCTGCCGCGAGGCGGGCGCCGATCAGCCCGGCCAGTACATCCCCGGTGCCGGCGCTGGCCAGCAACCCGTTGCCGGTCGGATTGATCGCGACCGGCCCTTCGGGCGACGCGACGATGGTGCCGGAGCCCTTCAGAATCACCGTGCATCGGTAACGCTTGGCCAGGCAACACGCCGCAGCCAGCCTGTCGGCCTGGACTTCGCGGGCGCTGGTTGCCAGCAGCCGCGCGGCTTCGAGGGGGTGAGGCGTCAGCACGGTAGACACATCGCGCCGTGACCGGCTTTCCAACTGCAGTTGCAACTGGCTGTCTGTCGCCATGGCGTTCAGTGCATCGGCGTCCAGTACCAGCGCGCGGGCGCGCGAAAGCATGCGTGGCAAAAACTCGCGCACGGCATCACCGCCGCCGCATCCGCAGACCACCGTCATGTGTTCGACCGCGAGCGTGCGGATGTCGCGCAGCATCAGTTCTGCTTGCGTTGGCACGACGCTCTCCGCCAGTGGGTCCAGTGGACACAGGTACACGCGTCCCGCGCCGGCATGCAGGCAGGCCGAGGCGGCCAGCAAGGCGGCGCCGCCCATGCCAGGTGCACCTCCGACGATGGCGACATCGCCGTAACTTCCCTTGTGTGATGCATGCCGGCGTCTGCTGGGTTCCGGGCGGCCGACCAGGTGGGCTGTCGCTGCGCCCGCGTCGGACGCCGCCGTGTTTTTGACCTGCAAATCGTCCAGCCAGACCTGGCCCGCCATGTCGCGCCCGTCGGCTGTGAACAGCCCCGGTTTGAGCGTGAGCAGGCACAGCGTGGCGCGCGCCTGTACGCAGACTTCGGCTGCCTGACCGGTATCGGCGTCCAGCCCAGTGGGGTTGTCGATCGCCAGCACCGGAGCATCGTGGTCCCGCATGGCGGTGACCCACAACGCCATGGCCCCTTGCGGCGGCCGTGTGGCGCCGATGCCCAGCAACGCGTCGATGCACAAATCCCATGCGGGCGGTACGTGGTCGGAGAAGCGCACGCCGGCCTGCAGTGCGCGCTGACGCGATGCGTTGGCGTCTGCCGGCGCCTGCGCCGGATCACCCAGACAGCTGACCACGACGTCGCGGCCCCACTGGTGCAGGTGCATCGCTGCTTCCATGCCGTCGCCGCCGTTGTTGCCGGGGCCGGCGGCAACCCAGACCGTGCGGGCGTGCGGCGCCAGGGCCATGGCCAGCCGGGCGCAGGCCAGGCCGGCACGTTGCATCAGTGCGTGTGGTGGCGTCGTTGCCAGCGCCGCCGATTCGAGCGCCCGGGTTGCCACGATGCCATGCAGTGGCCAGGCCGGGCCGGTGATCACCTGTCGCGGGGAAGGGGTCGTTTCGCGCATCGGTGCTCAGAAATCGAACCACTCGCCCTCACGCGCGAGCCGGATGTCGGGCCCGCCTCCGGGCGGTGTCGGGTTGTCTGCCAGGGCCTGCGCAAATGCGGCCTCCAGCGCGTCATCGCTGCGGGTCGGTTCATGGTGGGTGCAGAACAGGGTCTTGGCCCTGGCCTGCCGAGCCAGCGCGATGCTGGTGTCGTAGCTGCCATGCCCCCAGCCGCGCTTGGCTGGGAACTCCTGACGGGTATACGAGGTGTCGGCGATCAACACATCGACACCGTGGATGGCGCGCACGATGGCATCCTGTTTCTCATCGACGAACTGCTGGTATTCGGCGAACTCGGCATCCTCGGGGGCATAAATGTTGTACGGTGGCTCGTGGTCGCCAGTGAAGAATACCGACTTGCCGTCGCAGTCGATCCGGTAGCCGAAGTCGATGACCGGATGGTTCAGCAGGACCGGCGTGACGGTGGCGCTTGCCACCTGCACCGACTCTCCCGGCGTCAAAGTCACGTATTCCATGCGGGCCTTGAGTTCGGCTTCGCGCACCGGGAAATAGCTGTACTGCAGTTGCACCGCCATCACCTGTTCGACGCCGTTGCCCGAGACCGGGTCGAACGCGCCGTGCAGACGCAGCGTATTGCCGGGAATGAAGTTGGGAACGAACAGCGGCAAGCCCTGGATATGGTCCCAGTGCGAGTGGCTGATCAGGATGTTGGCAGTCAGCGGCATTTCGGCCAGCAAGGCATGCGACAGCGGGAATATGCCGGTGCCCGCGTCCAGGATGATGAGCTCGTTGGCATCGGTGCGTACTTCGATGCAGGTGGTGTTACCACCGTAACGGACGGTCTTGGGGCCGGGTGACGCAATCGAGCCGCGCACGCCCCAGAATCGAATCTTCATGCCAAGCTCTCCAGCAAACCGAATGGATGCGCGCGCGCGTCGCAGGCGCACAGTAAGGCGACGATAGCACTTCGCGGCACGCGCCCTGGCGAACTTCGCCAGCAAGGGTCAGCCGTGCAGGCGCGCCAGATCAAAGCCCAGCATGTCCAGATCCGGAGCCTGACCGCTGATCTGGTCCGCCAATGCACGTGCACTGCCGCAGGACAAGGCCCAGCCGCTCGACCCGTGACCGAGGTTGAGCCACACGCCGGCGGCGCCGCTGGCGCAGACCAGCGGTGGTCCGTCGGGCAGCATCGGGCGTGCGCCTTTCCATTCCTGGATGCCGCTGCTGCGGTTGGCCGCGCCAGGAAACCAGTCCTGCAGCACCTTGTAGAGTGTGCGCAGCGGCGCGATACGTTTTTCGTCGAGGCGACCGCCGAGTTCGGCGCCGCCCGCGATGCGGATCCGATTGCCCAATCGCGTGATCGCCACTTTGTAGTGCTCGTCCATCACCGCACTGCGTGGTGCGTTCAGAGGTTCCTTGATCGCGGCACTGAGCGAATAACCATAGACAGGAACCAGCGGCAGCGCGAGGCCCAGAGGTTTGAGCAATGGGGCCGAAGCGACGCCGGCGCACATCACGATGGCGTCAAAGCTGCTGGGTTCAGACTCCCCTTGCACCAGCACGGCGGGCTGTAACCCCGCGCCGACCGCGTGTACCGTCGTGTTGAAGCGGAATTGCACGCCGATGCGCTGGGCTGCGTTCTTGAGCAGGATGGCAAACTGGCGGCAGTTGCCAACTTCGTCGTCAGGCAGCTGGATCGCCGCGACGAAAGCGGTCTCGGTGTCGAGCGCCGGTTCGACCAGCCGGGCCTGGTCCGGCTCCAGTTGTCGGAACGCCACACCGGCCTCGCGCAGCACCTGCAGGCTGGGCTGCACCAGCTGGCGATCGCGTTCGGTACGAAGCAGAACCATGTAGCCATCGCTGCGGTCGTATTCCAGCCGCAGGTCTGCGCGGATGGCATGCAACCTGGCGCGGCTGTAGAACGCCAGCCTTCGCATGTGGGCGCGGTTGGTCAGATAGATGTCGAGCTTGCACGCGCGGTACCACTTCCAGGCCCAGCGGAGCTCGTCCGGGCCCAGCGGCCAGGCCATGCGGATGCTGGCGTGTCGATGCAGAAGCTGCCCCAGCACCTTGCCCGGCATGCCGGGCGCCGCCCACGGCGTCACGTAGCCCGGGGCAATGATGCCGGCATTGGCGAAACTCGTTTCTTCGGCGGCGGCACCACGGCGCTCGAAAACAGTGACCGCGTGGCCGTCGCGGGCCAGCTCGTACGCGGTGGTGACGCCGACGATACCGGCGCCAATGACAGCAATTTTCATGAATCCCTTTGATGCCGATGATCCCGCCGGTTTTGCGACCCCCGGGAACGGCGTGAGCCGGGATTATCCGGCGCGCAGCGCCTGTTCGATCTGCTGCCCGACGTTGAGCACCACGTCGTCCTGCAGCGCGCCGTGCCAGACCATCAGGCCGACCGGCAATTCGTCCGGTAAATGGCAGGGCAGCGACAAGGCACAACCGTCGAGCATGTTGGCCACCGCGGTATTGCGCAGCAACAGACCGTTCACCTTGAAGAAGGCCTCGTCCCGGTCCGCGCCTGGGGCAATGCCCTGGATCGATGGCGCCACCAGCGGAACGGTGGGTGACAACACCGCGTCGTATGCGCGCAGACGTCGCCCGACCCGGTCGATCCAGTCGGCGCGTGCGTTCAGCAGGTCGATGTAGTCGGCTGCACCCATGGCCGCGCCACGCCGGATCCGGGTGGCGACTCGCGGGTCATACTGGTCGCCGACCTGGGCCAAAGCCTTGCGGTGCCAGGCAAAACTCTCGGCCCCGGCAAAGCCGCCGTGTGCCATCAGTGCCGCCAGCTCAGCGAGCTCGGGCAGCTCGATCTCGGTGATCGACGCGCCGCTCGCGCGCAGCCGCGCCAGCGTGCGTTGCCAGGCCTGGGAGACCACCGGATCCATGTCGTCCTGCATCAGTTGGCGTGCGACAGCCAGCCGGTACATGGTCAAGGGGGCTGCGCTGCGCGTCACCATGCGCGCAGCCAGAACCTCATGCGCGGTGATCGCATCACCTACCGAACGGGTCATCGCGCACACCGTGTCCAGCGTCGTTGACAGCGGTATGGCGCCATCACGGGGCACGAGGCGCGCGGTGTTCTTGAACCCCACGATTCCGTTCAGCGCCGCCGGGATCCGGATCGAGCCGGCGGTATCCGAGCCCAGGCCTACATAGGCAGCGCCGGTGGCGACCGACACCGCGGCGCCGGACGAGGATCCACCCGGGATCAGGGCTTCACCGCGACTGGCCGCGTTGGCCGGCGTGCCGAAATGCGGGTTGATGCCGACCCCGGAGAAAGCGAATTCAGTCATGTTGGTGCGGCCGACTAGACTCGCGCCAGCGCCGCGCAGCCGCGCAACGGCGGGACAGTCGCGCTGCGCCGGCGGCACATCCGCGCGGGTCAGGGAGCCGGCAGCCGTCACCTGGCCGGCGACGTCAAACAGGTCCTTGACGGAAACCGCCAAGCCGGCAAGCGGCAACCGGCGGTTGTGCGCAACCGCAGCTGTTTGCCGCGCCTGGTCGAATGTGGTGTGCAGGAAGGCCTTGTCGCACGCTGGCGATTGTGCTGCGGCCACGCATACCTGCAAACGCTCGGTCGCATCGGTGCGGCCATCGAGGATGTGTCTGCGGGTGATATTCAGGTCGTCCATGGGGTCGTGTGCCATCGATGCTGCAGGGTGCCTGTGTTATAGTCCTTGGGTTTTGCCGCCGTACCCTATTGCGGTATTCGCGTCAAGACAAATCGCGAATCCAGTCCCAACAAGGTGTTCGCCTCTGGTCCAAGCATGTTGCAGTCAGCTGCATGCGGGTCGACCGGGGCGGATGGAGGACCGGATTTTAGACCCAACCTTTGGAGTAAGACATGTCAGTCACCATGCGTGAAATGCTGGAAGCCGGCGTCCATTTCGGACACCAGACCCGCTTCTGGAACCCCAAGA
>JBDTMH010000118.1:0-13344 GCA_039934375.1 Burkholderiaceae bacterium | reverse complement strand
ATCGCGGACCCGTAACCCATGCGGTCTTCGGTGAAGAAGCGTCGGTAGATGGTGAAACTGATCACCTCGGTGGCTGTGCCTGGCCCGCCGCCGGTCAGCAGATACACCTCGTCGAATACCTTGAACGAGACGATCAACCGGAACGCCAAGGTCACGATGAAGGTTGGCAACAGCATCGGGAATGTGATGTAGCGCAATTCCTGCCAGACGCCGGCGCCGTCCATGCGCGCGGCTTCGTACAAGTCTTGCGGCAAAGACTCGACACCCGCCAGCAGCAGCAGGAAGACGAATGGCGTCCAGTGCCAGACGTCCACCATCACCACGGCCAGGAACGCCATGTCGCCGCTGCCGAGCCAGTCCGGCCCGGCAATGCCGACGACCGAAAGCAGCTGGTTGATGATGCCAAAATCCGGGCTGTACATCAGCTTCCAGATAGCGCCGATCACGATGCCGGGAATCAGGATCGGCAACAGGAAAATCGTGCGGTACAGCACCCGCCCGCGCACCACGCGACTCACGAACAACGCCAGCGCCAGGCCGATGAGCATTTCCGCCGTGACTGACAGGAATGCGAACAACACGGTGTTGCGCGCACCAGCGCGCACCAGCGGATCGTCCGGCATGGCTGCGAACGACTCCAGCCCGACGAAGCTCCAGTGCGCGACGCCCTGCTTCCAGTGGATGTCGTAGACCGACATTACCAGCAGGTTGAGGATTGGCAGCAGCGCGAGCAGGCCGTAGACCGTCAGCGCGGGCGCCAGCGTGTAAAAACGCCAGCGTCCCGTGTCACCGGCGTTCGGGCGACGAGCCTGCGTGGTCATGGCGATGCGCGCACCAGACGGACCGTTCTACTTCAACGCCGGCAACTGCCCGGTCTTGTAGCCCGCCTTCGTCATCACGTCCTGGATCTCGGTGGCCATGGTGTTGAGAGCGTCCGCGGTGGTTTTCTCGCCGATCACCGCCTGGTTCAGACGCAACTCCAGGATCGAGACGATCTGCGGCCCTTCAGGCACGGTGTACATCATGCGGGCGTTGGGCGCACTCTCGGCCATGGCGCGCGCCCAACGAAATTCGGGCGTCTTCATGAACGGGGCGTCGTAGATATCGCGCCGGATCGGTGGTTGCCCGGACTTTGCGTAGATGGTCTGTGCCTCTGCCGAGCCGAACCAGCGCAGGAACGCCAGCGCGGCGACCTGGCGGTCCTTGGGAATGTTCTTCGGAATCGCGCCGATAAAGTGTCCGAGCGTGGGCGATGTCTTGCCGCCGGGGCCGTGTGGCAGCGGTGCCACGTTCATCTTGCCCACCACTGCGGATTTGTTCGGATCGTCCATCTGCGACCAGGCGGCGATCACCGGGGTGGCGTGCGCGGCCTTGCCGGTCACCAGTGCCTGGATGACCTGCGCCTGCCCAAAGCTGCCGGGGTTCGGAGGACCGTATTTCTTCGCCAGATCCACGTACATGTCCAACGCCTTCTTGGCTTCCGGGCTGTTGATGGTGACGGTGAAGTCGCCGGCCTTTTCGTCCTTGAAGATTGCGCCGTTGTAGCTGTGCAGGTATGGCATCCAATCGTAGGAAATGTCCGAAGCGCTGCGGGCACCGCGCTGGACGATGCCAAACACGTTGGGCGGACTATTGAGCTTGGCTGCGTTCGCTGCCAGTTCGTCCCAGGTCTGCGGCACCTTGAGCCCGGCCTTTTCGTAGAGGTCACTGCGGTAATACAACACCTGGATGTTGCCATTGATCGGCACGCCGTAGATCACGCCGGTCTTCGAGTTGTTGGTCTTGTTCTTTGCGTCCCAGTAGGCGGTGTCGTCGTAGTTGATGACCTGGGGATCCGCCTTGAACGCCGGGTCGATGTCGTTCAGCGGCGTCAGGAATCCACCGTGATAGAACTCCGCCAGCCACAGCGAATTCATCACCAGGATGTCGAACTGGCCTTCTTTTGCGCGCACAGAGTTGCGCTGCTTTTCGCCGCTGCCGGCAAAGGGGTTGACGTCCAGGTTGACCTTGTTGCCGCTCTCCTTCTCATAGGCCTCGACGACCTTGCTGAACCCGCTGAACCACGGTGACTGGTTGATCACAATGGTGATCGGGGCCAGCCCTGCAGCCTGCACGCTCGCGGTGCCGTACAGGCCAAGCGCGGCGGCCAGGCCGATCGATGTGACAAGCGCGCGGCGGCGTGTCGCTGTGGGGAGAATACGGGACTCGTTTTTCATGATGTGTGCTCCTGGTGGTGGACTTTTGGTACGAAATGCTCGGTGGTGCGCATTGCCATTTCTCCGTCATACCAGCGCAGGCGGATATCCCGAGTTGCAGCTGCGCCATTGAGGACTGGATTTCCGCCTGCGCGGGTATGACAAGAAAGTCGGACAGGGCACGGAGCGGACACAGGATGTTTCATGCGTTGGCTGCCGGTGCGAACGTGACCCACTCGCCCGGGTTGCGGGCAGAGAGAAACGCTTGCTCGATGATGCGCACGCTATCGGCGGCTTGCGCGAAGGTGCAGGCCGGTGTGCCCTGGCCGCGCAGTGCGGTGAGGAAGTCACGTGTCGCGTCGCCCGGTGTGCCGTCGGCCTGTTGCCATTCGCGCCGCGCGCCACGCTGCGACGACCAGGTCAGCTCCCAGCCGAGCGGGGCCTCCAGCGGCCGGCGCAGTTCAATCAGGCCGTCGTCACCGAAGATGCGGATCTCGTCCCAGGTATGCCAGCCTTCCTCGATGCAGGTCATGTGGCATTCCAGATCGTCGAAACGCAGCTCGATGAAGCCGCCGTGGTCGCTGCGAGTGGGAGAGGAGCTGCGCAGCCGGCTGCGCAAGGCGGTGGGTTTGCGCTCGATCAGCCATGGCACGATGTCGGCCATGTGGGATGCGCGGCCGGTGTAGGGGCCGCCGCCGCCGAGTTCCGGGATCAGGAACCAGCCGGCGCGTTCGTAACCCAGTTGCACAGTCTGCACATAACGCACCGCCCCGATTCCGCCCGCGCGCAGAATCTCGCGTGCCCGCAGGCAGCCGGCGTCAAAGCGCCGGTTGTAGGCCACGGCATTCAGGAGGCCGGCAGCATTGGCGCGTTTGGACAGTCGGATCGCATCGGCTTCGGTCGAAACGAAGGGCTTGTCCACCAACACATGCAGGCCCCGGTCGAGCGCAGCGTCGATGTGCGCGGCGTGCAGCGTATGCGGTGTGGTGATGATGGCGAAGGCCGTGCCGGAAGCGCCCGGCAGATCCTCGATGCGCCTGCACAGCGGGGCGCCGGCACGCGTCGCCAATGCCACCACTTCGGCTTGCGGGTAGGGGTCGAAGATACCGGCGATGCGCACATCCGGCGCATCAAGCACGGGCTGCACGTGGTAGCGCCTGGCGAAGCCTCCGCAACCGAACATGAAGAGCGAAATGGGATGGGATGGGGTCATGGGGAGATCTCCTGGCGGCACCCGCTAGACGCGGCTTGGTAGGCGGCGGCGATCATGGCCGAGGCGCGGCGGCCATCTTCGACGCTGGTGGGGGGAACTTCACCGCGTTCCAGGCAATCGGCAAAAACCGACGCGTTCTCTTGATGAAAACCACCGATCTTGAAACGCGGCACCAAAGGCACCGTCTGCCAGCTGCGCTCGCTTTGGTTGCGGCGGAAGATGCGTACGAAGCCCTCAGGCGTGATGTCGCGCGAGGCCAGATCGACCCCGGACACCAGCACTGTGCCCTCGGTGCCATACAGCTCGATGGACGTGTCCGCAGCCGCAAAGCAGAAGCTGGCGGTCAGCTCGGCGAGCATGCCGTCGCGGTAGTGGAACGTCGCGATGCCCAGGTCTTCCACGTCCAGACCGAGTGTTGCGTCACTGACCATGGCACTGACGCTTTGGGGCATGCCAAACAACCAAGCCAACATGTCTGCGCCATGCACGCCTTCGTCAAGCAATGCGCCGCCGCCTGCGCGGGCCGGGTCGGTGTACCAGCGCGTGGCGAAATCCGGCTCCAGCCCGTAATAGTGGCCGTGTCGTATGCGTACCAAGGAGATGCGGCCGAGTTCGCCGGACTGAACGACGGTGCGCAGGTAGGCGGTGACCGGGTCGAAGCGCTTCGGAAAGCTCTGCATGAAGGGCACGCCGGAGTCCCGCACGGCGCGCACGATGCGGTCGCAGGACGGCAGGTCGATGCCCAGAGGCTTCTCGCACAGGATGGCCAGGCCCCGCTGCGCTGCGCGTTCTACCAACTCCGGATGCGTGACCGTTTCACTGCAGATCGCTACGCCGGTGCAGCGCGCCAGCAGGGCGTCGATGTCATCGAAGTAGTCGGCGCCGAAGCGCGTTGCTGCCTCTTGGCCGCGCGCGGCATCGGTGTCCCAGATGCCCGCCAGCGCGCCGCGCGCCGCCAATACCTCACTCCAGAAGTTCGCGTGATAGTGGGCAAAGGACAACACGCCGATTTGCACTGACGAGCGCGCTGGCGTATGAGGGCTCATTCGCAGACTCCGTGTTTCGCTGTGGGTGCGGCGGGGGTGTGGCTGGGTGTCACGAGGTTGCACATGCCATGTCCTCCGCGACCAGGACCAGTTGCCCGGCTTGTTCGCTCGATTTCTGGATGGCCGCCACGACCTGCATGCCGCGCAGCGCATCGCGTGCGGTGGGCGCGCGCATGGCGGGGTCGATCACGCCGGCCAGCCAGGCCGCGTGGTGGAGCTTGCCAAGTGGCTCTTCGGTCAAAATTGGGCAGTGCCACTGCTTGCCATGCAGCGCAGGTGCGTACAACGCGGCCGGCCCGCGCTCGCTGCGCAGCCAGATGGTGCCGGCGTCGCCGTACAGTTCCATGCGAAAGCGGTCACAGCCCGCCACTTCAATCTGCGACATCTCGTGTGTGCCCAACGCGCCGCCAGCGAAGTCGTAGGTGGCGTTGGCTGTGTCGCTGTTTTCCACGGCGACCACGCGGCCGTCGCGCAAGGTGCGCGTGGGTTTCAGGATCGCGCTGCGCGCCGAGACCCGCGCCACGTTGCCGACCAGTTGCAGCGCCAGGTCGATGCCGTGCACGCCGAGCTGGTCCACCACGCCGTTGGAGACCTGGGATTTAGCAAAGAACCAGTCACCCCAATCCGGCCCCGGCGTTGCGTTGCGGATGCGTACGCTGCGCAATGCGCCGATGGCGCCTTCGTCCAACCACTTACGTGCCTGTGCAACCTCCGGAAACCAGCGGTGCATGAAGCTCACTTGCAAGTCCACGCCCGCGCGGGTGGCGGCGTGCAGGATACGCTGGCCCGCTTCCACCGTGCCCGCCATCGGCTTTTGCAGCAGGATTGCCTTGCCGGCTTGAGCGGCGGCGATGGCGATTTCCTCATGGGTGTCGTCGGGGGTGCACACGATCACCGCATCGACATCCCTGCGCTCCAGCACCGCGCGCCAGTCCGTCATGACCTGCGCAATGCCGAAGCGTTGTGCCAGCGGTGCAGCGCGCTCTCGCGTGCGGGCTCCCAACACGCGCACCGCAGCGTGGCCGGCCGCAGCCAGACCCCCGAGGTGGTATTCGGCAATGGAGCCGGCCCCCAGGACCGCCACCCCGACGGGCGAGAGATTCATCGGCGTGCGCTCAAGGTTTGAACTGGCCCGGCACCTTGACCAGGCTGGGTTCCACTGCGGCCAATGGCGCGGTCAAGGTGTACTCCAACGGGTTCTTGGCGGTCTTTATGCGACCGGTGGCCAGCAGGAACTGCGTTGTCATGTCCATGTCCTTCACGTAGGCGTTGTCGAACGTCGGGTCGAACTGATAGTCGCCCCAGATGGCCAGTGCCAACGCCTTGTCTTGCTTGGTCTGCTCGCAGAACAGGGTTACCACTTCTTCCCGGTTCTTGGGGTCGGCAGTGTATTTCTGCCCACGCAGCAGCACCTCTACCAACCTGCGCGTGGCGACCGGGTTCTTGCGTACGAACTCCTGGCTGGCGACGAACAGGGAGCGCGTGTAGGCAATCTGGACCTTGGCGCCCTTATTGGCGGCAAACCCGGACACCAGGCCTGAGTGCAGCAAGTCGGTGTTGCCGGTCTTGAGCGCGTTGTAACCCCAGGGTTGCCAGCACAGCAGGGCCTGGATGTTTCCTGAGTTGAGCGCGGCCAGTTGCTCGGGTGGCGGCATGTTCACCACCTGCAGCTTCTTCTCGTCCAGTCCGTAGTGCGTAGCCAGATTGTGCAGGTCGGCACTGGCGGTCGATCCTTGAAGCAGACCGATCTTGATCTTGTACAGATCTTCAGGCGTCTTGACGTTGGCGTCCTTGCGCACGACCAGCTTGTCTGCTTCGGAGGCGATGGCGTTGGTTCCCAGCACCACGATAGGTACGCCGTTGTGCGCCATCGAGATCGGGGGCAGGTTGCCGGGGGTCCAGAGCTGGATTTCGCCCGCTACCAGCGCCTCGCCGGCAATCGCGCCACCAGCGAAGGTCTTGGTAGTTACCTCGGTGAACCCGGCATCGCGGAACCAGCCCTTGGTCATCGCCACCATGTGCGGCGCGAACACCGGGTCGAGGCCGAAGCCGAGCACCAGTTTCGATGTCTCGGGTTTGGCCTGCGCCCATGCACTGGCAGGAAGCAATGCCTGTGCCGCGAATGCGCCAGTGGCGGCGCCGAGTATGGTTCTACGATGCATGATGATTTCTCTTTCAGGTAGTTGCAGGGTTAGATGCGGGCACCGCGCCCGAGCAGGTGGCGCAATCCGGCGGCGAGCGCCAGATCGCTGACGAGGCTGACGACGCCGATGAGCAGGATGCCGAACACGGCTACACCCAGCTCACCGATCTGGCGCGACTGCATCACCAGATAACCCATCCCGCTGTCGGCCGCGATCAATTCGGCAGCGATCAGGATGCCAAAGGCCAGGCCGAAGCCGACCCGCAGGCCGGTGGCGATGTCGGGCAGGGCGGCCGGCAGCGCCACGCGCACCAGCAGGGTGACGCCATCCACGTCCATGGTCCGGGCCGCGCGCAGCAGCACCGGCGGGATGGATGCCATGCCGCGGTAGGCGTTCGAGAAGATCGGAAAGAACGCGCCCAGGAAAATCACGAACCATTTAGAGGCCTCGCCCAGGCCGAACCAGACGATCGCAATGGGAATCCAGGCCAGCGGCGGAATCGGCCGCAGCAAGTCAGTCACCGGGCGGCACAGCCGTCCGATCCAGCCATACCACCCGCTGGCCACGCCCAGCGTGATGCCCAGCGCGGCGGCTAACGCGAAGCCCACACCGATGCGCAGCAGGCTGATTCCCACATGGCCAGCCAGCTCGGCCACGGTAAGATGTTTCCACGCGATGGCAATTGCTTGGGTCGGCGCGGGCAACACCTGGATGTCGCGCCATACCAGGCGCGCCGCCAGTTCCCAAAGGGCAAGAAAGGCCAGCGCACCGACGGCGCCTAGCCCATGGCGTGTGAATCTGCTACTTGTCGAGGTGGCCATCAGCGACGCTCCCGCGATTGCCAGGGCAGCAGCCACATTTCGACGCGTTGCAGCCCCACCGTGATCAGCAGCCCGATCACGCCCAGCACGGCCATGCCGACCATCGTGATGTCGTTGCGGTAGAAGGTGCGCGCTTCCATGATCAGCGCGCCCAGCCCCTGGATGGTTCCGATCATCTCGGCGCCCACGATCACCATGAAGCCTACGCCCAGCGCGACCCGGGCGCCGGCGAACATCCGTGGCAGCGCGGCGGGCAGCAGCACCCGCGTGAAGATGCCCAGGCGTCCGGTGTCCATCGTCTGCGCGGCGCGTACCAATACTGGATCGACCTGCTGTACCCCGGCGATGACGTTGGAAAGCATGACCCAGAAGCAGCCATACCCGATCAGGAACATCTTGGAGCCCTCGCCGGTACCGAACCAGACGATGGCCAGCGGCAGCAACGACAGCGTCGCCACCGAACGGCAGAAGGCGATCACAGTCCCGGTCAGGCGGTCCAGCATCGGCACGCAGCCGATCACCAGGCCGAGCGGAATGGCCAGCGCCAGCGCGCCAACGTAGCCCATCAGGATGCGCTGCATTGTGATGCTGAAGTGCACCCATAAGGTGACGCCTTCAGGGTAGCCATCCGTCGCCAGTTCGTATAGGCTGCGCGCGAGGCGCGATGGCGGCGGAAACAGCGCCGGTCGCAGCCAGCCGACGCTGGCGGCAAGCTGCCACAGCGCCAGCAGGCTGATGATCACCAGCGGCGCGGACGCATGCTGCAGCAGCCGCGCTCCAGCGGAAGCTTTTCGCCCAACTGCCGTCATTGCAGCGCCCCCCAGATTTCCTCGTGCAGTTGCAGGAGCGCCGGGTCGGTGATGCCGCGCGGGCGCGTCGTGTCGATGCGGCGCTCCAGCACGATGCGCCCGGGACGCGCCGCCATCACCACGATCCTGTCCGCCAGCATCAGTGCCTCCCAGATGCTGTGCGTGACGAAAACCACGGTCTTCCTGCGCGCTGCCCACACACGCAACAACTCGTACTGCATCTCGATGCGGGTGAGTTCGTCCAGCGCACCAAAGGGTTCGTCCATGAGCAAGATGTCCGGGTCCAGCGCCAGCGCCCGCGCAATGGCCACGCGTTGCTGCATGCCACCAGACAGTTCGGACGGGTATTTGTCTTGCGCCCCTGTCAGGCCGACGAGCGCCAGCAGTTCGGACGATCGCGTGCTGCGTTCCGCGCGCGACACCCCGCGGTTCCTGGCGGCGAACTCCACGTTCTGGCGCGCCGTCAGCCACGGAAACAACGCGCCCTGTTGAAACACCATGCCCTTGCCTGCACCGGGGCGGGTGACGACTTTGTTGTCCACGCGTGCCTCGCCTGAAGTCGCGCGTTCCAGCCCGGCGATGATGTTGAGCAAGGTGGTCTTGCCGCAGCCGCTGCGACCGAGCAGCACGACGAATTCGTTTTCCGCCACCGCCAGGTTGATGTCGTCCAGCACCGGCGCCATGTCCGGTGCATCGGAGTCGAAGTGTTTGACGAGGTGGGCCACGTCGATCTTGAAAGCGGTCGCTGCCATGCGTCAACCGGTCGTCACTGTGTCGTCAGCGTGACGAAGATTGGCGTGGACCAGGCCTGTGCCGCGTCGGTCTGGCGCACGCGGACCCAGTACGCGTGTGCGCCCGGCACAGGATCAGGGTCCTCGAAGCGCCCGCGCCAGCCCAACGCGTTGGGCACGGCGGGCAAGCGGCGCAGCTCCACCTCGCGCACCGGCGACTCGGCTTTGAAGCTGCGCGGCATCGCCCGCAGATCGCCGAGGCGCGCCTGCAAGGCCATAGGCTGTGTCACGAAGCTGAGTTCGGCCGTGCGCAGGTCGTCCAGGTCCAACACCACGCCATCCCAGTCACCGGCGGTGATTGAGCGCCAATGCACGCTTTGCGCGTCCGTTGCTCTGATGCCCTCATCCGCGGTGTCAAAGGCCCACGGATGGGCGGCGAGGATACGCGCGCCCTGGACCCGCAATACGCCGTCCCAGCACATGCGGGCACGCTGCCAGTTGCCTGGGGCACTGGCACCGTTCCAGGCGACACGCACGCTGTTTGACAGGGCACTTGCATCAGCTGCGAGGTCGATGCTGCACAGGCAGGTGTCGTCCCGGAAAAAGTCGATGGTCTCGATGGGTGCCGTCCCCTCGACCAGCACGTCGAAGGCCGGCACTTGTGACACCGTGGTGTCGTCCCCCATCTGGAGGTCGCCGGCGCTGAAGCCAAGCACAATTCGCTCGCCGGTGGTGGCGTAGCAGTGTCGCTGCTTCAGCGCGCCCCACAACGCGCCACGCGAGAGTTGTTGCATTGGAATGGCGGTCAAGCCTCCTCGCAGGTTGCGTACCGCCATGTGACCGGGGTGGCTGGCGCCAGGCCGCCCATCCACACTGTCGCTCCCAGCAGTGACGCCCATCCGGTAGCCGCGCCGCAGCGCATCGAACAGAAACCATTCGGACGTTGCGTGCGTTGAATGCACCTCCAGCAGGCGGTCCAGTGCCGGGGCATGCCATTGCAGGCTGGCCGTGCGCCCACCCACATGCAGCGCGACTACCGTGTCCGTGCCTTCATAGTGCGCGTGCAGGTCCGTGACGTGTGGCAGGTCCGTGAGCAAGTCGGATTTGTCGGGAATGAATTCGTGGCTGCAGCGACGCAACGGCGCGGTGTCGCCCGGGAAATACAGGTTGTGGTCGCCGCCCAGGTGGCTGGCGGCCGACCACTCCACGCCCAGCAACGCCACGAAGCGACCGTCCTGGTGAATCCGCGCGGTTGCGGCTTGCGTTTCTTCCCACTCGGGGGTCGTCACCAGAAAACAATTGGCCTGGTGGCTGCAGAAATCGGTTGCCGCGAAGTCGCGGGCGTGTGCATAGTAGGCGTCGATGGAGCGTGCACCGCAACCGATGACCGACTGCGCATGCAGGTCGCCCCAGCACAGTTGCTCCACTACCGCGCCATCCACCACCTCAATGGGATTGCTGGTCGCACGTATTACCGGAAATCCGGCAACATGGGCGACCAGACGATGAAATCCCGATTCCGGCAGCGTCATGGTGACCCGGGTCCAACCTGTGGGCGGAATGCGAACCTCGCACGCAACCGGCTCGTCGAACAACACCGGCGCCTCCAGCGCGGACGGATTGCCCCAGGCATCCTCGACGCGCACATGAAGCTCAAACGGTTGACCGTTGGCGACCCGGCTGGGTGCGGTCAGCACGATCTGGTGCGGCGTCGTGCCGACGATGCGCACGGTGGGGCGCGCCAGCTCTACCCAGGCGGCGTCCGGCGCAGTCCGCAGGCGCACGGCCAGCGGGGACGCTTCTTCGATGAAAGTCTGCACGGTGAAACCGGGCGAACCCTGGCTGGTGTCGCCGAACGTCACATCAAGCCGTTCCCCGGCTGGCAAGGAGTCGATCAGTGTGACGACCAGCACGTGATCGAAGGGATGCCAGGCGTGTTGCCGCCCGTGGCTCCAATGAAACTGGCGCCCCACAGCCGCAGAGATGCGCACGTAGTCCACGGCGGCCGGGTCGTCGGATTGCGGCACACCCCAGTCGCTGGGCCACCGCCGCGCGATGCCCAATTGGGCGCCGGCAGGCAAGGCAAACCCCAACGACACCCCCACGGTGAATCGCGTCAACGAGCCGGCCGCCAGTGCCGCATCGCCCTCGTACAGCACACGCGCTGTACCGGCAGGCAATTGGATTTCAAGCATGTTGGTGTTCATCGCAGCTCGATCCGGTAGCGATAGTTGTCGCCGCGCAGCAGCGCACGCCGATATTCCGCCACGACGCCCGTGACGGTGTAGGTTGTGCGTTCAATCTGGAACAGCGGCGTGCGCACTTTCACCGCCAGGTGCTTGGCCGCGTAGCCGTCCGCCACGGTCGGATCGAGGTACTCCACAGCGCTGCCCAGGTGTACGCCATAGACCTCGCGCAGCACTTCGATCAAATGCTCGTTGGCCAGGTTCTGGTCTGCCAGATCAGGGCACAGCTCGAAGGGCAAAAAGCTCGTTTGCAAGCTCACCGGCTCGCCCTGCGTGAAACGGATGCGTTCGAGATTCCATAGCGGCGCCCCGGCTTCCACCTTCAACATGACCGCCACATCCTCGGCGGCGTCGATCCGGCGGCAGAACAACACTCGGCCGCCCGCATCCAGGGGCGGTCCGACGACGCGAAATCGGCTGTAGGAGCCCTCCACGCCGCTTTCCAGCTTGGGACGACTGACGAAGGTGCCTCGGCCGCGATGGCGCTCCACATAACCGTCTGTTGCCAGGTCTGTGATGGCACGGCGCATCGTGCCGCGGCTCACGCCGTAGTGGAGACAGAGTTTTTCTTCGGGTGGCAGCTCGAAGCCTGGCGCCCAACGCCCGGCACGCAGGTGGAGGAACAGGTCCTCCTTGATCTGGTGGTGCAGTGCGATGGCCGGCCGGGGCTCGAAGCTGTTGAGGCCGGACGCGATGATTTTCTGAGTGCTCATGCTGTGTTGGGCTGTTGACGCACATTGTTTGAACAATTAAACATTTGGTCAAGTGGAGCCAGATAAGGGATTACCCTTTCTAGACCGCACATCCGATGTTGGAAATGCGGCCAGGCGTTATGCGAATCCTGGGGTGTCGAGGCCGGCCGAATACTGCGCATCCGCAGCACCTGGACAGATGCGATCGACGCTGGCGACTTTCCGGCGCTGACCGCATTGTTCGAGCCCACCGGCTTGCTGGTGCGGCCGGATGGTGCTCAGTTGAAGGGTCGGACGGCCATCCTCGCCGCTTATGCTGCGCGCAGTGCGGACCGGCTGAAACGTCACCGGTTGAGCAACCAGCGGGTGCGCGTTGATGTCCTCACGCCCCACGGCTGGCGCATCCGACGCCGCGACGCCTGGTTCACGCTGGTCCGCGAATCGGCCGGCGCCGCCTGAGCCCGACCCGTTGTATCAACTGGTGCATTGGTGCGCGATGTACTGGGCTGTCATCAGGTCCAGGTGCGCACCGCCACCCGACTTGAAGAGTGTGATCTGCTGCGCGTCGGTACGCCCCGGCACCTGGCCGCTGCACAGTTCGAACAGGTCGGCCCGTACATCGGCGCGCGTGATGGCGCCATTGGCGATCGGTTGGGTCAGATCACCGACATGCTCGACCGTGAACCAGCGGCTGTCCACGAACACCCGCGCGCGGCGCACGGCGGCGTCGTCGGCCTCGCGCATGGCGGGCGTATAGCCGCCGATCAGGTCCAGATGGGTGCCAGGGCGCAGCCATTCGCCCAGCACCAGTGGCGCATTGCTGCTGGTGGCGCAGCACACGATATCGGCGTCACGCACTGCGGCCTGCAGGTCGACAGCGACACTGGCGGGCGTGCCGCGGACCGATGCGGCGACGCGCCTGGCCTTGTCGGGCGAGCGGTTCCAGACGACGATGTTTTGCAGCGTGGGTCGTATCGCCTGGTAGGCGCGGATCAGGTAGGGTGCCAGCGCGCCAGCGCCCACCATCAGCAGCGTGCGCGCATCCGCGCGCGCCAGCATGTCGGCGCCCAGTGCCGAATCGGCAGCCGTCTTCCAATAGGTGAGCTCGGTGCCGTCGATCACGGCCTGTGGCGATCCGGTGGTGCCGTCGAACAGCACATAGACGCCCTGTACCGCAGGCACCGTCGTGTTGGCGGGGAACAAGGTCACGACCTTGACGCCCAGGCTGCTTCCATGTTGCCAGGCCGGCCATACCAGAACCGCTTGGTCCGCGTCGCCGGTGCCGCGGTGCTGCATCAGCAAGCGTTCGACCGCTGGTGGCGCTTTACGGTGCGCGGCGCGCAGATGGGCGATCAGGCCGGCAAAGTCGATGGCCTGCTGGATCTGCTCGGCATTGATGAATTCGATGTTCACGGGATCACTCTCCGTGCTACGGGCTGCAACACCA
>JBDTMH010000117.1:0-13345 GCA_039934375.1 Burkholderiaceae bacterium | reverse complement strand
GATATTGGTCGGGCCCGGGTTGTTGCCCAGCAAGTCGACGCCCTGGCGGGCCGCCAATTGCTCGCGACGCAAGACAGCCTGCACCAGCGCAGCGGCTATGGCCGGGGTGGCCGCGCGGCGCGCCAGCAGATGCTCGGCACCCAGCCATTCGAGGGTTTCCCCGAACACGGCGCTGGCCCCCTGCGCGATCAGCATGTCGGTGAGCGCGCCGATCAGCGGGTTGGCAACCATGCCCGAACTCGGATCGGAACGCCCGCACTCCAGCCCGACGAACAGCTTGGTCAGCGCTATCGGCACCCTTCGTTGTCGCGACAAGTCCTTGTGCAGACGCGCGCCGGCGCGAATGGCGCGATCGCTCAGTGTCAGGATGTCGTGCCCGCAGTCGTCCAGGCAAATCGATGCGACCGGCTTGCCGCGTGCGGCGATGGCCTGAGCCAGCGTGTCAACCTTGGGCGGATCGCTGCCGATCAGCAGCACCGCACCGACGTTGGCATTCAGCGCGAAGCCTGCAAGTGCGCGCATGTGTTGCGTTTGGTCTGCGCCGATCAGCCCGCCGCCGTAGGGCATGCAGACCAGTTTCGAGCCTGGCAGCGCCTGCGCTACACGGCGCGCCGCCGGCCCGGTCAGGCCGGCTATCGACAGCACCAGCAAATGGTTGCGCACACCGGCTTCGCCGTGCGGGCGCAAGAACCCCTGGAAGGTCAGGGCCTGCATCGGATGCTCGCGGTCCGCGCGCAATTTGGTTTCGCCAGATGGACGGGGGCCGTTTCAGTCGGCCTGGGCGCCCGAGTCCTTGATCACCTTGCCCCATTTGACCGATTCGCTGTCGAGCCAGCTGGCGAACTGCGCTGGCGTGTTGTCGACCGGTTCTGCACCGAGCTGCGTCCAGCGTGCGCGTACGTCAGGCAACTGGATGATGCGGGCGATCTCGGTGTTGAGTTTTGCGATGATGTCACGGGGTGTGCCGTGGGGCGCAAAGATGCCTTGCGCGGCGATCGACTCGAAACCCGGCAGACCCGATTCGGCCATCGTCGGCACCGACGGCAAGGCTGGCATGCGTTTGGCGGTCGTCACCGCCAGCGCCTTGAGTTTGCCGTTTTGCAGCAGCGGCATGGCCGGTGGCGAACCGATGAACATGGCGTTGACCTGTCCGCCCATGACATCGGTCAGTGCCGCGCCGCCGCCCTTGTACGGCACATGTGTCAGCTTGATGCCGGCCAGGCTGTTGACCATCTCGGCCGTCAGGTGCGTGCTGGTGCCATTGCCCGACGATGCAACGCTGACGCTGCCGGGTTGCGCTTTCTCCTTTTTGAGGATATCTCCAAACGACGTCAGTGGCGAGTTGGGCGCCGTGATGAGCACGTGGGCAAAGGTGGCCAGGTTGATCACCGGCGCCAGGTCACCCCGTGCATAAGGAAGCTTCGGGTACAAGGCAGGCGCAATGGTCTGCACCGCGACGTCGGCGAGCAGCAGCGAATACCCATCGGGTGCCGCCTTGGCGACGATGTCGGCACCGATGCTGCCGCCAGCCCCGGGTTTGTTGTCGACGATGATTTGCTGGCCTGTGCTCTCGGAGAGTTTCTGCGCCAGCACCCGGGCCAGGATGTCGGAGGCGCCGCCAGGTGCGTAGGGCACGACCAGCCGCACCGTCTTGTCCGGGTACCCTGCGGCCTGCACTCCAGCGCTTGCAAACAACATGGCGCCGGCTGCGGCAGCCGCGAGCAACAGCTTCTTGAACATCGGTGTCTCCTTGTGATGGGTGCAAACCCCGGCAGTCCAGATATGCCGTGGGTATGATGGTCGAGGAATGTACTGACGCGCGGGACTCACGCCATGCCGACCTGGGGCAGCGGCGCGCAGGCATCGTCGGGTCGGCTGGCGATCATGTCGCGCAGTTCGCGTTGCACCGGGCCGAGAGCGGCATCGCCAAAACGGTTGTCCATCTCGGTCGGGTCGTCCTGCAGGTCGTACAACTCGCCGGCGCCGCTGAGCAGATCCATCGTCAGCTTGTGGCGCACCGTGCGCACCGTGCGCAGTTGCAGATCGACTCCCGAACGCGAGGGGCGCAGGTTCCATTCGGAAAAAGCGAAGTCGCGACTGGCGGTGTCGGTCTCGAGCAGCGGTCGCAGGCTGCGGCTGTGCACCTTGTCGCCCAGCGTGGCCTGACCGTAATCGCAGAAAGTTTGCGCCAAGTCGAGCGTGGACACCGGGTCGGCCACCACCTTGCCTGCCGGCACGCCCGGCCCTTCGAACAGCAGACCGACCCGCAGCAAGCCTTCATAGGCCATTGGCCCCTTGAGCAGCAGGCCATGGTCGCCCAGCCAGTCGCCATGGTCGGTGGAATAGACAACGATGGTGTCTTCATGCAAGCCGAGTTCGCGCAGCGCAATGCGGATGCGACCCACCTGGTGGTCGATCAGCGAAATCATGCCGTAATAGTTGGCGATCAGATGGCGCAGCTGCTCGTCCGACTGGTGTGGCGTGCGCGAGGACTTCTCGCGAAACTTGCGCAGTCGCTCGTTCTCCATCTTCGGCAGGCCCTCCAGGCTGGCGCGGTGCCACCAGGGGCGGCGGTCCAGGTCCAGCGTGCGGTGCTCGGGCAGGTCCACCTCGTCGGGATGGTGCAGCCAGCACCAGGGCTCCGGAGCGTCGAATGGGTGGTGCGGGTCCGGGAACGACGCCCACAGGCAGAACGGCTGCTCGCCCTTGTTGCGCAGGAACTCGATGGTTCGATCGCCGATCCAGCTCGAGTTGTGCCAGGCCACCGGCAAGGCCGAACTCCAGGTCTCGTGCGCGCCCACGGAGGGCGTCACGGCCGTCTGGTACAGCGCGGTGCGTTCGTCGCCACGGCCATCCATGTGGTACCAGCGTTCGTAATGCTGGCCCAGCGGCGGTTTCATCGGCGGGAAATGGTTGTGTCCCTCGAGCATCAACTCGACCTGATCGAACCCCATGTAGGGCCCGTTCCAGTCGGCACCGAAGTTGGCGCTGCTCTCGCGACACTCTGGCGAACCGGTGGGCTCAAAGGTGTGCGAGGTCTTGAAATGCGCCTTGCCGATCAGTGCCGTCTGGTAACCCGCTTTCGACAAGGTGCCGGCAAACCCCGCCTCGCCGATTGCGTCCGACAGCTCGATGCCGTTGTCCGACACACCGTGGGTCAGCGGAAGCAGACCGGTCAGAATGGACGAGCGCGACGGCTGGCACACCAGGTTGGGTGTGATGCAGGCATTGAATCGCGTGCCGGATCGTGCCATGTCGTCCAGGTGCGGTGTCTTGACCTTGCGGCCTTCGAAGCCATAACAGTCTCCGCGTTGCTGGTCGGACGTGATGAAGAGGATATTCGGGCGTTTGGACATGGGCGTGGCTATTCGGGTTTGATGCCGGCGGCCTTGACGATGCCGGGCCAGCGATCGAGTTCAGCACGAATCAGCTTGGCCAGGTCCCCTGGCGACGCGCTGCTGGAGTTGTCCATGCCAATGGTGGCGAGCTTTTCCTTCACCGCCGGCAGTTGCATTACCTTCACCAGTTCTGCATGAATGCGGTTGATGATCGCTGGCGGGGTGCCTGCCGGTGCCACCATCGATTGCCACTGGTTGGTTTCAAATCCTGGGATGCCCGATTCCGCGACGGTGGGTACGTCCGGCAAGGCGGCGGAGCGCGTGGAACCGGTGACCGCGATCGCCTTGAGTTTCCCGGCCCGGATAAAGGGTATCGCCGGCGCCATACCCAGCACACCGAACTTGACCTGTCCGCCGACAACATCGGTGATGGCCTGGCCACCGCCCTTGTACGGGATCGGCGTCACGTCGATCTTGAAATAGGACTTGATGATCTCCAGCGCCAGGTGTTGCGGACCGGCATAACTCGGCAAGGCGGCCGACAACTCGCCGGGATGGGCCCGGATGTAGGCGACCAACTCTTGCAGGTTGTTGGCCGGCACCGACGGATGCAACACCAGTACATGCGAGCCGCGACCGATCAGACTGATGGGCGCGAAGCTCGACGCGGGGTCGTGATTGAGCTTGAGCGACGTCGACGGATAGATGGTGTTGACATCGAGCAGCATCAGCAGCGTATAGCCATCTGGCGCTGCCTTGGCCGCGATGTCGGTTCCGATGATGCCGCCGGCACCGGGCTTGTTCTCGACCACGATCGATTGCCCCAACGCGTCGCCCAGGGGTTGCGCGATCAGCCGTGCCACGAAGTCGGTGGCGCCGCCGGGCGATTGCGTCACGATCAGCTTGATCGGGCGGTCGGGCCAGGTCTGTGCCTGTGTTGGCAAGCACAGTGTTGCCACCAGTGACACGACAAGCAAGGCTCCGGCACGGCGCCAACGGGACATCGGTTCAAGCATGGTTCTGTCTCCTTCGTGGATGGTAAAACGCGCCCCGCAGTACCTGTTTTCAAGTCTGTCAGCACGGGGTTCCGGTAAATTTTAGGAATGCTCTGGTATTCGAGAAACCGGAATATGGCGATATCAGCTATTCTTTGCGGGAATGGGGCTATCTGATCATGGATACCAACAAGCTCAAGTTATTTCTCGACGTCGCTGCCACTGGAAGCTTTTCGCGCGCGGCCACGCTGGCGGACACGATGCAGTCGTCGGTCAGCAAGTCGATATCACAATTGGAGACCGAACTCGGCGCTCGGCTGTTCGATCGCACCGGTCGAGGTGCCGCGTTGACTGCCGCCGGCCGCGCCTTGCTGCCGCGCGCCAGTGCCTTGCTGGCGGACGCCCACTCGTTGACCAGCCTGATGGCCGATCTGACCGGGGCCGTGTCGGGCAAGGTTCGTTTTGCCATCCAGCCCAGTGTCAGCTGGCCGCTGGTGCATGAGTTGCTGACCACGACGCGTGCACGCCATCCCGGCATCCGCCTGCAAATTGACGATGGCACCACACACCAGATCGAGGAGTGGCTCGCCGAGGGCCGCTGCGACCTGGGCGTGATGTCGCGCGTGCCCTCGCTGGAGCGGATCGAGTCCTGGCCGCTGTTTGCATTGCCTTTGCTGCTCACGTCCAAAGCTGGCGCGCCGCAAACGGCACAGGAGAGCGTACCGTTTGCGGCGCTGGCCGATATCGCGCTGATCGCGCCCACCGTACCCAACGGCGGGCGCATGTTGCTGGAGGAAGAAGCGCGCCGGCGCGGCATGCGGCTGAACATCGTGCAGGAGGTCAATTCGGCCAGTCTGGTCAAGCGCATCACGGCACTGGGCGACTACTGCATGGTGGCAACCTGGCCCTGGGTCGCCACCGAAGTGGCGGCGGGCGAACTGGCAGCCACACGTATCGTCGACCCGGTGCTCAGCCAGACTTTCTGCCTGGCGATTGGCGGGCGCCGCCAGCCCAGTGCCGGGGTCCGCGCGGTGGCGGATATCGTGCGTGAGCTGATGCCGTCGCAAGGCTGGCAGACAACAATGCGTTTGCCGGGTTCACCGGCGCGTCAGGTCCGACTGTGACCTGGCGCGCTACCGCCGGCGTGGCCCCGCCGGGAACTGTCCGTGAAATCGAATAGAGTCAGGTGTCCACCCGGGACCCGTCAATCCTATGAAGTTGAAGCCCATGACCGCAAAACCATCCAAGATCATCTACACCCTGACCGACGAGGCGCCGTTCCTGGCCACCTGCGCCTTCTTGCCAATCGTGCGTGGCTTTGCCGCGTCGGCCGGCATCGAGGTGGCCGAAAGCGACATTTCGGTCGCGGCCCGGATCCTGGGCGAGTTTCCCGAATGCCTGACAGATGCGCAAAAGGTTCCAGACAACCTGGCCGAACTCGGTCGCCTGACTCTGTTGCCCGACACGAACATCATCAAGTTGCCCAACATCAGCGCCTCGCAGAACCAGCTGGTTGCGGCGATCCGTGAGCTGCAGTCCAAGGGCTACAAGCTGCCGGATTTTCCCGAAAACCCGCAGAACGACGCCGACAAGGCGATCCGCGTTCGTTACAACAAATGTCTGGGCAGTGCCGTGAATCCGGTGCTGCGCGAGGGCAATTCCGATCGCCGCGCGCCGCGCGCCGTGAAGGAATACGCGCGCAAGAATCCGCACAGCATGGCCGAATGGAGCCAGGCCTCGCGCTCGCATGTCTCGCACATGCACCATGGCGACTTCTACCATGGCGAGAAGTCGATCACGCTGGACAAGGCCCGCGATGTGCGCATGGAGCTGGTCACCCGGTCGGGCAAGACACAGGTCCTCAAAGCGGTGACCAAGCTGCAGTCGGGCGAGGTCATCGACAGCATGTTCATGAGCAAGAAAGCGCTGTGCGCGTTCTACGAGCGCGAGATCGAGGATGCACGCAAAACCGGCGTGATGTTCTCGTTGCACGTCAAGGCGACGATGATGAAGGTCTCGCACCCGATCGTCTTCGGCCACTGCGTCAGGATCTTCTACCAGGAAGCCTTCGACAAACACGGCAAGTTGTTCGACGAGATCGGTGTCAACGTCAACAACGGCATGGCGAACCTGTACGACAAGATCGCCACACTGCCGCAATCCAAGCAGGACGAGATCAAGCGCGACCTGCACGCCTGCCACGAGAACCGGCCCGAGCTGGCCATGGTCGACTCGGCCCGGGGCATCACCAACTTCCACTCGCCCAACGACATCATTGTCGATGCCTCGATGCCGGTCATGATCCGCAATGGCGGCAAGATGTGGGGCGCCGATGGTCGCCTGAAGGACGTCAAGGCGGTGATGCCGGAGAGCACCTTTGCGCGCATCTACCAGGAGATGATCAACTTTTGCAAGTGGCACGGCAATTTCGATCCCAAGACCATGGGCACCGTGCCCAACGTCGGACTGATGGCGCAGCAGGCCGAGGAATACGGCTCGCACGACAAGACTTTCGAGATTGCCGAGGACGGCGTGGCCAACATCGTCGACATCGCCACCGGCGAGGTGTTGCTGTCGCAGAACGTCGAGGAGGGCGACATCTGGCGCATGTGCCAGGTCAAGGATGCGCCGATCCGCGACTGGGTCAAGCTGGCCGTCACGCGCGCGCGCAACTCCGGCATGCCGGCGGTGTTCTGGCTCGACCCCTACCGCCCGCATGAGAACGAACTGATCAAGAAGGTCAAGCTGTACCTGAACGAGCACGACACCGCGGGCCTGGAAATCCAGATCATGTCGCAGGTGCGAGCGATGCGCTATACGCTCGAGCGCGTGGTCCGCGGGCTGGACACGATCTCGGTGACCGGCAACATCCTGCGTGACTACCTGACCGACCTGTTCCCCATCATGGAGCTGGGAACCAGCGCCAAGATGTTGTCCGTGGTGCCGCTGATGGCCGGTGGCGGCATGTACGAGACCGGCGCGGGCGGCTCCGCGCCCAAGCACGTGCAGCAACTGGTCGAGGAAAACCATTTGCGCTGGGATTCGCTGGGCGAGTATCTGGCACTGGCGGTGTCGCTGGAAGATGTGGGCATCAAGACCGGCAACGAGAAGGCCAAGATCCTGGCCAAGACGCTCGACGCCGCCACCGGCCAGCTGCTGGACAACAACAAGGGCCCGTCCCCCAAGACCGGCCATATCGACAACCGTGGCAGCCAGTTCTACCTGGCGATGTACTGGGCCCAGGCACTGGCTGCTCAGACCGAGGATGCCGCACTGGCAGCACATTTTGCTGCGCTTGCCAAAACGCTGAAGGACAACGAACAGAAGATTGTCAAAGAACTCGAGGTGGTGCAAGGGGCACCGGCTGACATCGGTGGGTACTACCTGGCCGATCACGCCAAGGTGACTGCCATCATGCGGCCCAGCGCCACGTTGAATGCGGCGATCGACGGCATGCCTGCCTGACGACGTTGCAGCGGCCCTGCGCAGGTCGGTGTCGGGTCAGCGCGACACGATCGGCCGCGCCTGCTGCACTGCGGCGCGGCCCTTCAGGCCTTGAACTTCGCGTAATACTGCGCAACCGCCGGCGTTTCGGCGATTCGCTTCACGAAGGCCGGCAGATCCGGCGCGTGTCGTGCCACCAGGTCGGTCGGCACGTGGTCCAGGTGACCGGACATGAGGCCCTGCAGGAACACGAACACCTTCAGGTCGGCGATGGTCAGGCGCTTGTCGGCGAAATATGCGCCACCGTGGGCCTGCAACTGCTTCTGCAGCCAGCCCAGGTATTTGGGCAGCGGGCCGTCCACCAGCTTCGTGCGCGCCTCTTTCAACGCGTCTCCGGTCAGGCCGAAGCTGGCGCCGACCTGCACGCTGGCGTCCTCCACTGCCTGCATCACCTCGTCGCACAGCAAGGCCTGCAACGCATCGGTGGGATACAGGCCGGCCAGATTGCCGGCATACCGGGCAATCGCATCGCTCTGGGTCACCCGCACGCCGTCGACTTCGAGCACCGGAACCTGACCCAGCGGTGCCGCCTTGCGGATCTCGGGGAAATCGGCAAAACCGAAACGGTGGTCTTCGAATGCGATGCCACCGATATGCAGCGCCAGCCGCGTCGGTTCGCCACGTCCACCGTGGAAGTCGAAATAGGTGAGTTTGAGTTGGCTCATGGTAATGGTGTCTCAGGGGGCTCCGCGGCACGATTGCGCGAAGCGTGGTCGGATTTTATGCGCAGGGGCGCGGGTCGTCCACGCGGTTTGCCCCACTTCAGGAGTTGCCCACCTCAGGCTTGGACGTCGCATCCCACCTTGCTCCCGGCCGCGACGATGGCCGCCCAGGTGTTGTCGTCCACCACGATGCCATCGCGCTCGCGCGCGATACGCGCCGCGCGCTCCGGATCACCGGCGATCAATACGCCGCCGGAGGAGCCTTGCGGCGCAGGACTTTGCTTGACCCAGCGGATGAACTCGGTGGCTTCGTTTTCGAAGCTCTCGCGCGTGCCGAGTTTCTCGGGGTCGATCAGGATGGTCAGCATGCTGTTGAGCACGGCGGCGCGGCTGTCGCTGGGGCCGCGCCAGGTGGCGCCGCCGGACAAGGCGCCGCCCAGCAGTTCACAGGCTACGGCCATGCCGTAGCCCTTGTGTTCGCCGAAGGTCATCAGCGCGCCGAACAGGCCATTGCCTTGCGGCACGACCACGACGGCCGGGTCGGTCGTGGGACTGCCGTTCTCGTCGATCAGGTAGCCCGGCGGGACCTTGCGGCCCTCGTTGTGTGCCACGCGCATCTTGCCCTGGGCGACACGGCTGGTGGCGAAATCGAGCACGAACGGCGGCTGGTCCTTGATCGGTATGCCGATGCAGCACGGGTTGGTGCCGAAGCGCCCGTCGCCGCCACCCCAGGGCGCGACGACCGGGCGCGACATCACGTTGACGAAATGCAGTGACACCAGGCCCTGGGCCACCGCCATCTCGCTGAAGTGGCCAATACGCCCCAGGTGATGGGCGCTCTTGACGGTCATGATGCAACTGCCGTGTTGCCTCGCGCGCGCCATGCCCAGCGCCATGGCCTGCTCGCCGATGACCTGGCCATAGCCGTGCCCACCGTCGATGGTCAGCAGCGTGCCGGTGTCGAGCGCGACCTTGGCGCTGGTGTTCGGCGCCAGGCCACCCTCGAGTACCGCGTCCACATAACGCGGCAACATGCCCACGCCATGCGAATCATGGCCGCTGAGGTTGGCCAGCACCAGATTGTGGGCGACGGTGGCCGCTTCGGCCTGCGCGCTGCCATTGGCAATGAGGATTTGTTCGACGCTGGCGCGCAGCGCGGCGGCTTGGATGGTTTTGGACATGATGGTGAATGGTGACTGGAGTTCGTCGTCTTGGTCGGATGGCCGGTCGATTACATGACCGCGCCGACCTGCCAGGGCACGAACTCGTTCTGCCCGTAGCCATGGCGTTCGCTCTTGCTGGCATTGCCTGACGCCGTGGCCAGCACCAGTTCAAAGATGCGCTGGCCCATGTCGGCGACCGAGCAGCTGCCGTCGATGATTTCGCCACAGTTGATGTCCATGTCGTCCTCCTGTTTGCGCCACAGGTTCGAGTTGGTGGACAGTTTGAGCGACGGCGAAGGTGCGCAGCCGTACGCCGAGCCGCGGCCGGTGGTGAAGCAGATCATGTTGGCCCCACCCGCCACCTGGCCGGTGGCACTGACCGGGTCGTAACCGGGAGTGTCCATGTAGACGAAACCATGCTTGTCGACTTTCTCGGCATATTCGTACACCGCCTGCAGATTGCTGGTGCCGCCTTTGGCGACGGCACCGAGCGACTTCTCCAGGATCGTCGTCAGACCGCCGGCCTTGTTGCCGGGCGAGGGGTTGTTGTTCATCTCGCCGCCGTTGATCGCGGTGTAGTTCTCCCACCACTTGATGCGGGACACGAGTTTTTCTCCGATGGCGCGGTCTACCGCGCGTCGAGTCAGCAGATGCTCGGCGCCGTAGATCTCGGGTGTCTCGCTCAGGATGGCCGTACCGCCGTGCGCCACCAGCAAATCGACCGCCGCGCCCAGCGCCGGGTTGGCGCTGATGCCCGAGTACCCGTCGGAGCCGCCACACTGCAAGCCGATCGTGATGTGGCTGGCATCGCATTCCTCGCGGTGCGCCTGGTTGGCGTGCGGCAACATTTCCTTGATCAGCGCCACGCCCTTGGCCACCGTCTTGCTGGTGCCGCCACTGTCCTGGATGTTGAACACGCGCAGGGTTTCACCCTCGCGCAGGCTGCTGGTCGCCAGCCAGGCGTTGATCTGGTTTGATTCGCAGCCCAGGCCCACCACCAGCACGGCGGCGAAGTTGGCATGGGTGGCATAACCGGCCAGCGTGCGCTGCAGGATCTGCATGCCGGTGCCTTCGGTGTCCATGCCGCAGCCGGTGCCATGGGTCAGCGCGACGACGCCGTCCACGTTCGGAAAGTCGGCCAATGCCTGCGGCTGGTTCTGGCGCGAGAAGTGGTCGGCAATCGCCCGGGCCGCGGTGGCCGAGCAGTTCACGCTGGACAGGATGCCGATGTAGTTGCGCGTGGCGACCCGGCCATCGGCACGCTTGTAGCCCATGAAACTGGCCTTGCGCGACGCGGGTTCCGGCTTGACGTCGGCGCCAAAGGCGTAGTCGCGCGCAAAGTCGCCCTTGTCTGGGCCCATGTTCAGGTTCTGCGTGTGCACATGTTCGCCGACGCCGATGGCGCGCGATGCGAAACCGATGATCTGGTTGTATCGGCGCACCGGTTCACCCACGGCGATGGCGCGGGTCGCGACCTTGTGACCCGGCGGAATGATGCCGCGCACGGTGATGCCGTCGACGACGGTGCCGCCGACGAGTTGCGCGCGGGCGATCAGAACGTCGTCGGCCGGATGCAGGCGGATGAATGGGGTCATGGTGTGGTGGTCCTGGTTCGGCGCGTATGGCGCCAGCTGACGTTGAAGCGGGTGTGCGAACGGTCCATGTGATCGTGCATGGCTGCGCGAGCCTGCACCGAGTCGTGCGCGCGGATCGCCGTGATGATCTTGTCGTGCTCCGCGATGGCTGCGTTCCACGACTGCGGGGTTTCGAAATGGTCGACCATGCGCTCGAACATCGGGCCGCGGCGCGCGTCCCAGAAGCGCTGCACGGTGTCGATCAGCACGCTGTTGCCGCAGGCCTGGACCACGGCCGAGTGGAATTCGCGGTCGCCCTGCAACGGCAATATGCCATTGGCGGCGTCGCTGCGCATCGACGCAATTGCCTGGGCCATGGCTGCGATATCCTTGCGTTTGGCCGATGTCGCGGCGATGGCGGCGATCTCGCCTTCGAGTACGCGTCTGGCACGGATCAGTTCAAGTGGGCCCCATTCCGATGGATGAGCCTGTGCCGGCCCGGTGTCCATCCGGCCCGGGCCCTCACGTACATAGACACCGGAGCCGGTGCGCACTTCGACATAACCCTCGACCTCCAGTGCGATCAGCGCCTCGCGCACCGACGGCCGGCTCACGCCGAGTTGCCTGGCCAGGTCGCGCTCGGCCGGCAGTCGCTCGCCCACCGCCCATTCCTTCGCCTTGATGGCGGAGCGCAGTTGGTCGGCAATCTGGCGGTACAGACGCTGGGTCTCGACGATTTGAAGGGCCATAGGGTTATCGATAATTGGCCAAGTGGTAAGGCCAATCAATAATTCCATGATACACGCCGCGACGCATCGGGCGAAACCCTGACTCCGTCCGGCGTCCCGCATCCGCATATCCGTAGCGATGCCATCAACACGCTGTTGGTCACTGTCGATGTCGGCTCGCCGCGGTTTGTCCACTACAGAGACCGCGCCGGTGTTGGCTTGGCCAGGTCGGTGCGTCATAATTGGCCAAGTGGTAAGGCCAATAAAGGCGTCTTGCCCGCCGGGCGACAAACTGCGCGGCAAGGGGATATGGTGTTGAACATCTGAACGGAGGAACTATGCGACTGAACGGAAAATCGGCTCTGGTGACCGCAGCAGGTCAGGGCATTGGCAAGGCCAGCGTGCTGGCGATGGCGCGCGAGGGCGCCAAGGTGCTGGCAACCGATCGCGACCCGGCCCTGCTCAAGGCGTACGAGGGTGTGGCCAATGTCCACACAGCGGTACTTGACGTGCTGGACAAAGACGCGATCGCCAAGCTGGTGCAAGGCATGGCGAAGATCGACGTGGTGTTCAACTGTGCCGGTGTCGTTCACAACGGCAGCATCCTGCAAGCCAACGATGCGGACTGGGACTTCGCCTTCAACCTCAACGCCCGCGCCCAGTTCTGGATGTGCCAGGCGGTGATCCCGAAAATGCTGGAGAACGGTGGCGGCAGCATCATCAACATGGCCAGTGTCTGCGGCAGCCTCAAGGGTCTGCCCAATCGCTTCATCTACGGCGCCAGCAAGGCTGCGGTCGTGGGGCTGACCAAGGGGATTGCGGCAGACTTCGTCGCCAAGGGCATTCGCTGCAACTGCATTGCACCCGGAACCGTGGATACGCCTTCGCTGCAGGAGCGCATCAACAGCTACGCCGATCCGGTGCAGGCGCGCAAGGACTTCGTGGCGCGCCAGCCGATGGGCCGCCTGGCACAGGCCGAGGAAATCGCTCCCATCATCCTGTACCTGGCCAGCGACGAATCGGTGTTCGCGACGGGACAGATATTTTCCGTGGACGGAGGCATGACGATATGAATCAGCTCGATCTGGCCGGTCGCCATGCGGTCATCACCGGCGGCGCCACTGGCCTGGGTTATGCCATTGCACAGCGCGTGCTGGCCTCGGGCGGCAGTGTCACGTTGTGGGACCGCGATGACAAGGCGTTGGCACGCGCCTGCGCCGAACTCGGTGCCAAGGCCCGGGCGGTGCAGGTTGACGTGGCAGACCATGCCTGCGTGGTGGCGGCGGTCAAGAAGACCCTGGAGCACAACAAGACCATCGACGCACTCGTCAACTCCGCCGGCGTCGCCGGTGCCAATGCCAAGACCTGGGATTACGACCTC
>JBDTMH010000116.1:0-13365 GCA_039934375.1 Burkholderiaceae bacterium | reverse complement strand
CGGGTGATGCTCAAGGCCGACACCGCGCCCACGAAGGCCAGCACCGCGCCGGCAAGGCCGAGCGCCACCTTGGCCCCCAGCGCAATCGCCTCGACACCGGACGACGCGGCTGCGCCCGGAAACAACCCGGAATAGATCACGAACTCGCTGGCGAAGCCGTTGAGCGGCGGCAGCGCGGAGATCGCGACGCCGCCGATCAGGAAGCTCGCCGCTGTCCATGGCATCAGCCGTGCGAGCCCACCGAGCTTCTCCATGTCAACCGTGTGCGTGGCCTGGTAAACCGCACCTGCCGCATAAAACAACTGGCACTTGAAGAACGCATGGTTCAGCACATGCAGCAGGCCGCCGGCAAAGCCGATCGCCACCAGCGCAGGGTTGTGCCAGGACAAGCCCAGGCAGCCGACACCGAAGCCGATGCCGGCGATACCGACGTTCTCGGTCGATGAGTAGCCGAGCAGGCGCTTGAGGTCGCGCTGGCCCACCGTATACAGCGCGCCGACCACGGCTGAGCAGGCCGAGAACGCGATCAGGAACCAGCCCATCCACTCGTCGGGCGTGCCGATCAGCCAGACGAAACGTACCAGTGCGTACAGGCCCGCCTTGTGAATGACCCCGGACATCAGCGCCGACACATGGGCCGGCGCCGCCGCATGGGCGCGTGGCAGCCAGGAATGATACGGGAAGAAGGCCGACTTCAAGCCGAAGCTGGTGACCAACAGCAGGAACACCGCGTTGCGCTCGGAGCCTGGGTTGCGCCTCAACCAGTCACCGAAACTGCCCAGTTCCCAAGACCCGGTGTGCGTGTAAAGGATCATCAAGCCGGCGACGAGAAAGATCAGCCCGACGTGCGTAGAGACCAGGTAGTTGAAGCCGGCAAACCGCACCTTCTGGTTGGTGTAGTCCCAGATTACCAGTAACCAGGCGGCGAGCGCGGCGATCTCCCAACCGAGCAGGAATACCAGCGCGTGGTCGCCGGTGTAGACCAGCAAGAACGACAGTGAGGTCAAGTTGAGCAATGCGTAGTGCATCCCCAGATGTCGACCCGTATTGAAGTACGGCCGCAGATACCCGGCCGCGTAAATGCTACCGAGCAACGTCATCGGCAGAGACCAAACGAGGAAGAACGCGCCAAGGGCATCAAGCCGGATGCGCAACGTTCCCACCGGATAGGCCCATGCGAGGTCGCCGATGATGGCCGGCCCACCAAGCAACACCGGTACGACCGCGAACCACACCAGGCCGGTGGCCAGCACCTGGCTGGCAATGCCAAAGCCGACCCGCACAGCATTGCGCAGCGGTAGCAGGCAGGCGCCAGCGCCGAGGAGCAGGACCAGGACGGCCGCGGTGAGCAGTGTCATGGAGTGACGAAGACAAATCGCGGGGCAGTGAACCGAGGTCGCGTACCAAGTGGACCTACGCATCGGCGCGCGAACAACTGAAGCACCGCGATGGCAGGGGCCAGGTCAGAGAGTCGTCGATGGCAATGCACGATGTCGGTTCTAGAAATCCAGAGATGTCGCCGAGGAATGTTGGATTTTTATTATCATCCAGATTGCTCTGAATGATACTACAATGTCAACTCGACTGACATACGGATACCCTATGGAACTTAAGACGGCACGACTGACAGTTTTGGTCGATCCGGCCAAGAAAAAGGCCTTTGAAATGCTTTGCGCCAAGCAGGACGTCACCCCATCGCAGGTGATCCGCCGGTTGATCCGCGACTATCTGGTGCACCACGGAGTCACGTTTGTACCGAGCGGCGCAGAGGATGAGGAAGAGGCGACGCCTAAGGCTTGACCTGGCGCATTTGCTGTCGGTTCGGCAGCGGCTTACCGGCCAATTGCCATCGCAAGGTTGCTACCGACGACGGGCCAGGGCGTCCAACGGGGAGCAGGCTATGGCCGCATCCAAGTGGGGTAGTCATTCTCCCCGCGAGCTGAAACAGGCTGCTTTTGGCCGGATGCGGGTGTAGGTGACACCAATCTGTATGGCGACTTCCTGCCTGGTCCAGTCATACGATCGATCCGTGCTTATCCGGTTGTCACAGACGCCCACTAGATGTAGTGGGTCTGGATTTGGCGGCGTAAAGCTCGGCATAGGTTGGCGCGGTGACGTCGCCGACGATGCCGAGCAGGGATCGGAAAGAGTTGAAAGGGTAAAAGCGGCGATTGAAGCGGAAGGTGAATTCGTTGAGATAGGCTGATAGGTGCTGTGGGCTGACACCGTGATGGGTGCCGCGCAACCAGGTCTTGAGATTGGAGAACACGAGGTGAATGATCGGCAGGAAGGTCTCGACAACTTGCATGTCGCCGCGCTCGGCGACGGCGGTATGGCAATAGCCGCGCTCGCCCAGCTTCGCATAGCCGCGCCAGTCGTCGGTAATGATGGTGGCCCCGGGAGTAACGGTGCGCTCAATGAATCCCCCCAGCGACTTGGCGCTACGATCCGGTGCAACGGCCAGGCGAACGCGTCCTGCGTAGCGACCGGTTCTGCGTTTGTTGCGGCTCCCTTGCTCCTTGCTCCTTGCTCCTTGCGCTGGCGGACTTCGACCGCTCCCGCCGCGACAACCATGTCGTGCACGCCTCTTCCCTTGCCACGGGTACGCCCGCCGACATAGGTTTCATCGGCCTCGATGTGTTCCTCGGGCTTGCCGCCGATACGATCCTGATCAGGGCGCACCATGGCGGCGCGCAACTTGTGGAGAATCTGAAAGGCCGTTTCGTAGCGAGACAGCCCAAGTTGTCGCGGACCAAGCGTGTGTCTGTGACAACCGGATAAGCACGGATCGATCAAACAATCACCGCACCAAAGGTTGGTTTCGAAGCATAGCGGCCATAGACCAACAGCCAATCGAACTCGCCCATTCTTCGAGGCAATCACTCACGGTCTTGCGAAATACTGGCATCGGACGCTTGACTAGATCAAGGGCACGGGTACCGCCCGGTGCTGCTGGAGACCTTCGTCGAGTCAGAGCGCCACCGCGGCACCTGCTACAAGGCAGCCAACTGGATCAACATCGGGCAAACTACCGGGCGCGGCAAGAAATCATCAACACACCAGCAGATAGTTCCCATCAAGGATATCTGGCTATACCCGTTGCGAAACAACTTCGCCTCGCTCCTGTGTGCCTGACCCCCAGCTACGGGTTCACCGAATATTTACTTCGAATTCCGGTGCGACTACCGTCAGTCGTTGATGCACAAGAGCCTTGGATACAAAATTTGCGGAGCGAGATGGAATCCCGCCTTCTCCGCCAACAATGCGTTCTGTGTCATCCAGCACAGAGCCCCTGAAAGCCCCGCAAGCCTTGTGTTTACGGGGCTTTTTTGTTTCTGATCGCACAGCTCGCCAGCTGGACTTTCAACAACACGGGGGCTACGCGCCGCCTGTCCCTGCGACAAGGCAATCAGCGGTAGATTGGCGGAAATGAATTAACGTGACTTGGCCACGTGGGTGGCGATGGCGTCCATCAGCGTGGGCGACAGACAGTCATAGGGCTCCAGCCCGGCATCGCGCAACTCCTTGCGAATGCCAGCCATGCGCTCAGGCGGAGTACCGGTTTCAATGACGGACGACACGAAAGCGGCGAACTCCGGCCCGGCCCAGCCGGCATCGCTGGAAAGCTCGGTGTGGATGAAGTCGAGCCCGTGAAACGGATGCGCCTTGTTTTCAATGCGCCCGAACATGTGCACGCCACACGCCTTGCAAGCGTGGCGCTGGATGGTGGCCTGCGGATCGACAATCTGAAGCTTTTCGGCATGCGCCGTCACATGCAGCTTGTCGCGCGGCACCACGCCGACGACGGAAAACATGGCGCCAGCCGGCTTCCAGCACTTGCTGCATCCGCAGGCATGGTTGTGCAAGACCTGTGTGTCCACGCGCACCTCGACGGTGTCTTTTGCGCAGTGGCATTTGAGCACACCGCCGCTGAAGTTGGCGGCGCCCTGCGGCTTGGTTTTTCCGATGGCGGGGTGCAAAACTGCGAACGTCATGTATTTCTCCTGGTGGTTGAAAACTACTTGCGATTGTTTGAATATCCCCCAACTCCCGTCCTACGGGCACCGAGAGCAATTTCAAATCGAATTTCAGTGCAGCACGACATCGCACATCGACACGCCGCACTTGTGGCCTTCGAGCTCCACGGTTTCAGTCGTCAGGGGTCGGCCTGGTTGGCAGTCCGGGGCGCCCGCAAAACTAGCCGAAGCTGAGACAGGTCGCGAGGATCGATCATACGCTCGAGGTGCTCGGTTTGTGGAACCACAGATTCAAACGGGCCGGGCCCCGCGTCCCGCTATGTGATCCAGCGCGCGAACAATGGACGCACGCTGCTCCAGGCAAGCACACCCACAACGCCGGCAATCGCCATGAACGCCATGGCCGATGCGACCCGGCCGATCAGCGGGCGGTTTCGGGTGCGCAGCACAAAGGACAAGCTGAAAGCAATGCTCGTGAAGGAGGCGAGCACGGAGCCAGAGCCGGCAACCGTCGGAGAGATCGTGCCTTGCGTTGCCAGAGTTGCTGCGGCCGCCACGGCGCTGGCGCTGGACATCAGACCGCCCACCGCGCAGACAAGGTAGAAGCCCATGTCGCCGAACTCTCGTTGCGTCAGGCTGCCAACGATATGCAGCACCAGAAAAACGACGCCATACTTCAGGGCCAATGGCAATGAGAACGGCAACTCAAGATCGATCTTTGCGGACTCTTCTGCCAATTCCGGATTGCGCCTGCGATAGCTCCACAGCACCAGTGCCGCGCCGGTGGCCAGCATCAGCAAGAATGCGGCCAGGGAACCGACCAGGGCGAGCGGTGCAAGAATCAGCAGCAAGCTGGCGTTGCGAACCACCATTGCCGTGGCCGCGAGAAGAATGCCTCGGTACGCCGAGTCGACAAATGCGACGGAGTTTTTCCCGACGCGCGAGGACAATTCGATGACCGTGAAGTTGCTGTTGACCAGCCCGCCGAGGAAGCCCGAAAGCTCCGTGCCGCGTTCACCATACAGCTTCCACAAGATGTAGTTCACGAAGCCGATACCGGCAATCAGTATCACCGTCACCCAGGCCGCGCGCGGCTCGATCAGGTTCCACGGGCCGACGGCCCCGGCAGGGAGTGCCGGGTAGATCACGATGGCGAGGACGGCCAACATGAGTGCCGAACGCAGTTCGCCTTCAGTGAGGCCCATGGAGAAGCCCGCCAGTCTTTCCTTCCATGCGAGCAGCGCGGTTGCGATCACCATCACGGCTGCTGGGGAGATCGTGTGTCCCTGGCCGCACAGAATTCCCGCCATGCAGGTGACCAGCATCGCCGCAGAGGTTGTCAGTTCCGTGCCTTGGTCGGCGCGCAGCGTCTGCACGTTCAATAGCACGGCCAGCATTCCTACCAACGCGAGAATCAGCAGCGAGTAGGCCTCACCGAGCGAGCCGCCCATCGCACCCAGAAGGCAAATGAAGCCGAAAGTTCGAAGGCCGGCTTCCTTGCCGCGTCGCTCGCGCTCCAGACCGATCAGTAAACCCAGGGCAAGGCTCAAGGCCAGGCGAATCAGTATCTGCAGATACGGCCACTCCGCATTCGGCAGGGTCAAGGTCGCATCAGGCATTCCAAGCGTACTCGCTTCTTCTTGTTGCAATCAGACGTCATTCTAGCCACGAGACTGGCCGCGAATCCGCCCCTTGCTGCGCAGCGGCGCTAGACTGCGGGGCCGACCCATCAGACCGATTCAATGGCGATCAAAACCCACAATCAGGCAATCCCCGTACTGGATCCGAGCAGCCGGGAACTGCTGTTGCGCGCCGAGGCGCTGGTCCGCGCTGTCCCGGCCGAAGCCTTGACACCGCAGCGGCGTCGCGAACTGCAGCGTGCCGGGAATGCGCTGTATGCATCGCCGGCAAGTGCGCTGCCGGTGGCGCGTCAGGACATTTCCATCGCATTGCCACAGCGCACCTTGCCGGCCCGTCTCTACCAACCGAGCGCCGAGGCCGCGCCGACTGCCGCCAGCGATGTGCTGCTGGTGTTCTTTCATGGCGGCGGGTGGGTCGTCGGCGACCTGGAAACGCATGACAACGCGTGCGCCTTCCTGTCCGACCATATCGGCTGTCGGGTGCTGAGCGTGGAATACCGAAAGGCGCCCGAGTGTCCGTTTCCGGGGCCTTGCGACGATGCGGCAGAAGCTTACGGCTGGGCGGCATTGCACCTTGAAGCGCTGGGGTGCAAGCGCATTGCCGTCGGGGGTGACAGTTCGGGTGGACACCTGGCGGCGAATGCGATGTATGCCAATGCAAACGTGACAACCGCTGCAGCCTTGCTTTTCTATCCCGTCACGTCGTTCGACTTTCAGCGCACCAGCTACCTCCAGCGCGGTGCCGGGCCCGGGTTGACCCGTGACGGCATGCGTTGGTATTGGGACCAGTTGCTCGGGCCTGCCGGTGCGCTTGACGACGTTCGCGCCATCCCGATGCGTCAGCAATGGCTGCGCAAGCCGCCAGCCACGGTGGTGGCCCTGGCCTGGCACGACCCTTTGCACGATGAAGGCGTCGCCTACGCCCAATTGCTGCGCGACGCGGGCGCCGACGTGCAGTTGCATACCGCCAACGACATGGCGCACGGCTACTTGCGCCAGTGCCTTGTCGTAGCTTCGGCACGCGACCACGTTCGGCAGGTCGCAGACAGTCTGGGGCGCTTGCTTGCGGGCGAAGCGGGCTGAGCAAGGCCCCGGTCCCGACGCCCTGCAGGCGCAACAAGCATGTCGGAAAATCTGTCATCCCCTGCGTTGCGACGTGGACCTGCCCGTGCAAGTTATTGATTTTCCATAAGCTTTCGACATGGCTCAATTCCTGCATTTGCGTGGATTGGGTGGGACAAACAGTGCTTCAGGTTCGCCTATCGGTGTTTTCGATGCCTTCGTCCCGCACCTAATGCGTAGCTCGAACGGACGACCATGAACCAACGAGAAACGGTGCCAGCGGTTCTCAGACCGCTGCCTTTGCCCGAGCAGACCCGTTCTGCGTCGAGTCGCCTGTCTTTCAAGGCCTTGCTGGTGTGCTTCGCGCTGCTACTGGTATATCTGTTTCTCAAAAGGTAGCTCAAATGCGCTGGCACAAGCCTAGCCTCAAAAGCATCCACAGCTTTTGGGGTCAGCGTGCCAGGACAGAAGTCGTCCCTGAGCCGGCAACCGATGGGGTGCGCCACGCGATGCTGCAAGTGACGCCCCATATCGCAGCCGGGGAACCCTATGCCGCCCTCTTCGCGCGTATCCAGCGCGCGGCTAATTTGCAGGCGTTGTGGTACCTGCGCGGTGACTTGATGTCTGCCATCGCGTCGCAATACGGAGAGGCTGCGGCCCGACAACAAGTCGCCACCATCACCAAGCTGTTCGTGGGTCTGATTCCGGAAGCGCGCCACCTGTCTGCGCCCGATCTGCGACGAAAACCTCACACGCCAGACGCATAAACCTATTTTCCGCAGCTATTTGTTCGCAATGCCTTCAGGCCAGGGTTCCGGTTGGCAACGCAGCTCCGGCGTTGTCATTCCCGGGCCTGGTAGTCCAGGCCGGCGCGGGCGGTCTGCAGGCGAAAAAGCCCCGCAATGCGGGGCTTTTTCGAGAAGCGTGAACGCCGGATTAGCGGATCACAGCCAGTTCGACAGGCTTGCCGCCACGAAAGGTCTTGAGCGTCAGGGCGCCGTTCTTGATGTCGCCTTTTTCGTCGAAGGCAATCGTGCCGGTCACGCCCTTGTAGTCGGACTTCTTGAGTTCGGGCAGGTACTTGGCAGGATCAGCCGAATCGGCCTTGACCATGGCAGCAACCATCACGTTGAGTGCGTCGTAAACGTACGGTGCATAAATCTGCACGTCCTGGCCGAACTTGGCCTTGAAGTCGGCACGGAATTTGTCCATGCCAGCCTTCTGCTCGCCCTCGACGCCACCGGCTTCCGCGCAGTAGACCATATCGTCCTTGAGTGCGTCGCCAGCCAGTTTGCCCAGCTCGGTCGAGCAGATACCGTCACCACCCATGAATTTGGCCTTGATGCCGAGTTGCGCCATCTGCTTGATCATCGGGCCGGCTACGGCGTCCATGCCACCGAAGAACAACAGATCAATCTTCTTGCCCTTGAGTGTGGTCAGGATGGCGTTGAAGTCGGTCGCCTTGTCGGTCGTGAACTCATGACCGACCACGGTACCACCAGCGGCAATAGCCGCTTTCTCGAACTCTTCGGCGACGCCCTGACCGTAGGCGGTACGGTCATCGATCACGCCGATGTTCTTGCCCTTGAGGGTGTTGACGGCGTATTTGCCCAGAGTGCCGCCGAGTTGGACGTCGTCAGCCACGACGCGGAACGCGCCCTTGAAGCCCTGGCGGGTGTATTTGGGGTTGGTCGCCGACGGAGAGATCTGGGGGATGCCGGCTGCGTCGTAAATCGCCGAAGCAGGGATCGTGGTGCCGGAATTCAGGTGACCGATCACGCCATTGACCTTGGCATCAACCAGCTTGGTTGCCACTGCGGTACCCTGCTTCGGATCACCCGCGTCATCTTCCGGCAGCAATTCGATCGTCATCTTCTTGCCACCGATCATCACGCCCTTGGCATTCAGTTCGTCGACGGCCATGCGGGCACCATTCTCGTTGTCCTTGCCTAGGTGAGCGATCGCACCACTGGTCGGGCCGACGTGGCCGATCTTGATGACGTCACCGCCAGCAGCGGGTGCCGGTGCAGCAGCAGGTGCCGGAGCCGCGACAGGTGCCGGAGCAACCACGGGAGCCGGTTCTTCCTTCTTGCCACAAGCCACCATCAAGACAGCTGCCGCACACAATGTCAACGTAGTACGAAATTTCATTTGCATAGGAACTCCAAGGGGGGTTTTGTTCAGTTTGGGCAGTATTTGCCCCAACAACCGGCGAGGATACCGCATTTCCTGTAGGCACACCACAGCGTAACCCCCAGGTATTCGGGGCTCCACGGGCAAAAATACAACGCCGCGCACTGCAACTCAGGCTGGCGGATTGTCCTGGGGGTCGGGCTGGGGCTCAAGCTCCGGTTCTGACTCCAAGTCGGGTGTTGCGAGCACTGCATCGACCGCTTCGTCCACCAGAACCTCGAGTTCCGCACGCAGCCGACCAGCCACGGTTTCGAACGATTCACGCACCATATCGTCCATCTGGCGGCGCAGCCGCTCGCCGAACAGGTCGACCTGTTCGAGCATGGCAGCGGCGACTATATCCTGGATCCGCTCGTCGACGGCCGTCAACACATGTCCGCGCAGGCGCTCGACGACCTTCTGCCGGCGCGCCGACTCGGCTTCGCGCCGCGCCGTTTCGGCTTCACGCCGGGCCGCTTCAATCGCGCACTGGGCTGCTTCGGCTTCGCGCCGGGCTGCTTCGAGCAGCGCCGGATCCGGCGGCAGTTCGACCGGTTCGGGTGGCTGCACCGGCGCATGCACTACTTCGGTCAGGGTCGGGAGAAAGCGTGGAAAACCACGCGCAGTGGTGACCATCAGCGGGACTCCTTGCCTGCCATGTCGTGTTGCACGATCGGATAACCCCGTTGCTGGTAATACTTCCAGCGCACGCGCGACTGCGCCCGTTCCTGGTCGTCGGAACCGACGACCTCAATCACACGCGCAAATCGTTCGAAGCCCACCGGCACTTCGGCATCCAGGTTCAGCAACACCTCGTGATGCGGCAACTCGTCCAGGGGCAAACCCAACAGCACCGGCGACGCCTCGCGCACTGCGGCCGGGCTGTCTGCGCTGCAATGCGGCACAAAGTCGACTGCTGAAAACGACCACAAGGCCTTGTCGAGATCGAGCAGGGCCGCCTGCGGCCCGGTCACCGCGACACGCGCGCCCTGCGCCGACGCCTTGCGCAGCAGTCGGCAAACGTAGTCGGTCTTGTCGGTCATGTTGAAGTGAAACGCAATCTCGGTCATCGCGCGGTCCGCAATTCACGTGGCGGCGCTGCACGTCCGGGCTTTTCGCCTTTTCGCATCAGCATCGATGGCATCGGCGTGGGACCACGCAGAAATCCCTGGCAATCGATCAAAGCTTGCGCCGTGCCGGCGCTGCCCGCTTGACGGCTGGCGCCTTGGCGCTGCCGGCCGCAGCTTTCGGCCCGCCCTGGGCCAGCAGGAACTGCAACAACAGCGGCACCGGCCGCCCGGTTGCCCCCTTGGCCGCACCACCCTTCCATGCCGTCCCGGCGATGTCCAGATGCGCCCAAGGATATTTCGCGGTGAAACGCTGCAGGTATTTGGCCGCCGTCACCGCGCCGGCAGGCCGTCCACCGACGTTGGCCACGTCGGCAAAATGGGTCTTGAGGCCCTCGCCGTATTCATCGTCCAGCGGCATGCGCCAGCACAGGTCTTGCGCATCATCGCCGGCTTTCATCAACGCCCCGGCCAGAGCATCAGTGCTGGCAAACATGCCACTGCGCACAGCACCCAGCGCAATCACACAAGCCCCGGTGAGTGTCGCTATGTCCACCACGGCACGCGGCTTGAGCCGCTCCGCGTAGGTCAGCGCGTCGCACAGCACCAGCCGGCCTTCGGCATCGGTGTTGAGAATCTCGATCGTCTGCCCACTCATGCTGGTCACTACATCGCCAGGCTTGACGGCGCGCCCATCGGGCAGGTTCTCGCAGCTCGGGATCAGCCCGACCACGTTGATCGCCGGCTTGAGCTCGGACAGCGCACGGAACACCCCCAGCACGCTGGCGGCACCACACATGTCGTATTTCATCTCATCCATTTCCGGGGCTGGCTTGATCGAAATTCCGCCGCTGTCGAATGTGATGCCTTTGCCCACCAACACCGTCGGCGCCTCGGTCTTGGGCGCTCCGGTGTAGCGCAGAATGATGAAGCGCAATTCCTCTTCCGAGCCCCGGGCCACGGCCATGAAAGCCCCCATGCCGAGCTTGGCAACCTGCTTGGGCCCCAGTACCTCGCACTGGACATGCGCCATCCGGGCCAGCTCCTTGGCCGCGCCTGCCAGCAACGTGGGCGTTGCATGGTTGGCCGGTCGATTGGCCCATTCCTTGGCCAGTTCCACCCCATGCACTGTGGCCACTGCCTGCGCAAAAGCCGCCTGGCCCGGTGTCGCGTCGGATACGCCCACGGTCACCTGGGTCAGCGCGCGCGACTCGGGCTTGGACTTGGTGGTGGTATAGACATAACTAGCATCTGCTGCCGCCTGAACCGCCATGCGCAGCGCGGCATCGTCGGCAGGGCCGGCAAAGCAGATCAGCAACTTGTGCACGTTCGATACCTTCAGCGCCGCGACGGCTGATGCAACTGCCAGTCGCACCTGGCGCGCCGTGCCGGCCTCGCAAGCTGCCAGAACCACCCGTTTGCTGGTTACCCCGGCGACGTTGTACATCGCCAGCAACTTGCCGGCCTTCGCCTCCAGGTCACCGGCCTTGCGTGCCGCGGCGATGAGATCCGACAACACTCCTTTTGCTGCCTCGAGCGGCTGCGGAACCAGAATGACCAGTGCGTCTGCCTTGTAAGCGGCGGCGCCAGCCAAATCCATCGACTTGATTTCAAAGTTCATAATTGCGGCTTTCATTGCCAGCGATGTTATTCCATTCTTCCATCCGCAAGGAGATGTCCCGGAGCTTCGGCGCCACCGCAGTGGTGCTCGCGACGGTCGTCATGACGATGCTGCTGATCCGTACCGTGGGCCTGGCCACGCGCGGCAGCGTCGATCCGGCCGAGGTCATGATGGTGCTGGGCTACACGGTTCTGGGCCATGCGCCAACGATTCTCACGCTCAGCCTGTTCGTGGCCACCGTTTCCACCTTGTCGCGCATGTACCGGGACAGCGAAATGGCGATCTGGTTCTCCAGTGGTCAGGGACTGGGCAGCTTTCTGCGCCCATTGCTGCGATTCGCCTGGCCGATCTGGCTGGTCATCGCCCTGTTCTCGATCTTTGTCTGGCCATGGTCGCACCGGCAATCGGAGGCCTTGAGCGACCGGTACGAACAACGCGGCGACCTCGAGCGCATCATTCCCGGGCAATTCCAGGAGTCAGCCAGCGGAGACCGGGTATTCTTCATCGACAAGGACTCGGTCGGGGGCAAGACGGCCGGACAAGTGTTCATCGCGGCGCGTGAGAAAGGCAAGCAAATCGTGACCACGGCACGGGCCGGGCGCATCGATAACGTGGGCGCCGACCGGTTCCTGATGCTTTCGAACGGACAGCGCCTGGAAGACCAGATTCGCGCGCCCGGATTCAAGATCAGCGAATTCAAGGAATATGGCGTCCTGGTGGATGAAAAGGCGCAACAGGTCGCGCGTGCCTTGCCCCCCACTGTCTTGTCGACCCGCGCCTTGTGGCGCGGCCACACACCGCCCTTTCTCGGCGAGTTGTCGTGGCGAATCGGGCTTGCGCTGGCATCGGTCAACTTTGTGCTCATGGCCCTGCTGTTTTCCACCGTCAATCCACGTGTCGGGCGCAACGGCAATCTGCTGTTCTCGCTGTTTACCTTCATCGTCTACTACAACATGGTCAACCTCGGCGCCAGTCGCGTTTCCTCCGGCACTGCTGATTTCTGGACTTTCAACCTCGCCTTGCATGGCGGCGTGTTCGCGTTGACCTGCCTGCTGTTGCTCAAGAAGCACTGGAATCTGAGTCTGCTCCCTTCCTATCGGCGGAGCATACCGACCAATATCACTGCGACGCGCACGCCATGAAAACGGTGCGCCGCATGATCTACGGCGAGGTCTTCGCCGCGGTCGGATTCACCACACTGGCCTTCCTGGCCCTGTTTTCGTTCATCGACTTCGTCAACGAACTGCGCTGGATCAATATCGCTGGTCCCGACGGCTATCAGTTGCGCCATGCACTCGCCTTCGTCGCAACGCTGTCGGTCAGCAGCCTGTACGACCTGTTGCCGATCACGGTATTGATCGGCTCGGTGTTCGTCATGGCACGGCTAGCACAGAACTCCGAATTCACCGTGCTGCGCACCAGCGGGCTCGATCCCTGGCGGGCTCTGCGCGTCATGCTGGGTCTGGGCCTGCTGTTCACACTGATCACATTTGCCATTGGCGATTTCCTGGTGCCGGTGGCCGACCGTGCCGGGCAGTTCCTGCGCGCAAAGTACGTGCACGAAATCACTGTCGGCCAGACGGGCGCCTGGCTGCGCGAGAAGCAGGACAAGCATTCCTTCTGGGTCAATGTCGGATCGCTACGGCCCAATGGCGACATGCGTCGCATCCGAATCATGGAATACACCGACAACGGCAAACTGGTCTCCAACAGCGAGGCGGCCAGCGGCGAGTTCAGCGGCGGCGGCTTCTGGCTGCTCAAGGACGTTCGGCGCACGGTATTCGACGTGGACGCCAAAGGCCAGCCACGGGCCGAGGTCGACAACC
>JBDTMH010000115.1:0-13402 GCA_039934375.1 Burkholderiaceae bacterium | reverse complement strand
GGTGGGCGGTGGCCGAGATTCCGCGCACCTCGCGCGGCAAGATCAACCGCGAGGCGGTGCGCGATGCCTGCGCGGATCAGGCCCCGCTCGACCTGGTGCGGCTGCTGGCCACGGGGGCCGCATCATGAACACCGCCGGGCCGCCCCAAGGTGCGAAGGCCCCCTCGGGGGGCAGCGCAGTACACGCAGTGACAAGCGTGGGGGCAACATGAGCAGCGTCGATCGCGCCCGGCTGATGGATGCGTTGCGCCAGTTCCTGCGCACGATACAGAAGCCCGGCGTGGCGGTCGAAAGCCTGGGGCCGGACGACCCGCTGGTCGCGTCGGGGCTGCTGGATTCGCTGGCGATCATGCAGATCGTCGTCTACCTCGAGGAGAACTACAACATCGACTTTGCCGCCAGCGGGTTCGACCCGGAGCGGCTGGCCACGATGGGCAGCATCGTGGAACTCATCACGCAGGCCCGCGGCTGAGGCCGGGTCGCCCGGCATCGGGTCGGGGCCGCCGAATCCGCTGCTACAAACCGACCCGCGCGTTGAGGGTCAGCGCCGGCTCAGCTCAGTACCACGCTGCTCAGGCGCCGCCGATAGGTCGCCACCACCGGGTCCACCGGAGGGATCTGTCCGTCCGCCACCTTGACGGGCGGCGGCTCGATGATGTCCAGGATCGCGATGAAGGTCTTGCGCGCCAGCTCCTCGCTCCAGGCCTTGTCGCGCATCAGGATTTCGAGCAGTTCGTCCATCGCCGCGGGCCAGTCCTGCGCGGCCATCAGCAAACGCGCCTTGCCGAAACGTGCATCGAAGTCGCGCTTGCCGGCCGCGATGCGGGTATCGAAGCCCGCCAGCGCGGTTTCCGATGCGCCCTGCTCGGTCGCAAAATCGATGGCCAGGACCCACTGTTGCAGCGCGTCGATGCGCCGCACCAGCGCGATGCGCGGCAAGGCTGGCGCGAGCGCGGCCTTGGCTTCGGCGAGCTTGCCGTTTTGCAGCAGGAACTTGACGTACGCGAAACGAGCATCGTCGTCCTCCGGTTTTTGCAGCACGGCCTGCTGCAACGCCTCGTGTCGCGCCTGCGGGTCGTTGGCATCCGGTGCGTCGGCGATCGACTCTGCGGTGACCTCAGCCTCCAGGATGTCCATGGGTGGCAGGTGCTTGTCCAGGAAAGTCTTGAGCTGCCCTTCGGGCACCGCGCCCATGAAGCCGTCCACCGGCTTGCCGTCAATCAACAGCACACAGGTGGGAATGCTGCGGATGCCAAAGGCCTGGCTCAGCTCCTGCTCCTGGTCGGAGTCGACCTTGACCAGCTTGAAGCGACCCTGATAGTCGGTCTCGAGCTTTTCCAGCAGTGGGCCAATGACCTTGCAGGGGCCGCACCAGGGCGCCCAGAAGTCGACGAGGACGGGGGTGTTCATCGATGCTTCGATGACTTCGGCTTCAAAATTGGCTGAGGTGACGTTGATCATTGTGGTTTTACGAGCGGTGACAAAGGGACTGACTAAAATCGGGCGGGAGACGGAAGGCCGGTGTTTTGCATGGGCCTGTACCCCTGTCTCACCACCACCATGAAAATTCAAATCGGCGTCGTCATGGGTTCCAATTCTGATTGGGACACCATGCAACACGCAGTACAGATTCTCCAACAGTTTGGAATCGGGCATGAATCGCGGGTGGTTTCGGCCCACCGGATGCCGGATGACATGTTCGCATATGCCGAACAGGCGCAGGGTCGCGGCCTCAAGGCCATCATCGCCGGCGCCGGCGGCGCGGCACACCTGCCCGGCATGCTGGCGGCCAAGACCATCGTGCCGGTGTTGGGCGTGCCGGTTGCTGGCCGGCACTTGTCGGGCGTGGATTCGCTGCACAGCATCGTGCAGATGCCCAGGGGCGTCCCGGTGGCGACCTTTGCCATCGGCTCGGCCGGCGCTGCCAATGCGGCACTGTTCGCGGTCGCCTTGCTCGCCAGCGGAGACCCGGAACTGGCCCGGCGCCTGCAGGAATTCCGCGCCCAGCAGACCGAAGCGGCCCGCGCAATGGTGGTGCCGCCCGACGCGGCCACCTTGATGCCGACCCCGGGCCGCGCGTCATGACGCACGCGCATGGGCCGTTGATCGGGGCCATGGCGGTGCGGCACTCATGCTGAGCCAGGCAATTCTTCCCGGCACCACCGCCAGCGGGCAGCAGACCACGCTGGGGGTCATGGGCGGCGGACAACTCGGGCGCATGTTCGTGCATGCGGCGCAGCGCATGGGTTATTTCACTGCGGTGCTCGATCCCGATCCGGCCAGTCCGGCCGGGCTGGTCAGCCACTTCCATGTGCAGGCCGACTACCTGGACGAGCAGGCGCTGGCGCAGATGATGCAGCGCTGCGCCGCGATCACGACGGAGTTCGAGAACGTGCCTTCGGGTGCAATGTTCACGCTGGGTGCCCATCGGCCGGTGGCGCCATCGGCCCAGTCGCTGGCCATTGCCCAGGATCGGATCCGCGAAAAGGCGCATTTCAAGGCCTGCGGCGTGCCGACCGCACCCTACGCCGTCATCACCAGCGCGCAAGAGCTCGCGGCTGTGGCTGACAGCCTGCTACCCGGCATCCTGAAAACGGCCCGGCTCGGGTACGACGGCAAGGGCCAGATCCGGGTGCGCAACCGGGCCGAACTGGTTGCGGCCTGGGCGCAGTTGCAGTCGGTCGCTTGCGTGCTCGAGCGCCAGCTAGAGTTGCGCGCCGAGTGTTCGGTGCTGCTGGCGCGCGGCTGGGACGGCACCATGGTCAGTTATCCGGTGCAGCGCAACCTGCACCGTGACGGCATCCTGGCGATGACCGAAGTATTCGACGGCAACCTCGCGCCGACATTGACCGAAGCGGCCCAGCAAGCCGCGCGCGCGATCGCCCAGGAGCTGCAATACGTCGGCGTGTTGTGTGTTGAGTTCTTCGTCGTTGACCAGGAAGGTGCCGAGGTGCTGGTGGTCAACGAAATCGCGCCACGTCCGCACAACAGCGGCCATTACACGCTCGACGCCTGCGACGCGTCGCAGTTCGATCTGCAGGTGCGTACGCTGGCAGGCCTGCCCTTGGTGCCGCCGCGCCAGCACAGCCCCGCGGTGATGCTGAACCTGCTCGGCGACTTGTGGTTCGATGCACCGGGCCACCCGGGTGGCGATACGCCACGTACACCGCCCTGGTTGGCGCTGCTGGCCTTGCCGGGCGCCCACCTGCATCTGTACGGCAAGCTGCGCGCCAGCCGTGGCCGCAAGATGGGCCACCTGACGCTCACCGCGGCCACCGTGGCGCAGGTGCGCGCGACCGCCCGGCAGGCGGCCGAATTGTTGGGCCTGGCGTTGGCCTAGGGTTGGGTCGACGTGATACTGAACGGCGCTTTGCCTGGGGCGGTCACGCGTGCAGCGCAGGCCTTGCGCGCTGGGGTGCTGGTCGCGTTCCCGACCGAGACGGTGTATGGGCTGGGTGCGGATGCTGCCAACGACGCCGCCGTGGCCCTGGTGTTCAGTGCCAAGGGTCGACCAAGCGACCATCCTCTGATCGTGCATGTGGACGATACCGCCAAGGGTGCAGCCGGCGTGGCGCACTTTGCCGCCGAGGTGCCGCCGTATGCGCAGGCCTTGATGCAGGCATTCTGGCCGGGGCCGCTGACGCTGATCCTGCCGCGTCGCCTGGCAGTGGGTGCTGCGGCGGCCGGCGGGCAGGATTCGATCGGACTGCGTTGCCCGGACCACCCGGTGGCCCAGGCCTTGCTGCACGCCTGCCGCGCGCTGGGCGTGATGGGGCTGGCCGGCCCCAGTGCCAACCAGTTTGGCCGGGTCAGTCCGACCACCGCAGCCCATGTGCTGGGCGAATTCGGACCGGAACTGCTGATTCTTGACGGCGGCGCCTGTGGCGTCGGCATCGAGTCGACGATCGTCGATTGCACGCGGGGCGCGCCGGTATTGCTGCGTCCCGGCGCGATCCATGTCGAGCAACTCACTGCGGCTGCGGGCCGGCCGGTGTTGTCCGATCAGCCGGTGGAGGGGCAGGCTGCGGCGCCGCGTGCCTCAGGCAGCTTGCTGGCCCATTACGCGCCACGCGCCAAAGTCCGGCTGATGGATGCCCGGGCGCTGCAAACTGCGCTGGACATGCTGGGAGGTGATGTGCAACCGGCAGCGCAAGGCCCGGTGATCGCCACCTACAGCCGGTCAGTGCTGCGCTCGCGCTCCAGCGGCGTATTGCAGCGGCGCATGCCCGACGACGCGGCCGCAACCGCGCAGCAGTTGTTCGCGGTGTTGCGCAGCTTCGACGACCAGGGCGTCAAACTGATCTGGATCGAGACCTTGCCCGAAGGCCCCGAGTGGGATGGGGTGCGCGACCGCCTGCAGCGCGCGGCTGCGGCCGCCTGAGCTTCGTCAGACTGTGTTGTCGGGCTGGCGGCCGACGGAGCCCGGCGTACCACCTTGACGAGCCGTGCGCCGGCGTTATTGAAGCTTCAGTCGCGGCGGCCCTTGCCGCCCAGTCGGCGGCTGCCAGCCAATCCGGCCAATGCCAGACCGACCAGTGCCAGCGAGCCAGGCTCCGGCACCTGTGCTGGTGGGTCGCCGGTGATCATGTCTTGCGCACCGATGGCTTTCAGGACCATCGTGTAGCGGATGTCGAGCGAGTCGCTGCCATCTATGGCGCTCGTGAAGCTGTTCCAGGCGTTCTTGGTGCCGGTGTCCAGGTTCCAGGCCTGGAAGCTGCCGTCGTCAAGGTTCCATGCGCCGGTGTCGTAGAGGCTCTCCCAGATGCCGAGCTGTATCGCCGCGCCCTGGCTGGCGGAGGTCGGATGCAGCCAGGCATAGGGACTGTAGGTGCTGCCGGTGCCGCTCATGACTGTATTGACCGCGCCCAGGAAGTTCAGCGTGCGGCCCGTGGCGCCAGTGAAGTCGATGGTGTATCGCACTGTCTGGCCAGGGTGGATGCTCTCGTAGAGGTCGTAGCAGTACATGAACAGATTGTCCAGGCCGTCGACGAATATCCCCGTATCTACAACATTTGTGGCGGTAACCTTGCCCTGAAAACGGCCCGCAGCGACGTTTTCGGTTTTGACGTTGCCGCCTTGGAGGAACTTGATGGTCAAGCTGTCATAACCCGAACCTGTGAATATCGGGTTATCGAATTTCACGTCCGCTGTGAGGACGGGGCCGGCTGCTGCTGCGAGCGCGATACCGGTCAGTGCGAGCGCGACGATACTGGATTTGAACTTGTACATGGCATTCTTTTGGAAAGGATGCATGGTATGAAGCACGAACCGGGCCAGGTCTTAAGTGTTTGAATCTGTGGACTTTCTCACACTATTTGCGGCATCGCAGCAAACTGTGTAGTAAATATCGACAGTAGTGTCGGCTTTGGCTACACATGGCGCCCTGGCCAAAGAGCGGCTGGCCGTCGGTGGCTCACTATGGTGCCCTCCCTGCTGCGCACTGCGGGATTCGCCTTGGGAACGGCCCGGTGGCTCACGCCGGTGGTTGCGGGTGTGGGGTCGAAGGTTGGAAGCGCAGTTTCATCAGCAGGATAAAGCCCGCCAGCATCAGCGTGATCGCGTTGGCAAAAACGATCGGCCAGGCCGCCACCATGACCCCGTATGTCAGCCACAGCGAGACGCCGAGCACGAAAATCAGGTACATGCCCAGCGAAATGCCGCGCACGTCGCGGGTGCGAAACGTATACCAGGCCTGCGGCAGAAAACTCGCCGTTGTCAGGGTTGCGGCCGCATACCCGATGGATTCACTGAAGATCATGGCGCGGATTGTCCCTCAGCGCCACCTTTCTTGCCGGCCTCAGCTGTCGTCGATGACCCACTCCAGCAATCTGTCGATGGCCGCGCGGCTGGCACCGGCGTTGGCATGGTTGACCAACAGCACGACCACATAGCGGCGCCCGCTGTTGGCCAGCACGTATCCGGCCACCGCCGTCACGTCGCGCAGGCTGCCAGTCTTCAAATGCGCGCTGCCCACCGCGCCGGATCGGTTGCGGCGCATCGTGCCATCGATGCCGGCAATCGGCAGCGAGGACATCAGTTCGGACATCCAGGGTGACTGATAGGCAATCTGCAGCAATCGCGCCAGCGCGGCCGCACTGATGCGGGAACTGCGCGACAGACCGGAGCCGTTGTCCACCAGTGGCGCTTCGACCGCGGCGCCCAGGCGCATGCGCCACCACTGCAGCAGCAGCGCGCGCGAGGCTGCGCTCGACGCGGCAGGGTCGGCGGGCGCGTCCGTGGTGCCGGGTTTGCCCGCAGCGCGCAGCGGCGGCAGGCTCAGGCTCAGAAACAGCTGCTGTGCCATCACGTTGTTGCTGTACTTGTTGATGTCGCGGACCACCTCGGCCAGCGGCGGCGAAGCGAGCTCGAATACCGCCGGCCCGGCGGCATTCGGCACGTTGCCGTCGTGCACGCTGCCGCCGATCTGCCCACCCACCTCGCGCCACATGCCTTCGATCGCCCGGGCCGCATAGGCCTGCGGCTCGGGCCAGGCGACTGGCCAGGTGCGTTCCTGACAAGTTGCCGGATAACTGCCAGCGAAACGGATCTGCAGCGGATCCGAGAAATCCGCGCGCAGGTTGCCGCGGTAGTCGCCGCAGCCGCCAGCGGCCAGCGGCACGCTCGCCGGAATCGTCACGCCGGCCAGCGGAGGGTCGACGTGGATACGGGCCAGGTTGGCCGCGCTGTCGACGACAAAAGTCAGCAGCACCGACTTGTAGTTCAGCAACAAGGCGTCCGGCGCTGCGTTGTACGGACGCAGCGGCTCCCCGTCGAAGCCGCCCGGATCGACCGGCGTGACTGCAAAGGCGCTGCGGTCGAGCACGATGTCGCCGTCGATCCGCGTGATGCCCAGGCTGCGCACCCGGCGCATCAGCTGCCACAGGCGTTCGCTGACCATGGTCGGGTCTCCGCGGCCTCTGATGAACAGATTACCCATGAGCCTGCCTTCGCGCACCGGTCCGTCGACATACACCGACGTGGTCCAGGTATAGGCCGGTCCAAGCAGGTCGAGCGCTGCCGACGTGGTGACCAGTTTCATCACCGAGGCCGGATTCATCAGTACGTCGGCCCGGTGGCTGACACGCGCAGCCTGCTTGCCCTGCGCATCGACGACCAGCACCGCGACGGCTTCGCGCGGCAGCTTGGCCCGGGCCAGCGCCGTATCGACCTCCGGTGGCAGGCCTTGTGCCAATGCCGCACCGGCCGGCAGCCACTGCGCTGCAGCCAAGCTCAAAGAGAGCAGCGCCAGACGCGCCAGCATCCACGAGCGGGCGCGGCCTGTGAAGCCCTCGCGCTGGCCGTCCCATCGGCGGTATGGGTACGGCTGAAGGCGGGGCGCAATATCCATCTCGCCAGTCTACAGCCCGCGCGCAACCGATAATCCGCCGATGCGCTTGTTCAAGCCTTTTTCTGCGCAAGCGACAGGCGTCGCGGCCGCCCTGGTGACCGTGGTCATCTGGACCTCGTTCATCGTGATCGCCCGTGCGACGGCCGATCCGTCTCGCGGCGGCGCGCTCAATCCTTTCGATATCGCCTTCGCGCGCCTGCTCGGCGCCGGCTTGGTGCTGCTGCCCGTAGGCTGGTGGCTGGTGCGGCGCGATCGTGCGCGCGGCAAACGCCAGTCGTCGATGTTCGGTTTTTCGCCGCTGCCGCTCAGGACGACGGCCGCTGCCGGCTTGTTCGGTGGATTGATCTACGCTGTGTTGGCCTACAGCGGCTTCGTGTTTGCGCCGGCCGGTCATGCCGCCGTGTTGATGCCGGGCAGTCTGCCGTTGTGGACGACCTTGCTGGCGGCCCTGTTCCTGGGCACCCGCATCACGCGCGCACGCGCCGTCGGACTGGCACTGATCGTGGCCGGCGACGTGCTGGTGGGCGGCACCAGCCTGATGCGGGCTTTCGACGGCGGCGAGGTCTGGAAGGGTGATCTGCTGTTCGTGGCGGCAGCCTTGTGCTGGTCCTGCTATAGCGTGCTGGTGCGCCACCATATGCTCGACGCGGTGCGCGCCACGGTGGCGATCACGGTATTCGCATTTTTCCTGTATGTGCCGGTCTATGGCCTGTTGCTGTACTGGGAACTGGTGCCCGGACGGTTCCTGACCGCACCGCTGGGCCAGGTGGCGTTTCAGATGGCATTCCAGGGCATCGGCTCGGTGGTGATCTCTGGCGTGACGTTCACCCGGATGATCCAACATTTCGGCCCGGTGCGCTCGACGATGATGACCTCGGTGGTGCCGGCTCTGGCATCGCTGTCTGCGGTGCTGATCCTGGGCGAACCCCTTTACTGGAACCTGGCAATCGGCCTGGCGCTGGTCACACTGGGCATCGTGTTTGGCGTGCGGGTCGGCGCCGCGCCGGAGACAGTCCGCATCCCCGTGCCGGTCGCGCAAGCGAAGATCTGACAGGGCTGAACAGACATGCAACTGCTAGCTTTCGACACCAGTACCGACAGGATGTCGATCGCCGTTGGCCGCACCGTGAATGGTGTTGACCAGGTCTGGTCGAACGATGCCGAAGGTGGCGCCCTGGCCTCGCGCACGCTGGTGCCTGCGATCCAGGACCTGTTGGCACAGGCCGGCATGGCACTGGCCGAACTCGACGCGATCGTGTTTGGACGCGGTCCAGGGGCCTTCACCGGGCTGCGCACTGCGTGTGCCGTGGCTCAGGGTTTGGCATGGGGGGCGCGCGCGCGCACCGACGGGTCGCCGGTGCCGGTGTTGCCGCTCGACTCGCTGCTGGTGGTGGCCGAGCAGGCGCGCGCGGTGCATGCACCTGGGGCGGCGCAATGGCAGGTACTGGCCATGCTCGACGCGCGCATGGACGAGATCTACGCTGGCACTTACCGCTGGGAGCAACACGCCTGGCAGACGCTGCGCGCACCGGCCCTGATCCGTCCGCAGGACGTGGCGCTGCAGCCAGCGGATCAGGCGCTGGCGGGCAATGTGTTTGCGAACTACGGTGCCCGTCTGCCTGACGGTGCGACGCAGGCACGTGTCGAGGCGCTGCCGGACGCGCGCGCGATGCTGCGATTGGCTCCCATGCTGCTGGCTGCCGGGCAGGCGGTTGACCCTGCGCTGGCACTGCCGGTCTACATCCGCGATAAAGTGGCGTCCACCACCGCTGAACGAGCCGCAACCCTTGCAGCGGCCGCCATCAACCCATGAGTGCAGTGCTACAGGCGCCCGAGGCGCAGTTCGAACCACTGACGCTGGAGCGCCTGGACGACGTGTTGCGGGTCGAGAAACGGGCCTATGCCCACCCTTGGACCGAAACCAATTTCCGCGACACGATCAAGACCGGCTACCAGGCCCAACTGCTCACGGCGGCTGGCGAGGTGCTCGGATACTTCGTGGCCATGAAGGGCGTCGAGGAGGTCCACCTGCTGAACATCACGGTGGCGCCAAGCTACCAGCGCCAGGGCTGGGCCCGGCTGATGCTGGAGGCGCTGACAATCTGGGCCCGTGGTGACGGCGCCTTGTGGCTGTGGCTGGAGGTGCGGGTTGGCAATCTGCGTGCGATGCGGGTCTACGAGCAACATGGGTTTCGCCGGGTAGGATTGCGCAAGGCGTATTACCCGGCAGGTTTTGGCAAACGCGAGGACGCCGTCGTCATGAGTCTGCACCTGTGATCCAGCCCATCCGTCTTTTCCCGTCGCCCGGCCGCTCTGAACGGGGCTCGCTCCCCAGCCGGCGGGGCGGAGGGTCCCACATCGGCGTCGCCGCAACCATCGCGACACGTTCGGCGTCGCTGCCTGCAGCGCGCAGGGCAGGATCATGAGCCTGAATCTGGATGCGCGCCAGCGCGCAATGCTGCTGGAAATGGGTGTGCGGGTCTGGTGGCCCAGGGCCCCGGCCGCGGCGAAGGTGGCTGGCCCGCTCGCGCGGGTAGTGAGAGAGCCCCACCCGACCGCACCAGCGCCAAGTCCGGCGCTGTCGCAGACGGATGGGGCGGTGGAGCACATGGATTGGGCGCAACTGGCCCAGGCGGTGCAGGACTGTACCGCCTGCGGCCTGTGCGAGGGGCGCAAGGCGCCGGTGTTCGTCAGCGAGCCGGCGCCGCTGCAGGCCGACTGGCTGGTCGTGGGCGAACCACCCGACGAACACGAGGAGCGCGCCGGGTCACCCTTTGTCGGGGCGGCCGGTCAGCTGCTGGACAACATGTTGCGCGCCGTGTCGTGCCAGCGCGATGGTCATGGACGCGGCGGGGCCCGTCTGACCCATGTCGTCAAATGCCGGCCCGCCGCTGTGCGACCGCCAACGCCAGATGAACTGGCCCGCTGCGCGGTGTTCCTGCGCCGCGAAGTTGCACTGACCCGGCCGCGGGTGATCCTGGCCATGGGGCGTTTTGCCGCGCTGTCGCTGCTCGCAGAGGCCTATCCGGAGGTATTGCAGATGCCGCTGGGTCAGTTGCGCGGTCGTGAATTTCGGGTCGATGGAATCCCGGTGATCGTCACCTACCATCCGGTCAAGTTGTTGCGCGCACCACTGGAGAAAGCCAATGCCTGGGCCGATCTGTGTTTGGCGCGCAGCCTGGTGCAAAATCAGCCATCTCACCCTGGCAACGCACCATGACCTTCGTCGACATGCTCGCAGACGCCGAGCGCAGCCACCAGTCCCTGCTGTGTGTCGGTCTGGACCCCGAACCCTCCCGCTTTCCGGCACGCCTCAAGGGCGACACCGGACGGATCTACGATTTCTGCGCCGCGATCGTCGATGCGACGGCCGACCTGGTGCTGGCGTTCAAACCCCAGATCGCCTACTTTGCCGCGCACCGCGCCGAAGCCCAGCTCGAACGGCTGATGCAGCACATGCGCAAGGTCGCCCCGCAGGTGCCGGTGATCCTGGACGCCAAGCGTGGCGACATCGGCTCGACGGCCGAGCAATATGCGATCGAGGCCTTCGAGCGTTATGGCGCCGACGCGGTCACCTTGTCGCCGTTCATGGGCTATGACTCGGTCGAGCCCTATCTGCGGCGCCACGGCAAAGGCGCCTTTCTTTTGTGCCGTACCTCGAATCCGGGCGGAGACGACTTGCAGAATCAGCGCCTGGCGACGCTACCGGGACAGCCACTGCTATACGAGCATGTGGCCAGCCTGGCGCAGGGCCCCTGGAACATCAACGGCCAGTTGGGGCTGGTGGTGGGCGCCACCTACCCGGCCGAGATTGCCCGCGTGCGCGAACTGGCGCCGACCCTGCCGATGCTGATTCCCGGCGTGGGTGCGCAAGGCGGTGATGCGGTCGCCACCGTGCGGGCCGGACTGCGCGTGGCGGCAGATGGCAAGACCACCGGAGCGATCGTCGTCAACTCCTCGCGCGCCATCCTGTACGCCAGCTCGGGTGCAGATTTCGCCGCCGCTGCGCGCACAGAAGCATTGCGTACCCGGGACGTATTGAAGCAGGCGGCCGCCGGCTGACCGCCGCGGCGGCTTGCGCGCAACGAGGCCCTCATCATGACGGACACCCTCCAGCCAGCTGACCCCCAGATGGTGGCGTATTACGCCGCGCGCGCGTCGGAATACGACCGCATTTACCTGAAGCCCGAGCGCCAGGCCGACATTGCCGAACTGCGTGAAGGTTTGCCGACATTGTTTGCCGGCAAGCGGGTGCTTGAGGTGGCGTGTGGGACCGGGTTCTGGACCCAGTTCATTGCGCCGCAGGCGCGTGCCATGGTGGCGTTGGATGCCGCCCCCGAGACCATGGCGATTGCCGCGCACCGGGTAGCGCCCGACAGCGTGCGTTTCGTCCAGGGTGATGCCTATGCCTTGCCGGCCGACCTGGGTGTGTTCGACGCCGCGTTCGCCGGCTTCTGGTTTTCGCATGTGCCACAGGCGCGCCAGCGCGAGTTCCTGCGCGGCCTGGGCGCGGTGCTGGCGCCGGGTGCGACCGTGGTGCTGCTGGACAACCGGTACGTTGCGGGCAGCAGCACACCGATTGCTGAAACCGATGCCGATGGTGACAGCTACCAGTTGCGCACACTCGACGACGGAACGATACACCGGGTGCTGAAGAATTTTCCGACCCAGGCGCGTCTGCACCAACTGCTCGAGGGTCTGGGTAAGCAGCCGGTGTTGACGCAGCTGACGTATTACTGGGTGTTGCAGTACCAGGTGGCGGCGCAGCCGACCTGAGGCCCTTGGTTTTCGCGGAGACACGATATGCCACAACAACAACCCAGCGTATTCCCGGCCAAGGTCCAGTGGGACGGTGCAGGAACCAGCAAGATCCCATTTTCGGTTTACACCAGCGACGAATTGCACCGGCGCGAACTCGACCGCTTCTTCTACCGCAAGCACTGGAGCTATGTCGGCCTGGAGGCCGAGATTCCGCACCCCGGTGACTTCAAGCGCACCGTGGTTGGCGAGCGCTCGGTGCTGCTGGTGCGTGACAAGCAAGGTGCCATCCATGTCGTCGAAAACGTCTGTGCGCACCGCGGCATGCAGTTCTGCCGCGAGCGCCATGGCAACCGCAGCGAGTTCACCTGTCCCTATCACCAGTGGAGCTATACGCTGTCTGGGGATCTGCAAGGCGTGCCGTTTCGCCGCGGCGTGCGCCAGGACGGCAAGATCAATGGCGGCATGCCGGCGGATTTCGACCTGAAGCAGAATGGCTTGACGCAACTCAAGGTGGCGACCCGTGGCGGCGTGGTGTTTGCCTCGTTCGACCACGACGTCGAGTCGCTGGAAGACTACATGGGACCGGTGATCCTGCACTATTTCGATCGCCTGTTCAACGGACGCACACTGAAGATTCTGGGCTACAACCGCCAGCGCATTCCGGGTAACTGGAAGCTGATGCAGGAAAACATCAAGGACCCTTACCATCCGGGCCTGTTGCACAGCTGGTTCGTGACCTTCGGCCTGTGGCGCGCCGATAACAAGTCCGAACTCAAGATGGACCGGCATCACCGCCATGCGGCGATGATCTCGACCCGCGGTCAGTCCGGCAAGGCCGAACAGGTGACGCAGGTGTCGAGTTTCAAGGAAAGCATGCAGTTGCACGACGACCGTTTTCTGGACATCGTGCCTGAGGCGTGGTGGGGCGGCCCGAGTGCGGTGATGACGACGCTGTTCCCCAGCGTGATCCTGCAGCAGCAGGTGAACAGTGTCTCGACGCGGCATATTCAGCCCGATGGGCATGGGGCGTTCAATTTCGAGTGGACCCATTTCGGCTTCGAGGACGACGACGCGGCCATGACGAAACGCCGGCTGCGCCAGGCCAACCTGTTCGGCCCCGCCGGCTTCGTGTCTGCCGATGACGGTGAGGTGATCGAGTTCAGCCAGCGCGGCTTCGACAGCAAGCCGGTACACCACACGCTGGCCGAACTCGGCGGACGCGGGGTCGGAGATACCGATCACATGGTCACCGAGACGCTGATCCGCGGCATGTACCGCTACTGGCGCGAGGTGA
>JBDTMH010000114.1:0-13556 GCA_039934375.1 Burkholderiaceae bacterium | reverse complement strand
TTTGGGTTGACAGGTCCCATGTGCAGGCGTACAACCACCGCAGCCTGCAAAAAAAAGACGGATGGGGCCAGCAAATTCGAAGCCGGACAAAAGCTGGTGACATCCGGCCGTGTCGAACGTGCATTAGTGTCAAGCCCAGCTCGATGGAGGCCAAACAAGGGGGGTTTGGAACATGCGCGCAAGCCAAGTCGGGCCGGACTTTGACGTGGCCATCGTGGGTGGAGGGGTTTCCGGTGTGTATACGGGTTATCGGCTTCTAAGTGCCGATTTGACGCAATCGCCTCAGCTCAGCGCGTGGGCTGGCTGCCGGGGCAAGCTCAAGGTCGGCTTGTTTGAAGGCAGCAACCGCATTGGCGGGCGCCTGCTGTCTGGGCGGCCGCCCGGCATGCCCCATGTCACCTGCGAGTTGGGAGGCATGCGCTACATGTCCTCGCAAGACCTTGTTCGCGGGTTGGTGCTCAATGAACTCAAGCTCACCCCACGCGAACAGGTGGTCACAGACGACAAGAACATCGCCTATTTGCGGGGCCAGCACCGCACCATCGCACAACTCGACGACCCTGACAGTTTGCCGTACGCGCTGGCCGACGACGAGCGCGCGTGGCTGCAACAGGGCAACACTGCCGCAACGCTCATGGGTTGGAGCGTTGCCAAGCTGCTACCCGACGTGAACAAACTGAAGGGCGAAGCATTGCACCAGTATTTGCGCGATGCAATGATAGACGGAACACCGTTGTACCAGCACGGGTTCTGGAACCTGTTGGCGCGTGGCATGAGTTTCGAGGCCTACCACCTGGCGCGGGCCACGGTCGGCTACGACTGCCTGGGTGTCAACGGCAATGCGGTGGACCTTATTCTGGAGTACTTTGACTTCGCGCCCGATGTCAAATACTTTCTGGTCGATGGCGGCTACGAAGCGGTGCCGTGGGGCTTGCAAAGCCGCTTCACCGAAGCCGGCGGAGAGTTGAAGACCGACGCCTGGCTGGCCGGTTTCGACGCGACAACTTTGGTTGACGGCAGCACGGGTGTGCGCCTTCATTTTCGCGACGGCAGCAGCGCCACGGCGCGCAGCCTGGTGCTGGCAATGCCCAAACGTTCGCTGGAACTGCTGCAGCGCCAGGGCCCGGTGCTGGGGCCTCAGGCGCCTGCGCGCGTCGGATGGCTTGTCAATTCAGTGCAAGGTTTTCCGTTCGACAAATTGTTCATCGTCTATCCCGAGCCGTGGTGGGAACGCGTGGGCGTGGCCCAGGGGCGCTCGCTTACGGACATCCCGATTCGACAGTGTTATTACTGGGCGGTAGAGGGCAAACAAGACGGCGCCGACCCCGCCAATACCAATGCCACCATCATGGCCTATAGCGACATGACGGGCGCCGAGTTCTGGGGCGGTCTGCGTGCGGTCCCTCTAGGCTCCAAGGATCCCGTGACATGGGGCCTGGGTGCCGCGCGCCAGCGGGTGGCAAGCGGTCACCCACCGAAACTTTTTTCGCGCAAGCAAGTTCCGTTCGCTTACGAAGTTGGCGCTGCAGGCAGCATCGACGACAGGTTGCGCAAAAACTGGGACGCGCACAAGGCCCCGCATGAAATGGTGGTGGAAATGCACCGCCAGTTGAAGTTGCTGCACAGGGTGGACAACATTCCCGAGCCGCTGGATGCCGCCTTCATGGACTGGACCGACGATCCTTTTGGCGGCGGGGTTCATCTCTGGAATGCCGGCTACAAATCCTGGGAAGTGTTGGAAGAGATGACGCAGCCGCTCAATGACTTTCCCTGTTTTGTCTGCGGCGAAGCCTACGCCACCAACCAGACCTGGGTGGAAGGTGCCTTGCAGACTGCCGAAATCGTGCTCAAGCGTTTTGGCCTGCCCCTTCCAGGTTGGGTGAAACCTTGAAGACCTCCCTTATGTCCGAAAACCAAAACCGGAAATCGCCATGACAGTGGATTTGGCGCCGCGTGTTGTAACCCTGGGGGTCGGGTACTGCGTGCCCGACACGATTCGCAACAACGACGACCCGGTGTTTGACTGGATCAATTCGCACAAGCTGCCCAACTCGGACATCTTCACGGGTCTCAAACACCGGCGCGTGCTGGCCAAAGCCGAAGACGTGGTGGACATCATGGTGCAGGCGGCCAGTCGTGCGCTTGACCATGCAGGCAAATTGCCGGGCGACGTGGACATGCTGCTGGGCGCCTCGTCCATCAGCCAGTACAACGCGCCCAATGACCTGGCGGCCGTCCACGCCGCCCTGAAGCTCTCGACCCAGTGCCGCATCATCACACTCAACACGGAATACACCAATTTCCACGACGGCATGAAGCTGGCCAATGACCTGATCCAGGCCGGTACCATCAAGTGCGCGCTGGTGGTGTGCGGCAGCAACTGGACCCACCATATGGACTACCACGAGCCAGTGGCCCTGGCTGCCTCCGATGGTGCAGGCGCAGCCGTGGTGGGCTGGAGCACCGACGCGAGCAAGTTCCGCTTGGTTGATTGGGAAAACGAAACCCGCACTGACTTGTTTGGGGCCCTGCGCATGGCGCCGCGGGCGGCAGCCACTGTGGCAATCGTCACGCCGCCCTTGCCACTGTTCACAACCCCGCTCATGAAACTCGACGACCAGCGCGGCGGCAGTGCGGTCAAGGACTTCGGCGTATCGCACGCCGGTGTTGTGGTGCACCGGCTGCTGCAGCGCAACCTGGTGCCGGCACATGACATCACGCTGATCTCGCACCAGACCTCCAAATTCGTCTGCGATACATGGGCTGCCGACATCGGCCCCGGGCAGTACATCGGCTCGCTGGAAGACTTCGGCGACATGGTGATTGCCAACGTGCCGGTGAACCTGGGGAAATTCCAGGCCGACATCCAGATGGACCATCTCGTGCTGCTCGGCGTTGGCATGGAAATGCGCATCACCGCGCTGCTCTACCGCCGAGGCGCGGATGCAAGCACTACAAATTGACGGAGAAATACTTTGACTACAGGACCGGATGCCAACGTGCGCTGGAACCTCAATGTGGCCCAGCTCCTGCTGGAGTACCTCAAGCTTGAAGGTGTCACCAAGATATTCGGCATACCGGGGGGCGCCTGCATCTACCTGATGGAAGCGCTGCGCACGCAGGCCGACACGTTTGAATTCATCACCTGCCGGCACGAAACCGGTGCTGTCTATATCGCCGACGGATACAGCCGCGTGACCGGCGGCCTGGGCGTGGTGCTCACCACGTCCGGCCCGGCGGCGACCAACGCATTGACGGGCGCGATGAATGCGCAGACCAGCAACTCTGCGGTGCTCGTCATTACCGGCGAGATTCCGCGCAAATACTTCGGCATGGGCTATTTGCAGGAAGGCGCGGATGCCAAGTTAGACATCGACGCGATTTACCGCAACGCGGTGCAATACAGCGCGATGGTGGTGGACCAGAGCAACTTCCAGACCCTGTTTCAACAGGCCTTGCGCGACGCCCGCTCATTGCCCGCGCGCGCGGCGCATGTCAGCTTGCCCAACGACGTTGCGGGAACCTGCGTGGTGGCGGGTGGACCGGCCGACCCCAAAGGCAACAAGATCCCGTTTCCCCCATCGAGTGCAAGTTACCGGGCCATGCCCAGTTGCACCGACCTGGAAAAAGTGGCACTCACGCTGGACGAATTGCTGGCAGCACGCCGGCCGCTGATCTTGCTGGGTAATGGTTGCCGCGGCGCGCTGGCGTCGCCCGAACGTTTGCATGCTTTCGAGCTTTTTGTGGAACGCTTTGGCATTGCCGTGATGACCACACCCGATGCCAAGGGCATCTTCCCGGAAAGCCATGCGCTCTCCTTGCGCAACTACGGCATGACGGCCTGCGCCTGGCCCTCGCTCTATATGCGCCCCGACAACGACGCACCCTACGACGCATTGCTGGTGCTGGGCTCCGCATTGGGTGAATTGTCGACGTCGGCCACGGCGAAAGACCAATATAGCAAGACCCTGGTGCCGACCGAGCACTTCATCCAGGTGGACCTGGATCAAAGCGTCATCGGCCGTGGCTTTCTCGTCACGCGCGGCATCTTGGCCGAAGTTGGCGCCACGATTGACGCCTTGTGTTCAGCCTCACGCAGCAGCAACCAGGTCGCGACCGACGAGCGCAAGAAATTCATCAGCGACATCAAGCGCAACCACGCACCGTTCGCCGACCCCGTGGCACGCGCTAGCGAAACCGCACCGGTACATCCCGCTGCCATGACACGTGTCATCAATGCGTTGGTGCAGGACGGCCATGTCTTTATCGATGCGGGAAACTGCGTGGGCTGGTCACTGAACAACATGGTGATCGACCCGCCAGTGCGTTATCACATCGCTTTGGCCATGGGCCCCATGGGCTTTGGCGTAGCGGCGGTCGTGGGCGCCAAGTTGGCCGAGCCTGAAAAGCCAGCGGTCGCCATCGTCGGAGACGCCGCCTTCATGATGCACGGCGCTGAAATTTCCACGGCGGCGCAAAACCGCATTGGTGCGGTATGGGTGGTGCTGTTCGACAACGACTTCGGCATGGTGAGCCAGGGTATGGCACGGCTGTTTCCAACAGAGCGCGACTGGAACCACTACTACAAGCTCGGGCAACCCGACCTGGTGAAGTTCTCGGAGGGTCTGGGCGCGCGGGCGGTCGGTATAGCGCTGACCGATGGCGTGCCGCTTTTTCACGCGGCACTTGCGCAGGCCTTGATACTGGCGGAGCAAACCGGGCAGCCGCAGGTGATCGTCGTGAGCGTAAGTACTGATCCCATACCGCCTTACGGATGGCCGCAACTGCCAACAGTGGATTGCGCGAAAGCGCGCTAACATGTTTTCAGAGTAAAAGCAGGGTGCCACCCTGTGCCAGCAAGAAAGGGAGAGACCATGTACGACGTGATTGTGGTGGGTGCGCGATGCGCGGGAGCGGCAACTGCGATGCTGCTGGCGCGCAAGGGTCATCGCGTGTTGCTTGTGGACCGGGCCACGTTCCCGAGCGATGTGGCGATGTCCACGCACCTGGTGTGGCAGGCAGGGGCCGAGAAGTTGCACCGTTGGGGGCTGCTGGAAGCCGTCAAGGCGTCCAACTGCCCGCCTTTGAACGAAGTCATTCTCGACCTCGGCGCGTTTTCGCTGCAGGGGCGGCCCACGCCGGCCGGCGAGGTGCGCAGCGCCTACGCGCCGCGCCGCCTGGTGCTGGACCAGATCCTGATCGATGCGGCGGTCGCCGCGGGCGTGGAGTTTCGCGATGGCTTTTCCGTGACGGATCTGCTGCGCGACGGCGAGCGCATTACGGGAATCATTGGCGACAGCGGACAGTCGAACGGCATCCGGGAGCTGGCGCACATGGTGGTGGGTGCCGATGGCTCGAGCTCCCGCGTGGCGCGCAGCGTGGCCGCCGCAGAGTACAACCCGCAGCCTCAGGTCCAGGGCACGTATTTTTCCTACTTCAGCGATGTGCAACTCGATGCCATAGAGTTTGTTCCGCGGCCCGGCCGTATGGTGTACGCATGGAATACCAATGACGGCAGGGCGCTGGTGGGCTTATCGTGGATCTGGAACGATTTCCAGGACGTGCGGCACGACGTGGAAAAAAAATTCTACGCCGAGCTGGAACGGCTTGCGCCCAGCTTGCATGCGCGGGTGCGCGCTGGCCGGCGTGACGCGCCCTGGTCCAAAGGCGCAGCAGCCGGATTCTTTCGCCAACCCAGCGGCCCGGGCTGGGCGCTGGTGGGCGACGCCGGCCTGACCATGGACCCGATCACGGCCGCGGGTATCAGCAACGCGTTTCGCGACGCGGAGTTTCTTGCCCAGGCCATGTCCGACGGTTTGTCAGGGCACCAACCCATGGAGCAGGCGATGGCGCGGTTCCAGCAGCAGCGCGACGAAGCATCCGTGCCGATATATGGCCTGACCGCTCAGATGGCCGCGCTGGCCGAGGCGCCGCCCGAAATGTTCAAGGTGTTCGAAGCACTGCACGGCAACCAGGCTGATACCGACCGCTACTTCGGCGTGTTTGCCCAGACCGTTCCTATGATGGAGTTCTTCGCGCCCGACAACCTGCAACGCATCGTAGCCAACGCCCAGGTCAGCGTCCCCGCCTTGTAGGCCAAGCATCTTCCTGCGAAACCTGTTCAGCCCGCGCGCTCGGCCAGCAGCCGAAACGCGTAAGGGCTTTTACAACGCGTCGAGCAGAGCGCGCGCGTCGAGCATGTCCCTTGTCTGCGCGCCTTCCGCAAAACCCGTCACTATCGGCTCCAGCGTTGTACGCGCCTGCGCGTTTTGGCCTTGCCGTTGCTGCAGCGCGGCAAGGGCCGTGCGTGCACGCAATTCCCAGCCGCGTGCGCGCTGGACCGTTGCGACATCGATCGCGCGCCGGAAACTCACTTCAGCCCGCACATCGTCCGGGCCGGCTGCGTTGGCCCATAACAAACCGCGCACGCGGTGTATCTCCGCCTCCTGCCAGCGCTCGCCCCATTGCTCCACCTGGTCCAACGCCTCGTCGAGCAGCGTATGGGCCTCGTGCTCGGCGCCCGTGCCGCTGAGCAGTTCCGCCAACAGGGTCTTGAAGAAGGGCACCACGATTTCCGCCCCGGTCGCGCGAAAGGCCGCCAGGCCAGCGCGCATTTCCTCAATGCCTTGCGCGGGCTTTCCACGCTGCCCCAGCAACCACCCATGCGCCACGCGGCCTATGGCTTCGGTGTAGGCCAGGCCGTGTTCGCGTGCTATGCGCATGCCTTCGGTCACCGATTTTTCGAGTGCGTCATGGTCGCCCCGGTACATATGGGGCATGGCGCCCCAGGTAAGCGACCAGGACAGCGAATAAGGGTGTGCCAGGGAACGCGCAATGCCATCCTTTTCCACGCATAAGCGCGCTGACTGGTCCGGCAAACCCATGATCCACAAGACATGCGCGCCATGCAGGCGCACCGTGAGGCGCAGATCGGTGGAATAGTGGCCAATGAGCGCGCGGTCTTCGGCCTCGGAGTAAAGCTGCTCCGCGGTGGCCCAGTGCCGGTCAACCTGATCGAAGCGCCCCGAGTACATGGCCAATTGCACCCCCAGCATGTGCGCGACCAGTTGGGTTCGCCGGTTGCCGGTGGCATCGGCAAGCACCATGAGCCGATCCCCGATCTCGCGCGCGTGGGCCAACTCGCCACGCACCAGGTGAAAGACACAAATACCCCATAGCGCCCACGCGGAATCGGCGGCATTCTCCAGCGAGGCGCTGAGCTCGTTGGCGCGCTTGTAGGCCTTTTCCACTTCCGGAGCCGCCCAGCCTTTGGAGAGCATGAAAACGGTGCCCAGCGAGGCATGCAATTCCAGCTCCATCCGGTCGCGGCCGGGATCGGAAGGAAGCAAAACCAGTTCCGCCAGCGCCTTGTTCAGATGCGTGATCGACTCGATCAAGGCCATGCGTCGCATGGCCAGTTCGGCGGCCCGACGCCACAAGGCCATGGCGGCGCGCGTCTGCCCCGCGATGGACAGATGCCGCGCCATCACCTCCGGCTCGGTATCGAGTACGCCGGGCAGGCGCTGTTCAATGGCAGCTGCGATTCTCGCGTGCAGTTGTTGGCGCCGACTCTTGAGCAGCGAGTCGTAGGCAATGTCCAGAATCAGCGCATGTTTGAACGTGTAGCTGGCTTGCGGTGGATTGCCGCTCGCAAAGACCAGGCCTGAGTCGGTGAGTTGGCGCAGTGCATGGAGCAGTTCATCCCGTGGTTTGGCCATGATCAGTTCGACCAGTTCGAAGCTGAACTCGCGCCCGATCACCGAGCCTACCTGTGCCACGTCTTTCGCGGCGGCAAAGCGGTCCAGCCGCGCCATCAGCGAGTCGCGCAGCGTGGCCGGAATCGCTATCGCCTGCGTGCCCGGCGTGTATTCGTAGCTGTCGCCGACCTGCCGCAATTCGCCCGATTCGAGGATGGACTTGGTGAGTTCCTCCACGAACAGCGGCACACCGTCGGTGCGCGCCACGATTTGCTCCAGCAAATCGCCCGGAAGTGCCCGTCCACCGGTCAAGTGCGCGACAACGGCGGCGCTGCGCGAGCGTGCCAGCTTCGGCAACGTCAGCGCAGTGACATGGCCATGCTCAGGCCAGCGCGGGCGGAACTCGGGCCTGAAGGACAGCACCACCAGCAGCCGCGATTTCCTGACGTGGCCGATCAAGCGGTCCAGCACTTCCAGCGTGGTGGGGTCGGCCCAGTGCAGGTCCTCCAGCAGCACCAGCGTGGGCTCGCGGGCGGCCGCCGCGTGCAGCATGTCCACCAGCACGCGTATGGTTTCGTCCTTCTGCTTTTGCGGCGACAGCGTACTGGCGCCGTAACGCGCTTCGCAGGGAATGCAAAGGATAGAGGCGATAAAGCGGACATCGTCCAGCGCAAGGCCGAAAGACGCGACCAGCATGGCTTCGAGCTTGTCCAGCCTGGCCTCGGGCGGCTCGTCACGGCCGAAATCAAGTGCCCTCTCGAAGAAATCGATACTGGGCCAGAACGCGCTGCTTGTCGAATAAGGCGAGCACTGGAAACCAAGGGTACGCGCGCCCTGGGTTTGCACTTGCGCCTTGAGCGCGTTAAGTACCCGGCTTTTGCCCAGACCCGGCTCGCCGCATACCAGTACCACCTGGCTTTCTCCGTCCAGTGTCTGCGCCCAGCGCTCCATCAGCAGGCCGATTTCATGCTCTCGGCCCACCAGCGGCGCCACCCCGTCCTTGGTGGCCGCCTCGAAGCGGCTGGCCGCAGCACTGACCCCGGCAATGCGGTAGGCCGGCGTGGGACGCGCGATGCCTTTGAGAGCCTGCTCGCCCAGGTCTTCGTAGTCGAACCGGCCACCGGCGAGCCGCCGCACGCGCTGGTTGACCACGATCTCTCCCGGCTGCGCGATGGTTTGCAGGCGCGCTGCCAGGTTCATGGTTTCGCCCACCGCGCGTTTCTCGGCTGATGAAACCACGACCAGTCCGGTCGCGATACCGATGCGCACCCGCAAGTGTCCTGCGTCGGCTTCAGCTATGGGCAACGCAGCGAACGATTCGACAATGGCCAGCGCCGCGTGGATGGCGCGTTCGGCTTCGCCCTCGTGCGCCAGCGGGTAGCCGAAGAAAGCCACGATGCCGTCGCCCAAACGCTGGAACACATAACCGTCGTAACGGGCAATGCACACCTCGCAAGCGTCTTCATAGACGCGCACGACCTGTTGCAATACCTCCGGGTCCAGCCGCGAGGCCAGCGCGGTAAATCCCACCATGTCGCAGAACAACACGGTAAGCTGGCGCCGTTCGCCTTCGAGTTCCCCGATCAACTGGCGCGAAGCTATGGCGCCGGATGCCTGCGCGGGCCCGGGTGCGGTTGAGACAGGCATCGCAACGGTCAGTTGCGCGATGGCCTTCAGCAGCTTGACCCTGTGGCCTACGCTGGCGACGCCGATGTCCTTGAGCGCCTGATCTCCGACGTCCGGCAGCAGAGCCATGTCAATGTCGTTGGCCTCGAAAGCCGCGGCGTACTGTGGCATTCCAAGTCCCGACAACCAGTTGTGGACCGTGATGGGTGCACTGGCTGATGGCGCTGACGCAAAGACGTCTGTCATGGCTCGATGTGCGTGTCCGGAAATATTTTCCGGGTGGGTGACCCGGCTCGCGCCATTATCAGACACAGGGCGCCGCGCGTAAGGCGCCTCCGACGCGTGCCAAGAAAGCGGGATGCAAAATACTCGGCGGCTGGCCGGGGTGGATGTGCTGGATGCGCGGGTGTGTTCGCGCGCCCGTTCTCTTACCGCGCAGAAGTTGAATTCTCCGGCTCATAGAGTCTCGACCGACCCACCTCGCAGGTCCTGCAAGACTCAAGACCTTCTTGCAAGGCAGTTCGCGCGAAGACATTGCGGCGGTACGCGCACTGCTGCGCAATGGCGCAGATGGCAAACGCCAGAACGGGCAGAGTCCTGACGAGGAACTTGCGGGCGACTGGCGAAATGGCGCCTACCCGTACAAGAATCTGCTCTCGCGCAAGCAATACGAGAACCAGAAATACCAGCTTCAGGTCGAGTTGCTCAAGCTTCAGGCCTGGGTCAAGGCGACCGGCCAACGGGTCGTTATCCTGTTTGAAGGCCGCGATGCCGCCGGCAAGGGTGGCACCATCAAACGGGTGATGGAACATCTCAATCCCCGTGGCGCGCGTGTCGTGGCGCTGGAGAAGCCCAGCGACGTTGAGCCTGGGCAATGGTATTTTCAGCGCCCCGATGGCCACCCAAATTCCCCCACTTCTGGCCACCTCAAATACCCCCACCCTGAGAGCGGTGTGACGATGGTCTGAGCGACCGCGTTTCGCCGCCCCAGGAGAGTTCCGGGCAGAACGTTACCTTTACCCCCTCACATGAGGTGAAACTGGATTGAACGTCTTGAAACCACACCTTCAAGCTGCTGATCGGCACACCGGCAATCGGGCATCATCGGGCTTTCAACAAGAGCCACCTTTCCACTGGAGCCTTCAGACATGCCTGGCCAAACCACCCCTTTTCCTGCCGGCGATTACACCTACATGCCCGGCGTATTTCAATATTCCTGCGGCGTCGCGGCTTTGCCTGGGTCGCGCATCGAACGCGTACGCTTCACGACGCCCGTCCCGCTTGCCGAGGGATTTCGACGCATCGAAGACTTCCTCCAGCAGTCCGGACGCCCGACCACGGCGTTCTGCGCCTGCGAACTGCATTCACCCGCGCCGTTCACCGAGCAGGGCTTCGAGGCGTTCAACCGGGTCTATGTCGGCGCACTGGAACGCTGGGGTATCTACCGGGATGGCGTGAACCCGGTGGCCCGGGCCAATATCTGCCCGGTGTTGACGCCGCCGCCCGAGCCGTCGTTTCATGCCTTCTGCTTCACTACGCCTGCCGCTTCCCATGCCCCGCGCAGCTTCGTGGTCGCCGGCAGCGGCGAGGCGCCCGAGGGCCGGGGCAATTACCGCGACCACATCATCGCGCGCGGCGACACCAGCCCGGCCGGCCTGCGCCGCAAGGCGCTCTGGGTGCTGGGCGAGATGGAGCGCCGTATGTCCGCCTTCGGTGGCACCTGGCAGGACACCACCGCCGTGCAGCTGTACACGGAGTTCGATGTGTACCCCTTCATGGCCGACGAGCTGGCCCGCCGTGGCGTCATGCGCAACGGCCTGACTTGGCATTTCAACCGCCCGCCGGTGGTCGGGATCGACTACGAAATGGACTGCCGCGCGGTGCATGTCGAACACGTCATCGCCGCCTGATCGGCTGCGAAGTTTACCCGCTGTATCAAGCCCTCCCGGCGCAACGTCCACTCGATCAGCGGCCACGTTCCCACAACAGCGTTCCCGCTCTGAACTGGCTCCACGCAAACCAAAACGCCTGGTGGCTGGGCACCTCGACATCGCCGACATAGGCGCGCAGGCCGCCGGCATCGACGCGCACGGTCACGCCTGCGAGACTGACCTTTTCTCCGGCCTTCAACGCCTGTTGCGCGGCCGCGCGCGGAAAGGCAATGGCCTTGCCGTCAGTCGCCGTCACGCCCAGCACAACCTCGTGCACGCCCAGCCTCTGATCGACATCACCGACCGGAAAGATCGGGCCCTTGGCATCTCGCCCGCCCAGCGGATCGAGTGGGTAATGGCGGCCGATACCTCCGTCTTCGGCCAGGATGCTGGTCTGTGGATAGGCTCGACGCCAGGCAGCCCACGTCGAAACCACGACCGTGGTTTGCGGCAGCACCACGCCGGCCTTGTGCAGCGGGCCGGAGATGGCCTTGCCTGTGAATGTGTCGACCGCCGAGAACGTGCTCAGGTCATACATGAACTTGTTGGAACGCGACAGCAGCCCGGACGTGCGCAACAGAGGCTTTTGCTCGGGCACCTGGTCGGTGAAGTAGGCCTGCACCGACAGGCACAAGGTGCAGTAGGGCATGCCGATGCGGCGACCGCCCAGCGTGTCGTTGACCATCTCGTGCACCTCCATCATGTTCTTCGGATATGCACGTGCCTGGCCGTTGATGAGCACGCCGAAAACGATGGCGTCGTCAGGGTACCAACCACCTTGCGCGGCGGGTGTCGTCTTCGGTTGGTCGAGCGCCGGAATGCAGCCGCGCGGGCAGATTGCGCCCTGTGTGGCGTCGGGGCGATCGTCGATGAACACGCCGCCCCAGCCGATCCAGCGCCAATCGATGGCCGAATGCTCGTCATCGAAAAAGGGTTTCCAGCGCGGCTCGATGAGCAGGAACAGATCGCGCTTCATCTCGCGGTATCCCGGCGGCGCCGGCAAATTCCAGGCCAACAGGCGGTCGCCCATCGCGCTCGGCGAGTCACGGGGCAGCGCGGAGCCGGTCAAGCTTTCAAAGGCCGCCAGCAGGCCCGAGGCGGCATTGCGGTCCGGCACGAAAGGCCGCAGGTCGTACAGATACCAGGCCAGGCGCGCATCTTTCGACTGCGCCATTACCGTCAGCGGGGCCGTTGGGAACTGTTGCTTGCGTAGCGCGGCGGACATCTGCGCCAGGGCCTTGTGCACCGCTGGCGCCAACGCGCCGGTACGTACCGCCGGCGCAGGGGGAAAGTCCTGGCCGGCCTTGTCTTTCAATGGCGCGTTCGAAACGGCGCCAGTTGGCGCACGCGCTGCTTCGGTTGCAGCCAGCGCAGCGCCCGCTCCTGCCGCAGTCACCACGGCCGCAGCGGCGCATCGGCCCAAGCGCTTGCAAAGGTCTGATAACGTCATTGAGAGCTCCTTCGGTACAAGCGGGCAACTGACGGCAGTTGGCGCTTGGTCGTCCTCACGCACGCTTCCTTACCGCAACGCAAGACTGGGCGAGGCGAATGAATCTGTCAAGGCGAGGGTTTGCATTTCGCCGTGCATCTCGTCGCGCTTCTTCGCGTCGAGTTCAGTGCGCGCCTGAATCAGCAATGCGCCGCGATGACCCCCTGTACATGCGCGTGCACCGCCGCCAAGTCGACCTGCGGCTCTACCGCGGTGATGCCGAACGGCGTGGCATGCGCATTGCATACGCCACATTCGCTGCAGCGAGCAGCGCTTTTGAGGGCACACAGCCCATGTTCAGGCCTTCGCCGCCCATCTTGGCGCGCTCGACCAGCACGACCTTCACGCCCCACTGGGCTGCGAAGGCGGTGGCGGAGAGGCCGGCCGAACCGGCGCCGATCACGCACAGGTCGACCGTCAGCGGCTTCATCGATCAGGCCCCTTGCCACGCGGTGCCCTCGCCCTTGTCGTCTTTCTTGGCACCCTCTTTGCCAACCCCGTGCTCCTTCAGCTTTGTCTTGGCCTTCTTCGTCACGAACACAGCCACCACCACCGTGGCGACCAGGCCAACGGCGAAGACATGGTCACTTCACTGACCCAGGTCTTCGACGGCAAGAACGCCGGGACGCGCACTCTGGCTCCGAGGGGCTACACGGTCAACGACGGCAACGGCGGCGCCAACTACAGCGTCGCGACATTGCCGACGCAGGCGACGATCACCCCCGCGGCGCTGACGATCGCGGCCGACGACAAGAACCGCAAGTCGGCCGCGCCATGAACATGAACGACGTAGCCGGGGTTCCGGCCGGCATC
>JBDTMH010000113.1:0-13580 GCA_039934375.1 Burkholderiaceae bacterium | reverse complement strand
CTCCTGGGTTGTCGGGCGATTGGACGGCATGCCTGCAAGCTTCAGTGGCGAAGGCCGCCGAACGGTGGCTGGCCGCGCCAGTAGCGCATCATCAGCCAGCCTCCGAGCAGGCCGCCGAGGTGCGCGAAATGCGCAACGCCGCTGGCGCTGCCGGTCACGCCCAGCGTGAGTTCGATGGCACCATACAGGGCCACGAATACCGGCGCCGGCATAGGGATCGGTGGTATCAGCGGCGTGATCTTGCGCCGCGGGAACACCATTGCGAAACCGATCAGCAGACCGAACAGGCCACCCGATGCGCCGACCGTCGGCGCCTGCACGCCGAGCAGCCCGGTGACCAGCAGCTGTGCCAGCGCCGCCACCAGCACGCTGACCAGGTAGAAGTTCATCATGCGGCGTGCGCCCCAGACCCGCTCCAGTTCGGAGCCGAACATCCACAGTCCGAACATGTTGAACGCCAGATGCGTCAACCCACCGTGCAGGAATGCGTAGGTGATCAGTTGCCAGGGCCGAAACAGGCCGGTATCCCATGGCCACAGCGCGAACAGGCCGATGATGTTGGGGCCGAGCTGCTGCGCGACAAAATAAATCAGCACGTTGGCGATCAGCAGGCCCTGGGTGACGGGTGGCATCATGAAATCCTCGTGGCCGTGGCGCACTGGCGCTGCTGCGCCAGCCCGGCACCTGCGCGTTCAGCTACCGCAACAGTCCCGCAGCCGTGGCATCTGGCTGCCAAGCGTTGGCAAGCATCGTCGCCCATCGTGCCGGAAATCACCATCACATCAACCTCAACCATAAATTGGATCACCTCAACGCGGGTCAGCGCGAGCCCGCAGGAATCTCAGCGGTGCGACGCGCAAGGGTTGTCCATTGTGACGCGTGCGGCCGGCCCTTGCCGATGCGCGCCTGTGCCTCAGGCAGCGCTGCGCAAACCGGCGAGCAATGCGCGCACGGCGGCAAAGCGCTCGTGACGGCGCGACACGACCATCAGCTCTGATACCGCCGTCACATCCTGCAATTCGCAAAAGGCCACACCCGGAAGGGCCAACACGCGCGCCGAAGCCGGCAACAATGCCACTCCGAGGCCGGCGGCCACCAGACCGATGGTGGAGCTCATCTCATTGACCACCATGGTGCGGCGCGGGTTGAAGCCGGCGTCCGCCAGCGCCTGGCGCAAGGTGTGGCCCAGTGACAGACCTGGCGGGTCCTCGGGTCGCAGCAAAGTGTCCTCGGCCAGGTCGGACAGGCGAATAAGGGGCACTGCGCTCAATCGGCGGCTCTGCGGCAACACCACGATCAGGGGCTGGCGGGCCAGCACAAAGGACTCGCATTCGTCGGTCAGCGCCGGCAGTGGACCGCGGGTCACGACGATATCGACGGCCTGGTTGCGCAGCGCGTCGACCAGCACACTGGCCAGGCGCAAAGACATTTCAATCACGACGTCCGGGTGACTGGCGCGAAACGCCGACAAGGCATGCACAAATGGCTGCTCCGCCAGCGCACTGCTGACGTACCCGATCGTCACGTTGCCCGTTTCGCCGCGCGCGGCACGCTGCGCGGCGTTGCGGGCCCGGTCGACGTGGTGCAGCGCAGTGCGCGCCTCGGCCAGAAAAGCCTCACCCGCGTCGGTCAGCGTTATGCGCCGATGCGCACGCAGGAGCAGCTTGACACCCAGGCGATTGCTGGTATGCGCCGGCATCTGGCTGGTGACGTCCGAAAGACAGCAAACACGTCCCGTCCCGTTGGCGCCCTTATTTGGCGCGCGGTCGCCTTGAGCGCGGTTTACCGGGGTGGGCCCTGACCTGCCGCTGGTTATGCCATTCCAGCCAGGCCAGCATCGGCAGGCTGGGCAGGCACTGCACGCCCTCCAGTACGAACGGGCCCGGCAGGCGATCCATCTTGATCGCCATGCGCTGCTTGTACAGCCGCGGCTGAAACGGACCGTCGGCACCCAGCGTGAAACCCTCGTCCAGCCGGGCGGCGCAATGCGTGCAATGGCTGAGCCAGTGCGCACCGCTGCCCTTGGCACCCTGGTGGTTGCGCCAACGGCCCTTGCTGAACGCACGCGCTGCCTTGTCCACATCGGGGGGCAGCGCCGCAATGCGCCGCAGCAGCGTCGTCGGCGCGTTCTGCACCTCGAACTCGGGCAAACCCATCAACGCAAACACCGGTGTGCGGCCGCCACATTGCGGACAGTCGACGCCGGCCCGCAGCAGCAACAGCTCCTGACACAGCACCGGTGCAGCCCCGGCGCTGCCGCGTTTGGGTGGATGGGCGTCGTCGAGCAGGCTGTCGGCATCGACGGCGACCGGGTCGTGCTTGACATCGCCTGGGCGGCGCGGGCGGCGGGAAGTACTGTTGGAACGCATGGGACACAGTGTGAACCAAAAATTGACCGAAGTCCAAGCCCTGGCTCGCCAGGCGCGACGGTCCCGCCCGTGCGCGGAACGCAAACCTGGCTACGCGGGCGAGTCAGATCGCCGTACCGCCCAGCTTCAAAGGCCGTTACCGGCCGACCAGTTGGCGTACCACGCCTTGAATCGGGTCCATTGCGCATCGGTATAACGGCGCTGGCTTTCCGACAGCGCATCGCTGGCGTTGAAATGGGTTGCGTATTCCGGATGGCCGGCCAGCACCATCAGGTGCTTGTAGTACAGCACCAGGTCCACGCCCTCGTCGAACGTCGACAACACGAACAAGGCCTGGTCGAGCTCGCGCGCGCGCCGTTCAGCCACGGGGTCACCCTGGGCCGCGGCCTGGCACAAGGCCACCAGATGCAGCACCTCGGTCGGAAGTGCATTGCCGATACCGGTGATTGCACCGACCGCCCCACAGTTCACGAAGCCATGCACGACCTGGGTATCGACGCCAACCATCAGGATCAGTGCCGGATCGCGGCTGGTGATGTGGTTGGCCGCGTAACTCAGTGCCGCAGCGCCGCCGAACTCCTTGAATCCCACCAGACTTGGAAACCGGGCACGCAGGTCGAAAAACAGATCGGCCCGGGTCTCGTACCCGTAATGCGGGCTGTTGTAGATGACCGCTGGCAGCGCGCCACCGGCCTCGAGCACCGCTTCAAAATGCGCGCGCTGCGCCGCCACCGAACTGCCGCGCGACAACACCCGGGGTATCACCATCAGACCGCTGGCCCCGACCTGTCGGGCATGGGCCGCCAGCGCCGCCGCCCGTGCCGGGCTTTGCGCGCCGGTGCCCACCACCACTGGCACACCACCTTGCACCAGGCGCGCCACGCCTTCCATACGTTCCTCGTCACTGAGCAGCGGCCAGTCGCCCATGGAGCCGCAATAGACGACACCGCGCATGCCGGCGTCGACCAGTCGCTTGCCGGTGCGCACCAGCGCATCGAAGTCGGGTTTGCGCGCAGCGGTGCAGGGAGTCATCAGGGCCGGAATGGTGCCTTGGAAGATGGCGGTAGGGACGTCGGGCATGGTATTGGTCTCGTGTAATGGATTCAAGCTCGCAATGGTAGACGTTATGGCGATCGCTGGGTCGGTGGGGCCCTGTTGGCCGGTCAAGGCGGCCCAAGGTTTGCGTCGACGCGTACAGGATTCAGGCTCGGCCATGTGCGCTACCGTACGGAATATCGGGCCGGCGCCAGCTAAGGTTACACCGTCAGGTACTCGAAGGACCCACCATGAAGATCGAATCGACAGTCGCGCCCAAGACGGGACGGATAACAGGCACGCTACACCGGCGCGGATACGCACAACCCGCCCCATTGCAGGACGAAGACTTGCCAAGGGAAAAGGCCGAGGCGAGCGAAGTGGCAGGCCAACCCAACAACAGCCGGCAGAAGGACCCCGAGGGCGCACGCTGACCGCCAGCCAGGCAGCGAACGCTCCTGGCGTCGCGCCGCCCCGCGGCGGCACGTCTGCCTGCTCCTGGTGCGGACTTAATTGTGCGCGTCCCGCGCCTCGCCTTCGCGGATCGGATAACCGGTCCAATAGCCGGCGTGCCCATAGTGCCGGTAGAGTCGATCTTCGGCCTCGCGGCTCATGGCGGCCTGCGGGTCGTAGACCGGGGCGTCCTTGACGGCCTGGCGCGTGACCGAGACCGTGACGGTCTTGTCGAACCAGTTCACGGCCTCGATCCACTGCGGCGCGATCAGCACCTGGTGTCCTAGCCACCAGTTGCTCGTATCGAGGACGAGATAACGCACGGCCCAGGTCTGCTCGTCGATCAGCATGCCCGCGACATGACCAATGTCGCCATCGCTGGCGTGGATGTGATGACCAATCACAGCGTTGCAACTGCGAAGGTGCGGATCCTCGTAATCGTGTTGGGCCGATTCGCGTCGCGCCATTTCGCGTCGCCCGGCCGCAGAATTGGCATTTGGGCCACCGAGACCTTCGTAGCCCGGCACCATCAGGTTCGGATACATTCCGCCACCCCAATAGCCGTCACCAATCCAGTAATAGGGGTAGTCGTAGTAGCCTGAATAGGTCTGCTCGTGCTGTCGCGACACGGGCTGGTCGGTATCGATGTCGGGACTCTTGCGGACCTGGTCTTTGGTGATCGAAACCGGCAGCAACTTTTTCGCCCAATCCGGCGTGCCCACTGCGATCGGCGAAACCAGCACCTTGCGGCTCGACAACCAGTGGCCTGTATCGACGACCAGGTACCGGATCACCCACTTCTTGTCGTCGAGGTAGAAATCCTTGACATGGCCAATGACGCCGTCGGTGGCGCCGACGGCATACCCTTCCATTTCCTTGGCGCTGCGCAACATGATGTGCTCCTTTGGTTTCGATGCGAGGAATTTGCGCCCAACGTACGAGTCCGTCTGTCTCCTGGCGTACAGATCGGGGCAGGCGTACAGGCTCCAATGGTCGAGTCCGATCCGGACCTTGCGGTCGGGGTGAACGATTGCCAGGTCGCTGGCTCAAAGCTGAATCTGACCAAGTAAAAGGAGCGCCAAATGACAAACAACAATGCCGTGATCGCCGTGTTTACCGACCATCAAGGGGCGGAGGCTGCGGTGAAGAAGCTGGCTGACGCCGGCATCGTGAACACGCTGCGCTTGCTTCTGATCGCTTGAGCGCATCCGCACCCATTGATATCGCGATGCGCGAACACGGATTCACGGTCGACAGCGTCACCGCGCGTGCGCGCGCATTGCTGCGGCGGTGATACACAAACCCCAGTCCTTCGGAGCAAACCACCATGTCGACCCAAAAAGCACCCTCGTTCAAGACGATCCCCCATGGCACTTCCGTGACTTGGCACTACCGCAGCGCGATCGGCCACGGCACCGTCACCGGCGTTCACAAGCTCGGCACGACGGCGGACAACACCATGTACTCGATCGCGCAGCACGATCACCATCCGGGGGAGCCGCCCGTCGTGTTCCATTCGGGCAAGGCACTGACGCGCGTCGCGAAGTAGCACTATTGCGAATGAGAGAAACCGCCTCGACATTGAAGACGGCTTTCCAGCTGGAATCGACCACACTGACGCGCTCGCCGACGCGTAGCGTGATGGCGATGTCCTGTTCAAAGCGCACCGAAGCGCACGATGCAAAGCTGGTGGTCGACCCGAAGCTGCACCGCATCCGCCCAGGTGGTGTACGTGCCGCGACGATCTCGATCGCGGCATGCATGTCGCGTCCTGTGCGGTCTTAGCTGTGCGAGGCCTCGTCTTCACTGATCGGATAACCGGTCCAGTAACCGGCGTGCCCATAGTGCTTGTAGAGTCGGTCTTCAGCGTCGCGGCTGATGGCAGCCTGCGCGTCGTAAATGGGGGCGTCCTTGACGGCCTGACGTGACATCGACACCGAAACCGTTGCATCGAGCCAGTTCACGGTCTCGATCCACTGCGGCGCGATCAGGACCTGGTGCCCGAGCCACCAGTTGCTCGTGTCGACGATGAGATACCGCACCGCCCAGGTCTGCTCGTCGAGCATCATGCCCGCGACATGACCGATGTCGCCGTCGCTGGCATGGATGTGATAGCCGACGACGGCGTTGCAGCTGCGAAGGTGCGGATCATCGTGCGCGTGGCGGTCCGACTCGCGCTGCGCCATCTCGCGTCGCGTCGTCTCGCGTAGCCCATCGGCAGGACCGGCAGCCGAGCCACCAAATCCCCCATAGGCCGGCATCATCAGGTTCGGATACATGGCCCCGCCCCAATATCCTCCACCGCCCCAGTAGTAGGGGTAGCCGTAGTAGCCCGAATACGCAATCTCGTGTTGTCGCGACACGGGCTGCTCGGTGTCGATGTCGGGGCTCTTGCTGACCTGCTCTTTGCTGATCGATACCGGCAGCAGCTTTTGCTCCCAGTCCGGCGTGCCGACGGCGATCGGCGAAACCAGTACCTTGCGGCTCGACAGCCAGCCACCGGTATCGACGACCAGATAACGGATCACCCACTTCTCGTCGTCGAGGTAGAAATCCTTGACATGGCCTATGACGCCGTCGGTGGCGCTGACGGCATAACCTTCCATTTCCTTGGCGCTGCGCAACATGATGTGCTCCTTTGGTTGAGATACGACGACTTTGCGCTGGAGGTTTCGGCTCGTCTGTCTGCTAGCACACATGCCGGCACGAGTGGGATTCCGCCGCGCGGCTGCAATAGTTCGTCACGGTCAATGCACTGGCCGTTGCCCAGACCGGCGGAGGATTGCACAACGATCCCAAGTTGCGTGCATCGGGCACCAATCGAGCATATGACGGATGCATTCATACCATTTTGCGTTCAATATATTAGATATTATGATGTTACCCAGAGTTCAAGGAGCTGGGTATGAAAGATCTGATTGCGTGCGACAAGCCAACTATCAGTGCGTTAGCCGAACGGCTCAAGCGCGCCAATAGTCATTCCGAGTACCAACGCATTCAATGCGTGCTGATCCGGGCAACGCTGGGTAGTTCGGCGGCCGAGATTGCGCAGTTGCTGGGTTGGTCGACGGCCACGGTGCATGTGATGCATTCGCGCTGGGCCAAGGAGGGCGAAGCCCTATTTGATGTGCGCGAGCGCGGTGGACGGCGCAATCAACATCTGAGCGCGCAACAGGAGGCTGCGCTTTTGGCGCCATTCACTGCCAAGGCCCAGGCCGGCGGAATGCTCCATGTAGACGAGATCAAGCAAGCCTTGGAGGAGCAGGTCGGCGCCACAGTGGCGGCCTCCACTGTGTATCGGATGCTCGATCGTCATGGCTGGCACAAAGTGGTGCCTCGGCCCCGTCATCCCAAGGCTGATGTTGCGGCACAGGCCGCCTTTAAAAAAACTGCGCCGATCGGTACACCAAGAGGTCTCGCGCCAGGCTAAGTTCGGTCGGCGCGTGCGCCTGATGTTCCAGGACGACGGGCGCTTTGGCTTGCTGGGTAAGCCCAGACGCTGCTGGGCGCCCGTTGGCGTGCGACCGGTGGTTGGTGCGCGCCTTGTGCGCAAGTTCAGCTATGCATTTGCCGCCGTCTGCCCACACGACGGCGTGATGGATAGCCTGGTCCTGCCGTGGGTCAACGCGCAGACCATGTCGTTGTTCTTGTCAACGCTGGTGCTGCTTCCACCCTACAGCCCGGAAATCAACCCATCCGAATACATCTGGAAAGCATTGCGCGAGGACTGCGTCGGCAACACCGTCTTTGCCAACCTCGAGGCCGCCGACAAGGCGCTCTGCGCCGGCCTGCGATCACTCGAATCAAGCCCGAAACGAATGCAGAGCCTCTGTGGCTTCAACTGGATAATATCTATACGATTGAACGCAAAGTAGTATCAAGCATCCAGGGCACGGGCGCCCAGAACTTATCGAGCGCTGTGCGCCAGGGACACGCTGCCGTATCCGGCAGCGTGTTTGCGCCGAGCGACGTCAAGCGGCGCTGCGCCTCATCGCTCGTGAGGCCGATCGAACTCGATGTCGCGTCGTCCAAAGTCGTCGGCCCGGTGGCTTGATGAAGTCCGATTGTGCACCGGTCGCTCCCGTCGAGATGCTCGGCTGACCCAAGAACACCGGGCAGAAAGACCAAAAAGGAGCCCGCTGACGGCTCGGCGCACGAGCCGGAGCTGGCCGCAGACTCTGCGGCAGCGACACGCACGCGTTGACCATCGATTGCCAATGGTTGACCTGAATCGGCCGCACAGCCGCGGAATGACTGTTGTCGAGCGCCGGTGTCGACGACCGTTGCCCGTCAGCCAGAGACGCTCAAGGCGGCAGTGCAAATGGCTGCTGATGGCAGAGAGCCGGACCGACAACTATTGTGACGCGGGGGGGCTTGCAGCGCGGTCGCCGCAGAACCCGATGCGACAAGCAGGCAATTGAGATTCGAGCAAGGAAACCTGTCGGATTCCCGTGGCCGTTCAGTTTGCACGGCACTCACCACGCGCCGCGGTGTTCCGGGATACGCGCGATGACAGGTATCGCCAGCAGCAAGATCGAAGTCCAAATCAGGTAGGCATGCGCGTGGGCCGGTCCCTGATTGGCGGCGCCGGCGACCATCGCGGTCGTGATCGAAATCGCGGCAATTGCGCCGAGTTGACGGGTCATGCTGCGCATCGCGGCGAGCGTCGGCGAGCTTTCGGGCGCCAACTGCAGGCCCGCGTTGCGGCTCGCTGGTGAAGACCATCCCGCGCCGAGCCCGATCAGACACGCCGCGGTTGCAAGCCAGGCGTATGGCGACATGCCGCGTGGGTCGAGTGCGAGCATGCAGGTACCGATGGCCATGACTATCGCGCCCACGTAGATCGGCAACCTGTAGCCGGTCCTTCGGAGTGTCAACGCACCGAGTGTTGACATGATGATGACTGCAGCACCTTCGGCGATCAGCAGCGTACCCGAACCCAGCGCGGAAATGCCGTAGCGCGTGGTTGCATACAGCGGAACCAGGGCCACGACACCGGCCACCATGCCTCCGTAAACCATGCTGACCATGTTGGCTGCGGCAAACCCGCGCCCGGCGATGAATCGTGCGGGGATCAAGGGGTGGGCAGCATCGCGTGTGTGGCGCGCGAACAGGATCAGCGAGACGATTGCCGCCGCTGTCGGAAAGAGAAATTCTGGCGTCCTGAGCGCGCCTGCGCCAGCGCTCAGTGCATTGAGTGCAAGCATCGCGCCCAGCAAACCGATGCCCAGTTGTGCCATCCCGACGAAGTCGAAACGCGCTTGCGGAGCCTGCGCGCGAGGCGCATCGCGTGGTATGAAGCGCAAGCACAGCACGATCAACAGCACGCCGATCGGTACGTTGACGAAGAAGATGCCCCGCCATGACCAATAAGATACAAAAAGCCCTCCGAATATCGGCCCGATCATCGCCCCAATGGAGAAAATGCTGCCGAACAGACCGACGGCTTTGTCGCGGGAGTCTCCGAAATGCTCGACGATGAGCCCCGTGGCTGAAGGCGTGAATCCGGCGCCGCCCACCGCCTGAAGAAACCGCAGCGCCACCAGGACGTAGATGTTTTCGGCGAGGCCACAGCAAAGCGAGGCGCCGCTGAATAGCACCACAGACAGCAGGAAAATGCGACGCCGTCCGTATCGCTGACTGAGGGTGCCGGCGACCGGCAGCATCAACACCAATCCGAGCGAGTAGGCCGTCATCGTCCAGCCCACCCAGGTGATCGACGCATCGAGGTCGCGCTGCAAGGTGCCAAGGGCAGTGGCGACGATGGTCTGGTCCAGCGAACTCATCAGCAGCGCCAGTGCAACCACGCCAAACACCAACGCTGGGCGCGTCGCCGGCTGGGGCGTCGATAGTGCCGAGGGCGTACTGTGCCGTGGCTTGGTTGGGGCAGAGTCTCGTGGGTTCAAAGTCGTTTCAGAGGTTCCGTCAAAGCATCCAGTATGCGATAGCTGCGCCAGGTGGCGTGCCTTGCGCAACGCCCGATTGCCAGCAAGACCACGCCTTCAGCCACAAATGCCACCGGCGCAATTCCGTTAATAGGTTAATGAGCATTTGCAGCAGCACGCTGCAGGTCCTCATTCATGCGGCTCTTCCTGTCATTGTTGAGCAACTCGAAAGATTCGCTGGATTCGAATAGCCTGCAACGCAGCCCTATCTGCGGCTGACCTCGTCTTCCTTGATCGGATAACCGGTCCAGTAGACAGCGTGACCATAGTGCTGATAGAGCCGATCTTCAGCCTCGCGGCTCATGGCGGCCCGGGGGTCGTAGACCGGGGCGTCCTTGACGGCCTGGCGCGTGACCGAGACCGTGACGGTCTTGTCGAACCAGTGCACGGCTTCGATCCACTGCGGTGCGATCAGCACTTGATGCCCGAGCCACCAGTTGCTCGTGTCGACGACGAGATAACGCACGGCCCAGGTCTGCTCGTCGATCAACATGCCCGCGACATGACCAATGTCACCGTCGCTGGCGTGGATGTGATGACCCACGATGGAGTTGCAGCTGCGCAGGTGTGGGTCATCGTGCACGTGGCGCTCCGATTCGCGTCGCGCCATATTGGCTTGTCTTTCGTCAGCCGTGGATTGTGAGCCGGTTGATCCACCGTTGGCCGGCATCATCATGTGGGGATACAAATCGCTGCCCCAGTATCCACCACCGTCCCAGTAGTACGGGAGGCCGTAGTAGCCCGAATACGCCATCTCGTGTTGTCGCGACACGGGCTGGTTGGTATCGATGTCGGGGCTCTTGCGGACCTGGTCTTTGCTGATCGAAACCGGCAGCAGCTTTTGTTCCCAATCCGGCGTGCCGACAGCAATGGGCGAAACCAGGACTTTACGGCTCGACAACCAGTGGCCTGTATCGACGACCAGATACCGAATGATCCATTTCTCGTCGTCGAGGTAAAAATCTTTGACATGGCCTATGACGCCATCGGTCGCGCCGACGGCATAACCTTCCATTTCCTTCACGCTGCGCAACATGATGCGTTCCTTTGGTTTCGAAGCAACGACTTTGCGGTGGGGGCCTCGTCTCGTCTGTCTGCCAGCACACATGCGGTTACAAGAGGTGTCGGCCGGGTGAGTACGCTTGCGCACAGACCGCGGCGCACGCACGGGCTCCAATGACAGTAGCCGATCCGAGCCCAGCGTGCCGCAAGCGAAGTCGCTGCAGTCGTGTCAGGCAGGCTTGGCCCCTTGCAGGGTATGGTTGCAAGTTCCCTGCCCAAGAGCTATACCAACGCAAGGACAAACAGCTCCAAATGACCGATAGCAGCGCGTGGCCAAGAGCAATAGCACCCACGAAATGGTGCGTGCAAGCTGGTTCGGGCTGGATCATTCGCATCAATGCGTAACCGAGGAACGTCATGTCCACCCACCCAAACACACTCGCACCCGACCTGCTTGCCCGCATGGACGCCTACTGGCGTGCCGCGAACTACCTGTCGGTCGGGCAGATCTACCTCTACGACAACCCGCTGCTGAGGCGACCGCTGGCGCTTTCCGACATCAAGCACATGCTGCTCGGGCACTGGGGCACGACACCCGGGCAGAACTTCATCTACGTACACCTGAACCGGGTGATCAAGCAATATGACCTCGACATGATCTATGTCTCCGGACCCGGCCATGGTGGGCCCGCGGTGGTGGGCAACACCTACCTTGAAGGTACCTACAGCGAGGTTTATCCCGACATCAGCCAGGACGAGGCGGGCTTGCGCAAGTTGTTCCTGCAGTTCTCGTTCCCAGGCGGCATTCCGAGCCACGCGTCGCCCGAATGTCCGGGCTCGATCCATGAGGGCGGCGAACTTGGCTACTCGCTCAGCCATTCCTTCGGTGCGGTGTTCGACAACCCCGAGCTGATCGTCGCCTGCGTCGTCGGCGACGGCGAGGCTGAAACCGGGCCGCTGGCCACGGCCTGGCATTCCAACAAGTTTCTCGATCCGGTGACCGACGGCGCGGTGTTGCCGATCCTGCACCTCAACGGCTACAAGATCGCCAACCCGACCGTACTGGCGCGCATCACCCGCGAGGAGCTGGATCAGTTGCTGCGCGGTTATGGCTGGGCGCCACTGTTCGTCGCCGGCAGTGATCCGACGTTCATGCACGAGGCCATGGCCACGGCGCTGGACACCGCCGTGCAGCAGATCCGCAACATCCAGCGCGAAGCGCGCGCCTCGGGCCAGGCGGTGCGCCCGCGCTGGCCGATGATCGTGCTCGATTCGCCCAAGGGCTGGACCGGACCGAAAGAGGTCGACGGACTGCAGGTCGAAGGCACGTTTCGCGCCCATCAGGTGCCGATCACCGACCCCGCCACGCACCCGGGCCACCTCGCATTGCTCGACGACTGGCTCCAGAGCTACCGCGCAGAAGAACTGTTCGACGCGCAGGGCCGGTTGATTCCGGAACTGGCCGAACTCGCACCCGTCGGCACGCGGCGCATGGGTGCCAATCCGCACGCCAACGGTGGCCTGCTGCTGCGCGATCTGCACATGCCGGACTTCCGCGCGTATGCGTGCGAGGTGCCCGTTCCCGGCGTACCCGGCATCGGTGACACGCACGTGCTGGGCCCGTTCCTGCGCGACGTGGCGAAGTGGAACGAGGCGCAGCGCAACTTCCGGGTCTTCGGCCCCGACGAAACCTTGTCCAACGGACTGGCGGCGCTGTTTGACGTCACGCAGCGGCAATGGGACGCGGCGACGCAGCCGAACGACGAATTCCTGGCGCCTACCGGCCGGGTGATGGAAATGCTCAGCGAGCACCAGTGCGAAGGCTGGCTCGAAGGTTATCTGCTGACCGGCCGCCACGGCGTCTTCAACTGCTACGAGGCCTTCATCCACATCGTCGACTCGATGTTCAACCAGCACGCGAAGTGGCTCAAGGTGACGTCGCACATTCCGTGGCGGCGCAAGATCGCGTCGCTGAACTACCTGCTGGCCTCGCACGTCTGGCGGCAGGACCATAACGGTTTCACGCACCAGGACCCGGGATTCATAGACCACGTGGTGAACAAGAAGGCTGAAGTAGTTAGGGTCTACCTGCCACCGGACGCGAACTGTCTGCTGTCGGTGATGGACCACTGCCTGCGCAGCCGCCATTACGTCAACGTGGTGGTGGCGGGCAAGCACCCGGCGCCGCAGTGGCTGACGATGGACCAGGCGGTCCGGCACTGTTCCGAGGGCATCGGCATCTGGGAATGGGCCAGCAACGATGGCGACGACGCACCCGATGTCGTGATGGCATGCTGTGGCGACGTGCCGACGCTCGAGACGCTGGCGGCGGTGTCGATCCTGCGCGAGCAACTTCCGGAGCTGAAGATCCGCGTCGTCAACGTTGTCGACTTGATGCGGCTGCAGCCGCACACCGAGCACCCGCATGGCCTGATGGATGCCGACTTCGACGCGCTGTTCACCAAGGACAAGCCGGTCATCTTTGCCTTTCATGCCTATCCGTGGCTGATCCACCGGCTGACCTACCGCCGCACCAACCACGACAACATCCACGTGCGCGGCTACAAGGAGGAAGGCACGATCACGACGCCATTTGACATGACGGTGCTGAACGACCTCGACCGGTTCCACCTGGTGATGGATACTGTAGACCGCTTGCCGCAAACCGGCGATCAGGGCCTGGCACTGAAACGGCGGCTCAAGGACAAGCTGGCCGAGCATCGCCAGTACATCCGGCTGCACGGACAGGACATGCCGGAGATCCGCAACTGGCGCT
>JBDTMH010000112.1:0-13659 GCA_039934375.1 Burkholderiaceae bacterium | reverse complement strand
GCTTGAACAGGTTGGCCATGCCGAAGGTGCGCGCCTCGTCGGCGACGATGGGCACGATGCGTGGGCCCAGTTGCCGGTCCTTGAGCAGGTTGGCAAGCAAACGCACGAAAGCCATCGTGGTACTCATTTCCTTGCCGTCAGCCTGCAGCGCGAAGGCTGCGTAGTGGTCGAGCGCCGGAACCGGAACGATGTCGCACGCAGTCTCGCGCCGGGGCATCGCGCCGCCGAGTCGCTGGCGGCGCTCGCGAAGGTAAGACATCTCTGCGCTGTCGTCGGCAGGTTTGTAAAAGGCCAGGCCCTTTGCCTGGTCGTCGGACAGCGGTAGATCGAAACGGTTGCGAAACCCGATCAGGTCGTGGTCGTCGAGTTTCTTCTGGCTGTGCGTGGTCATTTTGCCCTGACCCGCCGCACCCATGCCGTAACCCTTCTTGGTATGCGCCAGTATCACGGTGGGTTGCCCCTGGTGGCGAGCGGCGGCAGCATACGCAGCGTGGATCTTCACCAGGTCATGGCCACCCCGCTTGAGTTTGTCGATCTGCTCGTCGGTCAGACCCATGGCGAGCTGCGCCAAATCCGCGTTTTGGCCGAAGAAGTTGTCGCGGTTGAAACGCCCGTCCTTGGCGGCAAAGGTCTGCATCTGGCCGTCCACCGTGTTGTCGAAGGCGCGTACCAGCGCACCGGTGACGTCGCGCGCAAACAGACCATCCCAGTCGCTGCCCCATACCAGTTTGATGACGTTCCAGCCGGCACCGGAGAAAAGCCGTTCGAGTTCGTCGATGATGCGGCCGTTGCCACGCACCGGGCCGTCGAGTCGCTGCAGGTTGCAGTTCACCACCCACACGAGGTTGTCTAGTTTCTCTCGCGCCGCCAGCGTCAGCGCGCTGGTGCTCTCGGGTTCGTCCATCTCGCCGTCGCCGAACACACCCCAGACCTTGCGGCCCTGGCAGTCCAGTAACTGGCGGTGCGTGAGGTAATGCATGAAACGGGCGTGGTAGATCGAACTGATCGGCCCAATGCCCATGGAGCCGGTGGGGAACTGCCAGAAGTCTGGCATCAGCCAGGGATGGGGGTAGCTCGACAAGCCACGGGCCCCGCTAGCCGCGCCAGTGATCTCCTGGCGGTAATGCAGTAGATCGGTCTCCTGCAAGCGGCCTTCGAGGAAGGCGCGGGCGTATACGCCCGGCGCGCTGTGCGGCTGGAAAAACACCAGATCGCCGCCATGGCTATCGCTGCGCGCATGGAAGAAATGGTTGAACCCGACCTCGAACAGATCGGCCGCGCTGGCATAACTGGCGATATGACCGCCCAGTTCGCCATAAGCCTGGTTGGCACGCACCACCATCACCAGTGCATTCCAGCGCATCAACGCGCCGATACTTTCCTCCATCGCCAGATCGCCGGGAAAAGCGCCCTGGTCTTCAGGGGCAATGGTGTTCACATACGGGGTGTTCAGATCGGGTTGCCAACCGACCCGATGCGACCTTGCCAGTTTGGCAAGTTCATCCAGGATCTGGCGCGCGCGGGAAGACCCCTCGGCTGCCATCAGCGACAGGAAGCCGTCGCGCCATTCCGCTGTCTCCTGTTCGGTGGGGTCTGGCAGGTTGTCCAGGGCGATCGGGTTCAGTGCAGCGTTCATGGTGGCTGAACTTTATGCCGGATGCTTCCGCATGTGCTGCGTATGTCAATCGGTGTTCGGAACAAATTCAGCAGAAAATGCTGTAACTATCGGAGTTTTGAACCATGAACCTGGACCGAAGCGATCTGCGCATCCTCGATGAACTGCAACGGGACGGTTCCTTGACAAACGCCGAGCTGGCGCGGCGTATCGGCCTGTCGCCGTCGCCGTGCCTGGCGCGGGTCAAGGCGCTCGAAACGGCAGGCGTGGTGCAGCGCTATGTGGCCCTGGCCAACGCCGCCGCCTTGGGCTTGGGTCTGACCGTGTTCATCTCGATCAGCCTCAAGACGCAAAGCAGGCAGACGCTGGGCGGGTTCGAAGCCCACATCGCACAACACGACGAGGTCATGGAGTGTTACCTGATGACCGGGGACAGCGACTATCTGCTCCGGGTGGCGGTGACCGACATGGCAGCACTCGAGCGTTTCATCCTGGAACAGCTCTCTCCGATACCCGGTGTGGAGAAGATCCGCTCGAGTTTTGCGCTCAAGCAAGTGCGTTACAAGACCGCGTTGCCGCTAGGGCACCTGCGCTGAGCGTTGCCGCACCAGCACTTGTCTGCGAGGGCAACAGGTTGTCGGTCAGGCGGCCGCTGAAAACGCAACTTGCACCTGCGCCTCATAGGCCAGCAACTTCTGCATGCTGGGCCGTTGTTCCATGCGTCGCGTCAATGAACCCGAAAATATTGGCCAAGTCCAGAGGTAGATAGCGGTGTAGTTGCGCTTGAACCGCAGTTGGCCTCGATGAATGCGCGGTTCGGCTCGCGGGCCGACGCCGTCTGGGGGTGCCAGCAGCAGTTGGCGTCAGCATGGCCTACTTGTGGTGAACGTTGTCGGCCGTTTGCTGCTGTATCAAGCGCACGGCAATCCGCTGACCATTCCAGAATCAACAAATCCCCGATGCACGGGTCGGTAGGGTAGGCCATGTCGGCCTGCAGAGCAACTCGGCGTGGATGACCCAGCGCGAGTGACTGGAACTGTTGGAAGGGCCGGCACCGAGGGTGTGGAACTGCTGATTAGGCCAGACATGCGCGATGGCATAGCGGGGCGGGCATGGCCGGATGCAAGGTGCACGGCAACTACTACATACCGATCTCCAACACCGTCACCGGCCCGCTGGCGCTCGAGGCAGTGGTCACGTAGCGCCGGGCCCGCCGCGTCCCGGCAAGCGTCCCGGAGACTGTCAGCGTCCGCGCCGCGCCGCCATGTCATCGACGGCTTGCAACACCCGGTCGATCTCCTGCGGTGTGTTGTAGTGCACTGCACCGATGCGCACCATGCCGTGTTGCGCCAGCCCGAGCCGCTCCACCAGTTCCACCGCGTAGTAATTGCCGTCCCACACATAGATGTTCCGCGCGCCCAGTTCCTGCGCCACCTGCGCCGGTAGATAGCCCTCCAGGGTGAAGGAGACTGTCGCGACGCGCCGGGCGAACTGCTGCGCATCGGTGATGCCATAGACTCGCACGCCCGGGATGCGTTGCAAGCCGGCCACCAACTGCTCGCTGAGCGTTCGCTCATCGTCCTGGATCGCGGTCAGCGCGCAGGCCAAGGTCTGCCGGCGCCCCTGCAGGTGCACGAACTTCGGAGCGTGCGCGGTGCCCTCTTGCTGTCCCAGCCACTCGAAATAATCCACCGCGCCCAGTACGCCGGCCGCGCCTTCGTGGCTTTGCGTGCCGGTTTCGAACTTGCCCGGCGCGCGGTCGGAAGCCGGCCGTACCTTGTACGGCGGCAACCGGTTGAGGAGTTCCTGGCGGCCCCACAGGATGCCCTGGTGCGGGCCGAAGAACTTGTAGGCACTGCATGCCAGTATGTCGGCGCCCAACGTCTGCACGTCTGTCGGGGCATGCGCCACCCATTGCACGGCGTCGACGAACAGCAGCGCGCCGGCGGCGTGCACCTGCTTCGCGATCTCCGCCACCGGGTTCACCGTGCCGACAGCGTTGGATGCATAACCCACAGCTACCAGCCGCGTGCGCGGGCTCAGGAGTTGCTGCAGCTGGTCCGTGCGCAGCGTGCAATCTTCGGGGCTCACGTCCAGCCACTTGACCGTCAGTCCCCGGTCGGCCGCCACGGCCAGCCACGGCGCGATGTTGCCGTCGTGGTCCAGTCGCGTCACGATCAGTTCGTCGCCGCGCTGCCAGCCCTGGGCCAGCGAGCGCGAGATGGCGAATGTCAAGCTGGTCATGTTCTGTCCGAACACGATCTCGTCCGGCGACGCGGCGTTCAGCAAATCCGCCATGGCGGCGCGCGCCTCGCCCATGCAGTTGTCCGTCGCGCGCGAAGTGCGAAAGGCGCCACCGGTGTTGGCATTGGTGTGCACCAGGTAATGTTGCATGCGATCGAGCGCTTGCTGCGCCACCTGGGTCCCGCCGGGGTTGTCCAAGTAGGTGCGGGGCTGGCCATCGTCGAGTAGGCCGAGGGCGGGAAAGTTGGCGCGGATGCGCGGCAGATTCATCATGGACATTTCCGACAAATTCTTTGAATGGCGCAAGTCGCGCACGAAGCCAGTGGATGGACGACGCAATGATCCTCGTCCCTGGCCGCAGAGACCATCCCCCTGCAGGTGGAGGGGGTCAGCTGCGGCGGCGAACCTGCAGCGAGTCGAGAAAGCGCGAAAAAAGCTCGAACTGCGTTGCGATGCCAAGCTTGGCGTACAGGTTCTTGCGGTGCGTCTTGACGGTTGTTGGGGAGATGCCAAGCTGCAGTGCCACCGAGACAGTCGAATGACCGCGCAACAGGAGCTGCGCCAATTGCCTCTCGCGCGGACTCAGCAGCTTCTCGCCGAAGGCCTGAAACGCGTCGTCCGTGGTCGTGTCCTGTGAATGCGTCATGTAGGCAGAACGTGCATGGCGCCAGTAATGCCGGAATGCCGCTTCGAAAAAAGGAATCACCGGGGCCAATCGGGCCACTGCGTCGATCGGAAATCCGCCCTGCGCCGACTCCAGTGACAGGGATATCTCGGCGCATTCACCGTCCGGCAATTCGAGTGCGATGCAAAGCTCCTCGCGCCCCGCCGGCCAGCCGTCTGTCAGGTAGCCAACCTCCTCGGCGGAGGTGCGACGCACCTGCGGATTCGCAACCGTCGCGTGTTCGAAGAAACCATCTGGCGCCACGTCGCGCATGCGGTAGACACCCGTCCTCAGGCCCGACAGGTACGCCGCATAAAACGGATTCAGCACATAGGTGCTTTGCGTGTAATTGCGCAGGGCGGCGCGTGACTCAGGCGCGGGAAGGGAGTCGTGGACGCACACTGGATTGGCCTTGCCGCGATAAACGAATGCAGCGCTGAACTCGAACCGCACGAGCAGCGCGGCGGCGTCGACCAGCAACCGCGGCAATTGCGGAGTCGCAAGATGGGCAACGATCGCGGCGCTCGCGGCGGCCCATGCCTTGGGCACCGCAACTACTACCGGAACGTTCTGCGTCGCGAGAGTGGTCTTTTCGGTGCCACGGGACTTCATCGTTGCAGGATCCATCATTGGGTGAGGGCAAGGAGCGGGCATGGCGCAACCAATCAATCATGTCAACGCATGGGGACTAGTATCGCTCACTGAACCGAGCGCATCCTCCTTCAGGAGGATGGTCTGGTTGTTTTCGGTCGGAGATCATGGGCGAGTCCGTCAACTTCAAAGGCCCCCTCCATGAAGAAGCTAATTTCGGCTGTCGCCGCCACGCTGGCACTGGCTCTTACCGGGATTGGGCCTGTCGAGGCGCAGGAATCCTTGAAAGCTGCCACCGACTGCGCCTACTTTCCTTTCAGCTTCAAGGACACCGATGGTGTGCTCAAGGGCTACGAAATCGACGTCGGCGAAGACATCGCCCGGCGCGCCAATTTCAAGATCGAGTGGGTGTGCCAGAAGTTCGACGGGCTGATCCCGTCGCTGCTGTCCAACAAGTTCGACATCATCCTGGCCGCGATGTCGATCACCGAGGAGCGGCGCAAGAGCATCGACTTCTCGGTCAGTTACCGGGTGTCGGTTGGCCAGTTTGTCGGTGCCAAAGGCAAGACGCTCAAGTTGTTCAATGCCGACGGCACGCCCAACCCGGCCGGGTTCAAGGACCTGCGGGTTGGTCTGGGGCGCGCTACCACGTACGACAACTGGATGCAGGCCAAGGAGCCCGAAGCGACCATCGTGCGCTACGACTCCGACGTACAGATGTATCTCGATCTCAAGGCCGGCCGGGTCGACGTGCTGATGACCAATCCCATGAAGATCTACCTCGAGTTCCTGAGCAAACCCGATGGCGCGGGCTTCGAGGTGATCGGGCCGCAGATCAAGGATGAGAAGTATTTCGGAATCGGCGTCGGCGCGGGCTTGCGCAAGGGCAACGATGCTTTGCTCAAGCGGATCGACGCTGCGCTGACCGACATGAAGAAGGACGGCACTATGGAGCGGTACAGCAAGAAGTATTTCCCGTTCACGATCTACTAGGCCTGCAGTCGTCCAGCGGCGCGGCCTGACGCAGCTTCCATGTCCATTGCCTGGGTCGAAAGCTTCCTCTGGGGGTCGCTCCTCATTGTGCGGGTGTTCGCTGTTGCGCTCGTACTCACGGTGGCGTGGGGCTTGCTTGGCGCCGCCGCAAAGCTGTCGAAGTCATGGTTCCTGCAGCGGATCGCTGCCGCCTACACCTCGATTTTTCGGGGCACGCCCGAACTGCTGGTGGTGCTCATCCTATATTTCGGTTCGGCCGTGACGTTGACCTGGCTGACCAAATTGGTCAATCCCGGCGTCAAGTTTGTCGATATTCCGCCGTTCTGGGCTGGCGCACTTGCCATCAGTCTGATCGTGGGCGCTTACGCGACGGAGACGTTTCGTGGTGCGTTGCAAGGAATCGACTCCGGCCAGACCGAAGCGGCGCGAGCGTTGGGCCTCTCGTCTTGGCAGATCTTCAGCTACGTAAAGCTGCCTCAGATGTGGCGGCTCGCCCTGCCGGGATTGGGCAACCACATGAGCTCGATCATCAAGGACACAGCCCTGCTATCGGTGATTGGCGTCGAGGAAATAGTCTACACGGCGGATATGGCGACGGCGCTCACAGGCAAGCCGTTTTCGATGTACATGATTGTCGCGGGCATCTACCTGAGCTTGACTTCATTGATCGTGTTCGCTGTGGCGCGCCTGGAGACACGTGCGAACAGGTATTTGGTGAAAAGCAGATGACCCTGGCTCGATCACCCGAAGGGGCACGCACAGTGGCGTGCCGCGCGGAGGTCGCGTCTTGAGCGCCGTGCGAGGCCGCCCCAAGCAAGCTCGCACCGCAGCGCGCAGGGCAAAGGTTAGTTTATGAGCTTCGACCTGATGCTGATCGCTGCCTCGCTGCCGAAAATCGCCACCGGTGTGCTGCTCACCTTGAAGTTGCTGTTCCTGTCCTTGCTGTTCGGCACAGCGCTCGGCATCTGCGGCGCGCTGATGCGCATCAGCGGCAGCCGTTGGCTTGCGTGGCCGTCGTTCGCCTACAGCTACGTGTTTCGCGGCACGCCGATGCTGGTGCAGCTTTTCATCATCTACTACGGTCTGTCTCAGTTCGAGGGACTGCGCGCGAGCATGTTGTGGCCGATCCTGCGCGAGCCATTCTGGTGCGCGGTGATTGCACTGTCGCTCAACGCAGGCGCCTATTCGTCGGAGATCCTGCGCGCGGCAATCCGCGGTGTCGACCAGGGTCTGCACGAGGCCGGACGGGCGCTAGGGATCTCTCCCCGGCAGCGCTTCCTGCACGTCACCGCGCCGATCGCCGTACGCTTGGCATTGCCGGCGTACGGCAACGAGACGATCGGCCTGCTCAAGGGTACGGCGCTGGTCAGCATGATCGCGATGAACGACATCACCGGCGTGGCGCGGACGATCGTCGCCAAGACCTTCGCGCCCTATGAGGTCTTCCTTTCGGCGGCAATCGTCTATCTGTCCCTCACCTGGGTCATTCAGCACGGCGTGCGTGTGGCCGAGCGGCACTTCAACCGCTACATCAAGAAATGAGCGACCCGGTGTCGATACCGAAACACAGCGAGCCCATCATCGTGCTCGAAGGCATTACCAAGTTCTACGGCGCGTTCCAGGCCCTCAAGGGTTGCAGCATGGTCGTCGCCAAGGGCCAGAAGATCGTGCTCTGCGGGCCTTCGGGCTCTGGGAAGTCGACGTTGATCCGATGCATCAATCGCCTTGAGGAGCACGACGGGGGGCGAATCGTTGTCGCCGGAACCGAACTGACCCGCAACATGGCCAACATCGCCGCTGTGCAAAGCGAAGTTGGCATGGTGTTTCAGCAGTTCAACCTCTTCCCTCACCTGACCGTGGTCGAGAACCTGATGCTGGCGCCGCGCCTGGTGCGCAAGCTGCCCCGGCCGCAGGCTCGCGAGATTGCGATGCATTACCTGGCGCGGGTCCGGATTCCCGAGCAGGCGGACAAGTTCCCGGTCCAGCTCTCCGGCGGGCAGCAACAACGCGTCGCCATTGCGCGGGCCTTGTGCATGAAGCCGCAGATCATGTTGTTCGACGAGCCGACTTCCGCGCTCGACCCCGAGATGATCAAAGAGGTGCTCGACGTGATGACCGACCTTGCGCGCGAAGGGATGACCATGTTGGTAGTCACGCACGAGATGGGTTTTGCGCGCTCAATCGCAGACAGCGTGGTGTTCATGGATGCAGGCGAGATCGTCGAGCAGGCGCCCCCGGGAGAGTTTTTCGGTGCCGCTCGCAATGCGCGCACCAAGCTGTTTCTGCAACAGATCCTGACCCACTGACGATGCCGGGACACACACGAAACGTCATAACACAACACAACACAACTCAACTCAACAAAGGGCGACCCATGTCAAGTAATTCCAACGACGAACATGGCGCGCCGGGAGCGATCCGGTTTGCGTCCGGCCCCGCCGCGCCTTACCTGGACGCCCACCTGGCGTTCGCTATCAGGCTCGCCGAGCGCAGCGGTCAGGTCCTGACTCAGGCGCTGGCCGAGCGGCCGCAGGTTGAGTTGAAGCCGGATTCGAGCTATGTGACAGACACCGACAAGGGCATCGAGCGTGCACTGCGCTCGATGATCGAGAAGGCGTTTCCCGCGCACGGCATCCTCGGCGAGGAGTACGGCGCGCACAACGCCGACGCCGAATACGCGTGGGTGCTCGACCCGATCGACGGGACTGCCGCGTTCGTGGCCGGATTGCCGGTTTTCGGGACCCTCATTGCGTTGCTGCACGACGGAGTGCCGGTGATTGGCATCATCGACCACCCGGTGACCAACGACCGCTGGATCGGCGCGTTGGGCCGGCCGACGACGCGCAACGGCCTGGCGGTGCGCACGCGCGCCTGCCCTAGCTTGGCCCAGGCGATGCTGTCGGCCAGCAACCCGGACTTCTTCAGCGCCGAGGAGCAGCCGCTGTTCGAACGCCTCCGATCCCGCACCCAGTGGCGCATCTATGGCGGCAGCTGCTTCAGCTACGGGCTGCTCGCCTCGGGGCGCATCGATATTTCCATCGACAGTTCTCTCGCGATCCACGACTTCGCGCCTTATGTGCCGATTCTCACGGGCGCCGGCGGCATCATTACCGACTGGGCGGGGAGGCCGATCGACATGCACTCCGGTCCCCGGATCCTGGCCGCGGGCGACCCGGCCCGGCACGCCGAGGCGTTGTCGCTGCTGCGCGCTTGAACACCCGGGTCGCACCACAAAAACTACTGCAATTGCCTCTCCAGACCAGCGAAAAACCTGCATGAACTACGTCCGGATGGCGATCGAGCGTGAGTCCCCCGAGGAGTTCGGCTACGGTCGGATCGAGAACAACCTGTCCGAAAGTTCGATCCGCGATCTTTTGCTGTCGCAACTCGATGTCGACCTGACCGGCCTGACCTTGTTCTATGGCAGCCATCGCGGTGACACCAGCCTGCGCGAACTGATCGCGCAGGCTGGCGCTGTCGGGCCCGACGAGGTGCTGGTCACCGCCGGCGCGGCCGGTGCGCTGTTCATCGTGGCGACGGCGCTGCTCGAACGCGATGACCATCTCGTCGTAATACGGCCGAACTACGCGAACAACATCGCCACACCCCTGGCCATCGGCTGTGCCATCAGCTTCGTTGACCTGGCGTTTTCCAGCGCATTCCGGCTCGACGTCGACGCGGTGGCCGCAGCGATAAGACCGAACACCCGGCTGATCAGCGTCACCTGCCCGCACAACCCGACCGGAATCTGCATGTCCGCGTCCGACTTGCACCGGCTGGTGGCGCTGGCCGAGCGCCACGGGTGTCGCCTGTTGGTCGACGAGACCTATCGCGACATGACCTACGATACGCCGCTGCCGACCGCCGCGAGCCTCGGCCCGTGCGCGATAAGCGTGTCGTCGATGTCGAAGGCCTACGGCGTGCCGGGTATCCGGGTAGGTTGGGTGATCACGCGAGACGCCGCGTTGTACGAGTCGTTCTTGGCTGCCAAGGAACAGATCGGCATCTGCGGCAGCGTGATCGACGAAGCGGTTGCTGCGCATGTGTTGGCCAGGCGCGAGCAGTTGCTGGCCGAGACGCGCGCGCGCATCGGCCGCCGCCTTGCGATCATGCGCGAATGGATCGCGGCCGAGCCCCTGGCCGAGTGGGTTGAGCCTGCAGGGGGCGTCGTGTGCCTTCCGCATCTTCGCGGGCTGGTCGGCCGGGACATGGCGCGGTTCCACCGCCGTCTTCTTGCGGACCACGGCACCTACGTCGGCGCGGGCCACTGGTTCGACATGCCGGAGCAATTCATCCGCGTCGGCTTCGACTGGCCGACCGAGGCCCAGTTGCGACACGGCCTGGCGGGCATCTCGGGCGCGATGCGGGCGGAACTGGGCGCCGGTTGATCCCCACTTTTACGTATCTGACTCAAGGAGATATCTGATGACGAAATTCGAGCCCTTCCTGCTGGAACGCATGATGGGAAAATGGGAGAACTTGGTGGAGATCAACCTCTCCGAAAGCGGTGTTCATCCGCTCAAGCTCGGCGAACTGATGGCCCTTGATGGGCGCACTGTCGACGAGCTCGCCGATGTCGAGATCAACTACCCTCAGGCCAACGGCACGATCGCGCTGCGGCGCAACATCGCCGCTTTCTATCCGGGCGCGACCGAAGACAACGTGCTGGTGACCACAGGGGCGGCAGAAGCCAACTTCCTGACCATCAGCACGCTGCTCGAGCCCGGAGACGAGGCGGTGATCATGCGCCCCAACTATCTGCAGGCGTGGGGCGTCGCGAAGAACCGCGGCGTCACCGTGAAGGACTTCAACTTGGTCGAGGAGCGGGGCTGGGCTCCGGATCTCGATGAACTCCGGCGCGTCGTCAGCGCCAGCACGCGGCTGATCGCGGTGTGCAACCCGAACAACCCGACCGGCCGGATCCTCACGCCGGCCGAGATGGACGCGATCGTCGCCGTCGCGGAACAGTCCGGTGCCTGGATCCTGGCCGACGAAGTTTATGCCGGCGCGGAACGCGAGACCGACATCCAGACACCGAGCTTTCATGGCCGCTACGACAAGGTGATTGCCGTCGGCAGCATGAGCAAGGCCTATGGCCTGCCAGGGCTGCGCACCGGTTGGGCGGTTGGCCCGGCCGACACGCTGGACGCCATGTGGGCCCGCCACGATTACCTCACGATCACCAACACCATGCTGTCCGACAAGCTCACGACGCTTGCGCTGTCCGAGCAGGTGCGGCCGAAAATCCTGGCACGTACGCGGCGCCTGATTCGCGACGGCTATCCGGTGCTCCAGCAATGGGCGGCCGAGCACGGCAATGTGTTTCAGGTGTTTCCTTCACAAGCCGCGGCGATCGCTTTCCTGCGCTATGACCTGGACATCAATTCGACCGCGCTGGTCACGCGGCTGCGCAACGAGAAGAGCGTATTTATCGTGCCGGGCGACCAGTTCGGCTTCGACCGGCATGTGCGGGTCAGCTTCGGCCTGCCGCACGACTACCTCAAGGAAGGGTTGAGTCGGATCGACCAGTTGTGTGCAGAACTCAGTGCATGATTGACTTTGTCCATGAGGTCGCTGCGGCCGAGACCCGGATCCGGCCGTACATTCGCGAGACGCCGCTGGCGACGAGCAAGGGCCTGCTGTCATGACGCGAGTACTGGCGCGAGACGCGATCGAACGCGCGCTCGCCGGGCTCGATCTGGTGCCGTTGATGGAAGCAGGATTCGCCGCCTACTCCGAGGGCAGATGCAACATTCCACCGGTCGGCGAACTGATGCTGGACAAGGGTGAGGTGCACATCAAGTACGGCTGCATCACGGGTGGCCGCTACTACGTGGTAAAGGTCGCGTCGGGCTTCTACGGCAATCCGGACCTCGGCCTGGCGTCGAGCAACGGACTGATGCTGGTGTTCAGCCAGGAGACCGGCGTTCTCGAAACAGTGTTGCTGGACGAGGGACTGCTGACGGATGTGCGCACAGCTGTCGCGGGCGCGGTTGCCGCGAAGGTCCTTGCTCCGAGTCGGGTGGAACGGATCGGCGTGCTGGGCACCGGCGCGCAGGCACGGCTGCAACTCCGCTACCTGATGCCGATCGTCGCCTGCCGCAAGCTGGTCGCCTATGGCCGTACGCCACAGCGGCTCGATGCCTACCGGCGCGACATGATGGCGATCGGGTTCGACGTTGAGACGACCGACGACCCCGCCGCCGTCGCGGCGCGTTGCCAGTTCATCGTGACCACGACACCGTCGACCGTGCCGCTGCTGCGCGCCGAAGACATCCGGCCGGGCACCCACATCAGCGCGTTCGGGTCCGATACACCGCACAAGCAAGAGCTCGACACAGGCATTCTCATGCGCGCATCGCGCATCGTCGTCGACAGCATCGCACAGTGCCGCTTGCGTGGAGAGGTGCACAAGGCGCTGGAGGCGGGGACGATCACCGAATCCGGTATCGACGAGATCGGAAGCCTGATCCTCGGACGACGCCCGCCGCGCACTGGGGCCGACCAGATCACGGTGTTCGATTCCACCGGTCTGGCGGTGCAGGATGTCCAGATCGCCACGGCCGTGACGCAGGCCGCGGCCTGACCTACCGGCCGGCAGCGCCTACAGGCTGTCGATGAAGCAGCGCAGCTAGTCGGCGCCGTTCAGGGGCTTCAGCTTGGGCAGTGGCTTGGCCCCGATCTGGCGGATGTGGTCGCGCGCCAAGTCGAACTTCTTGCCCACCCCGTCCAGCGCCTTCAGGCCAGGCGGCGAGCCAGTTGCTGCTCATCGGGCGCTCGAAAGTGGGCGTCCGTAAATCGTTGATTCAAAATAAACCTGATACCATGCCGAGGGTTTGGGACCAGAGGGTCGAAAGTTCGAATTCTTTCGCCCCGACCATCTTCTTCTTTGCATCTTCTTCTTGACTTTGCTCCTCGTGCCCACTGCCCGTAGCTCAGTTGGATAGAGCATCAGCCTTCTAAGCTGAGGGTCGGGGGTTCGATCCCCTCCGGGCAGGCCAGTAACTACGCCATTCTTTGCTATCTATATTGAGGCAATACCGACCTGGGGTTACGCCGGGGTTACGCTGAGTGGAAAATGTGACGACAATTGCCCCATGAAGCCGGCCAGCGTCAACGTCAGCCCAGCAAGTTGATGTCGGACGCTAAGGTCAGGCTAAGGGTTGAGCAGCTTCGTGCGCCTGCCGTGGCGAAATTGCAATATGACTTGGAACATGCGATGGCAGAGGCGCAAGAGGCGTTTAGCGTGGCCAAGGGCAAGGACAACGCAGGTGCCATGGTCCAGGCCATCACGCTCCGGGCCAAGTTAAACCGGTTGCTGATCGAGCGCAATGAAGTCACCATCACCGAGGTGCAGAAACTGGACGACGAAAGCCTGGACCGCCTCATTGCCTTGAAGGCGGTCGAGGCGGGCATCGTTGCAGCGCCGGAACCGGGCAGTAGGGGCCAAGAACTGCATTGAATTGGCAGTGTGAAGCCATGCCTCCGGCGTGATCGCGCGAGAGCCAAGTAATGGCAGATAGTTGCCACCCAGATCGGTGGAGTGAATTCG
>JBDTMH010000111.1:0-13763 GCA_039934375.1 Burkholderiaceae bacterium | reverse complement strand
GTGATGATCATGTCGTCGGTACGCGCCTGGTAGAAGAAATAGCCGTCTGCGTCCTGCAGGAACGCATCGCCCGGATAGTTCCAGCCGTCCCGCACGTACTGGGCCTGGCGCGCGTCGTCCAGGTATTTGCAGCCGGTCGGCCCGATCACCGCCAGCTTGCCGACCGTGCCCAGCGGTACTTCGATGCCGTTGTCATCCACCACCTTGGCGGTATACCCCGGCACCACCTTGCCGATCGCACCTTGACGCACCTGGTCCGGCGCCGAGGACACGAAGATATGGAACATCTCGGTGGCACCGATCCCGTCCAGGATCTCGATTCCGCTGGCCTGCTTCCACAATTGCCGTGTGGCATCCGGCAACGCCTCGCCGGCGCTGACGCAGATGCGCAGCGGCGATTTGCCGCGCCGGGCCGCCAGCGCCTGCAGATGCGGCGCCATCTGGCGATAGAAGGTCGGTGCGGTATAGCAGATCGTTGCGCCGGCGTCATACATCAGGCGGGCCATGGCCTCGGGCGTATATCCGATGGAGGGGAAATACACCGAGGCACCGGCCCACATCGGAAATACCAGCATGCCGCCCAGGCCGAACGTGAAGGCCAGTGGCGGCGAGCCCATGACAATGTCGTCGCGGCGCGCGCGCAGCACATGGCGCGGCCAGGCCTCGCAGGCGGCCAGCACATCGCGGTGGGTATGCACCGCTGCCTTGGGCTTGCCGGTGGTGCCGGAGGTAAAGGCCAGCAGCGCGATGTCGGTGGCGGCTGTCGGGCAGGCCTCGACGATTCCCGTCTTTTTTGCGCAGCGCGCCTCCAGGGAATCGGGCAGGTCCGCTGCGTCGATCGCATTGAAGCTGACGATGCTCGCCAGCACCGGATGTTGTGCCTGGGCCGATACCAGCTCCTGCAACAGGCCGGCATCGCACAAGGCGGCAGCCGGCTGCGCCTTGGCGATGATGTCGCCCAGCTCCTTGGCGCGCAGCAGCGGCATCGTCGCCACGGCCACCAGCCCGGCTTTCATGACGGCCAGCATGGCCAGCGCCATCGCCACCGAGTTGCCACCGCGCAGCAGCACCCGGTTGCCCGGCTCCAGGCCCAGGTCCTGCACCAGCACCTGACAGATCCGGTCGACCTGTTCGCGTGCCTGTGCGTAACTGAGCGTGCGCGTATCCGAGCGCAACATCGCCCGGTCACCGAAGCCCTTGGCCGGTGCCTTGTCCAGCAATTCCTCGACCAGGTTGAGCTGCTCCGGAAAAAGCAGCTCGGGCGCGTCGAAGCGCAATTGCGGCATCTGCGCGGCCGCCGGCAGTCGCTCATGGACAAAACGATCCGTCTGCGCGGAAGTCATGATGCTGCCCCTTTCAATATCGATTTGCCGATGATCAGCTGCTGCACCTCGGTCGCACCTTCGTAGATGCGCAGTGCACGAATGTCACGGTACAGGCTCTCGACCTTGTTGCCTACCAACACGCCCAGGCCACCAAACATCTGCAAGGCCATGTCGATGACCTTCTGCGCGTTCTCGGTGGCCGCCATCTTGGCCATCGCAGCCTGCGCGGCATAGGCCTGCGCCTGTGGCTGCGTGGCGGTGCCGACACAATCGCGTTGCCAGGCGGCGCGGTAGGTCAGCAAGGCTGCCGCATCGACCAGCGCCGCCATGTCGCCCAGTTTGGCCTGCGTCAGCTGGAAATCGCCGAGGTGCTGACCGAACATCTTGCGGCTGCGTGCATGGTGCAGCGCCTCGTGCAGGGCGCGCCGCGCCATACCCAGCGCAGCACCGGCCACCGACGCGCGGAAGATGTCCAGCGTCTGCATTGCCAGCTTGAAGCCCGCGTCGCGTTCGCCCAGTTGTGCGCTGGCTGGAACGCGGCAGCCGTTGAAGCGGATCGTGGCCAGCGGATGCGGCGCCATCACGTGCAAATGCTCGGAGTCGTCCAGCCCCGGACGGTCGGCGTCAACGACGAACGCAGTGATGCCGCGCGTGCCCTTGGCCATGTCGGTTTTGGCAAACACGCAGTAGTAGTCGGCGATTCCGCCATTGCTGATCCAGGTCTTGACGCCGTCGAGCACGATGTCTGCGCCGTCGTCCCGCGCCGTGGTCGCCATCGCGCCGACGTCGGAGCCGGCCTCGGGTTCACTGAGCGCGAACGCAGCGATCTTCGTGCCGCTGGCCACTGCCGGCAGGTAGTGGGCCTGCTGCTGCGCTGTACCGGCCAGCGTGATGGCGCCACTGCCCAGGCCCTGCATTGCAAACGCGAAGTCCGCCAGCGGCGAATGAAAGGCCAGGGTTTCGCGCAAGATCACCAGCGCGCGCGAATCGAGCTTGTCCAGCGCGCCGCCAAAAGCCTGCGGCACACAATAACGCAGCCAGCCGGCATCGCCAAGCAGGCGCACCCAGTGCCGACAAGCGGCACGGTCGTCCGTCTCGTCGACCTGCTGGGTCGGCGCCCAGGCCACCAGCCGGCGCGCCAGTTCCTGGTGCCGGGCCGAGAAGAATGGCAGCTCGAACTGCACCGTCGTTGCCGGCATGGCTCAGTTCCCCTTGAACACCGGTCGGGCCTTGGCGGCGAACGCCTCGTAGGCACGCGTGAAGTCCTGCGTCTGCATGCAGATCGCCTGGGCCTGGGCCTCGGCCTCAACCGCCTGCTCGATCGTCATCGCCCACTCCTGCTGCAACATGGTCTTGGTCATGCTGTGCGCAAAGGTGGGGCCTGCCGCCAGTTCGGCAGCGAACGCCTGCGCGTGTGCCAGCAACTCGGCTGGCTCGACCAGCGCGTTGAAAAATCCCCAGGCCAGGCCTTCCTGCGCCGTCATCGCGCGTCCGCTGAACAGCAGCTCGCTGGCCCTGCCCTGGCCGATCACCCGCGGCAACAAGGCACAGGCGCCCATGTCGGCGCCGGCCAGCCCGACCCGGGTGAACAGGAAGGCGGTCCGGGCGGCGGCCGTGCCGTAGCGGATATCGCAGGCCAGCGCCATCATCGCGCCGGCACCGGCACAGATGCCGTCGATCGCACCGATCACCGGCTGCGGGCAGTTACGCATGGTCTTGACCAGGTCACCGGTCATGCGGGTGAATTCGAGCAGCTCGGGCATCGACATCTTCGTGAGCGGACCGATGATCTCGTGCACGTCACCGCCCGAACAGAAGTTGCCACCGGAACCGGCGACCACAACGGCCTTCACGTCGACACTGCGGCGCAGCTGGTCGAACAACTGGCCGAGCTCGGCATAGGAGTCGAAGGTCAGCGGGTTCTTGCGCTCGGGGCGACTGAGCATGATGGTGCCGACACCGTCGGCGAATGACCAGGCAAAATGGCGCGCCTGGTACGCAGCGGTGGCTTCGAAGCGGCCGCGCATGGGGTTGTCGGCGCCGATGTAGTGTTTCATGGGATGTCCTTGTTGCGGGATTGGCTGTGTTGCTTGACCTTGCCGAGCAGTCGGTGCAGGGTGTCCTGTTCGCGCTCGGTCAAAGCGCCGAAGGCATCGACCACCCAGGCCTCGTGTGCATGGGCCATGGCGGCGAACTGGGCCCGGCCCTTGGGCGTCAGGCGCACGCGGTAGGCGCGCCTGTCGCCCGGCACCTGGACCCGCTCTACCAGGTCTTCCTGCACCAGCTGGTCGGTGATACCGGTAACGTTGCCGCCGGTGACCATCATGCGGCGCGACAACTCGTTCATCTTCAGTCCGTCAGGCGCACGCTCGAGCTGCGCCATCAGGTCAAAGCGCGGCAGCGTCATCTCGAAACCGTCGCGCAGTGCGCCACGGATCCGGGTCTCGATCAGCTGCGTGCAGGTCAGCAATCGCAGCCACAGCCGCAGCGCCTGGGGGTGTTCGGCGGCCGTGGTACCGGCCAGTCGCGCTTCCTTGTCCACGCTCAGAAACCCTGCGCCTTCGCCGCTGCGTCGGCGGCGGCCACTGCCGTGCCGACGCCGCCGGATTGCTGCAGCTTGCCGCTTTCGCGGTACATCTGGTCGCGGCCACTCCAGTACGGACGCGGCCATTGCACCTGCGGCGACTGCAGCGCTGCGGTTTCGTGCAAGGTCCAGGCCGGATCGGCCAGATGCGGCCGCGCGATCGCGCACAGGTCGGCACGCCCGGCGGCAATGATGCTGTTGACCTGATCGGCCTGCGTGATCGCGCCGACGGCTATCGTGCGGATACCGGCTTCATTGCGGATCCGGTCGGCGAACGGCGTCTGGTACATGCGTCCGTACACCGGGCGCGCGTCACGGGTGGTCTGGCCCGACGAGACGTCGATCAGGTCGCACCCGGCCTGCTTGAACAGGCGCGCGATCTGCACCGCATCGTCGGCGTCATTGCCATTCGCAACCCAGTCATGGGCGGAGATTCGCACGCTCATGGGTTTGTCCTGCGGCCAGACCGCGCGCATGGCGCCAAACACCTCAAGCGGGAAACGGCAGCGATTCTCCAGGCCCGCGTGGCCCTGGCCGCCATAGTCGTCGTCGCGCTGGTTGGTCAGTGGGCTGATGAAACTTGCCAGCAGGTAGCCGTGCGCGCAATGCAGCTCCAGCCAGTCGAATCCGGCTGCCTGCGCTCGCTGGGTCGACGCCACAAAGGCATCGCGCATCTGGTCCATGTCGGCACGGGTCATGGCTGCCGGTGTCTGGTTGTGCGGGCCATAGGCCACGCTGCTGGCCGCCAGCAGCGGCCAATTGGCGCTCGGGTCAGCTTCGGGCAGTGGCTCGTCGGGCTGCTCCCAACCCACCTGGGTCGACCCCTTGGGCCCGCTGTGGCCGAGTTGCAGGCCGATCAGCGCCGAGCTCTGGCCATGCACGAAGTCGACGATGCGGCGCAGGCCTGCCTGCTGTTCGTCGTTCCACAGCCCGGTGCAGCCCGGCGTGATGCGCCCCTCGGGTGTGGGGCTGGTCATTTCGACCATCACCAGTGCGGCGCCACCCAGCGCCCGGGCCCCCAGATGCACCAGGTGAAAATCCTGCACCACGCCGTCGACCGCGCTGTAGGTGGCCATCGGCGAGACCACAACCCGGTTCTTCAGCCGCGCGCCGCGCACCTGCAGCGGCAGCAGCATCGGCGGCAAGGCGGGTGTCTCAGCGGCAGCGTCGGTGCGCACCTGGGCCGGCGCTTGCGGCGAATCGCTGCCATCCGGCCGCGGCAGATGCCGGGCCATCCAGGCCTCGAATCCGTCCAGCCAGTGTGCATCGCGCAGGCGCAGGTTCTCGTGGCTGATGCGCTGCGAACGTGTCAACAGCGAATAGGCGAACTGCTCGATCGGCATGCCGATGTAGCGTGTCACGTTCTCGAACCACTCGGTCGAATTGCGCGCGGCGTTCTGGATCTTGAGCACCTCGACACTGCGCCGGTCTTCGTACTGCTGCAGTACGACGTCCATGTCGGGCGACGCGCCGGCCTGGGCGAAGGTGTCGGCCAGGTCGATCGCGTCCTCCAGCGCCAGCTTGGTTCCGCTGCCGATCGAGAAATGCGCGGTGTGCGCAGCGTCGCCCATCAGCACGATCGGCACCCGGCCGTACGGCAGCTCCACATGGTGGACCCAGGTCTTGCACATCACGCGCGGAAAACGGATCCAGTTGGCCGACCCGCGCAGATGGGTGGCATTGTTGATCAGTGCATGGCCATCGAGGTACTTCGCGAACAGCCGCTCGCAGAAGGCGATCGCGTCGGCCGACTCCATGTCCTGCAGGCCATGGGCCTCCCAGACCGCCTGCGGCGTCTCGACGATGAAGGTCGAGGTCTGGTCGTCGAACTTGTAGGCGTGGGCCTGAAACCAGCCATGTTCGGTCTGCTCGAAGGCGAACGTGAAGGCGTCGAAGGTCTTGTGCGTGCCCAGCCAGACGAAGCGGCACATCCGGGTGTCGATATCGGGCTGGAACACGTCGGCGTAGCGGGTACGGATGCGACTGTTCAGGCCGTCACAGGCAATCACCAGGTCGGCCCGGTATTCGATCGCCAGTGCCTGGTCGTCGGCCACGTCGCGCTCGAACACCAGTTCGACGCCGACCTGCAAGCAGCGCTTCTGCAGGATGTTGAGCAGGTGCTTGCGGCCAATGCCACAAAAACCATGCCCGCCCGAGCGCACGCTGCGCCCGCGAAAGAACACCTCGATGTCGTCCCAGTGGTTCAGTGCATCGCCGATCAGCTGACCGCTGGGCGGGTCGGCCCGGTGCAGATTGTCCAGCGTCTGATCCGACAGCACCACGCCCCAGCCGAAGGTGTCGAACGGTCGGTTGCGTTCGACCACCACCACGCGATGGGCCGGATCCTGCTGTTTCATCAACAGACCAAAATACAGCCCCGCCGGACCGCCACCGATGCACAGGATATTCATAGAAAAATAGTTTACGCCTAAACAAAATACTGTCAAGAGGCCGACAACCAGCCGTTTCCCTGGCCGACAACGAGCCTTCTCCCCGGCTGACATCAGGGTCTCACATTGGATCGATTGACGAATTGCGCCACGCTGGCAGAATTTGGCCGCATGGAACAGTTGATCCGAAGCGCCGAGTCGCAACTCGCACGGTTGAACATCCCCTTGTCCCTGCGTTTACCCGGAGGGCAGGTGGTCGGGCCTGACCCGGCCAACGTCACCTTGGAGTTCTTGCGCTGGCCGGCCGTGGCCCTGCTGGCGGCGGGCCAGATTGGCAAGATTGCCGAAGGTTTCGTCGAGGACCGTATCCGCATCGAGGGCGCGATGCGCGACGTGATGAACATCGCGGCCCGGCTGCTGCCGGGGTCCCCGGTACCGGAAAACAGCAGCGTATTGCAGCGCATCTGGCGCCGCACCCGCTCGGCCGCGGTCCACTCGATCGAGCGCGATGCCTCGCAGATCCAGTTCCACTACGACGTCAGCGACGACTTCTATGCCTTGTGGCTGGATCCAAAACGGGTTTATTCCTGCGCCTACTTTGCCGACCATACGATGACACTGGCCCAGGCGCAGGAGGCCAAGCTCGACCACATCTGCCGCAAGCTGATGCTGCAACCGGGCGAGTCTTTCCTGGACGTAGGCTCGGGCTGGGGCGCCTTGCTGATGTGGGCGGCCGAGCACTATGGCGTCGATGCCACTGGCATCACGCTGTCCAGGAACCAGCATGCACACGTGACGCGGCTGATTGCCGAAAAGGGCCTGGCGTCGCGCGTGCGGGTGCTGCTGTGCGACTACCGCGACCTGCCACTCACGCCCCGCTACGACAAGATCGCGTCGGTCGGCATGATCGAGCATGTCGGCCAAGCCAACCTGGGGGCCTATTTCAACAAGATCCACAACTTGCTGGTGCCGGGCGGCCTGGTGCTGAATCACGGGATCACCGCCTCCAGTCCGCAGTTAGGGCAATTGGGTGCCGGCATTGGCGACTTCATCGAGAAATACATTTTCCCGGGAGGTGAGTTGCTGCACGTGAGCCATCTGCTGCGTGAGGGCGCCGCGGCCGGGCTGGAAATGCTCGACACCGAGAACCTGCGGCCGCATTACGGCCGCACCTTATGGGCCTGGTCCGACGCGCTGGAATCGCAACTGGATGCCGCGCTGGTCGCGCTGCGCTCCAATGGCAGCTCGCAGACCCACGCCGAGCGGGTATTGCGCGCCTACCGGCTGTACCTGGCGGGCAGCGCGATGAGTTTCGAGCGCGGCTGGCTGGCGCTGCACCAGATGCTGGCAGCCCGGCCCGCCGAGGACATCAGGTTCAACGATCCGCGGGGCGCACAATCGCCGTATCCGTTCACGCGCAAATACATGTACGCTTGAGCCGTGGCCCGCCACCCGTGCGGGCCTTATCCACTATCGGCCTTCATCGGCTGCCACCATGCTGTACATATTCAAATCCAAGGCCGCTGGCGACCTGATCCTGCTTCAGGCCAATGGCGAGCGCATCCTGAAGATCATCGGCAAGGAGCCCGCCGCCAAGGGCATCATTCTGCCCGAACAGATGCCGGCCGCTATCGCGGCGATCGAGACCGAGATTGCAAGGGCCGAAGCCCCGACCAACAAAAATCCCGACGCCGACCCCGGCAACGATATCCCTGCCGCCGACCGGGTCACGCTGCGTCAGCGCGCCGTACCCTTCATCGACATGCTCCAGCGCTGCCACCAGGCCGGCAAGGAGATCGTCTGGGGGGTGTGAGTCGGCTTCGACACAACGCAAGCGCCGCGCACAATCACTTGTAGCTGCGCGCGTCCTCGATCACTTTGCCGTCATTGGGCAAACTGCCCGGCAACACCAGTTCCACGTCACCGCGCAGCTTGGTCACCTCGCGCATCGCCAGGCCGAGTTTCTCGATCAGGCTGTCCGGCCCGGTGCAATAGGTCTCTACCTGCAAGGTCATTGCGTCGTTGGCCATCTCGCCGCTGACCACCAGCCGGGCTTTGACCACCTCGGGGAAACGCCGGGTGATGGCATGCACTTGCCCCGGATGCACGAACATGCCGCGCACCTTGGTGGTCTGGTCGGCGCGGCCCATCCAGCCCTTGATGCGGCGGTTGGTGCGCCCGGACGGACACTGGCCCGGCAGCATGGCGCTCAGGTCACCAGTACCGAAGCGGATCAGCGGATAGGTCGGGTTCAATGTGGTGACCACCAGTTCGCCGACCTCACCGTCCGGGATCGGGTCGCCCGTTCCTGGACGCACGATCTCGACGATGACCGACTCGTCCAGCACCAGGCCTTCACGCGATGGCGTCTCGTAGGCAATCAGACCCAGGTCGGCAGTCGCAAAGCACTGGTAGCCGTCGATGCCGCGCGCGAGAAACCAGTCGCGCAGGCTGGGCGGAAAGGCCTCGGCACCGAACAGCGCCTTGGTCACACTGGGCAAGGCCACGCCCATGGCAGCGGCCTTCTCGACGATGATCTTGAGAAAACTCGGCGTGCCGATGTAACCGGCCGGGCGCAGTTCGGCCATCGCCTGCACCTGCTGCTCGGTCTGGCCGGTGCCAGCAGGGAATACCGTACAGCCCAGCGCATGGGCGCCAGTTTCCATCATCGAACCGGCGGGAACGAAGTGGTAGCTGAAACTGTTGTGGATCAGCTCGCCGGGACGGAACCCGGCCGCATGGATCGCGCGGGCCAGCCGCCAGTAGTCGCGCGCCGTGCCTTCGGGCTCGTAAATCGGCCCCGGGCTGGCATACACACGCGGCATCGCGGCGCCAAAGCCCACCGCGGCGAATCCGCCGAACGCGCTACGCGCGCGTTGCGCCTGCTGGCGCTCGAGCAGTTCGTGCTTGCGTGTCACCGGCAAGGACGCCAACACCGCGCGGCTGGTCACGGCCTGCGCGTCCACGCCAGACAAGATTTCGGCAAAAGCCGGACTGTGGGTCTGCGCATGCGCAATATGGCCAGGCAAGGCGGCCAGCAAGGCCGCTTCGCGCACGGCGGGATCGCGGGTTTCCAGGGCGTCGTAGCTTGCATTCATGGGATCGGACTTTTCAAGATGGGGCGGGGCAGGTTCGGGAACTGGAGGCGCTGTCGGCATTCGTGGCTGAAGACGCGTCGTGCCAACACGGCAGACACAGTCGGCTCAGGCCAGCCAGCGCTTTCGCCGCTTGTAACTCTTGACGTCCTTGAACGACTTGCGCTCGGCCCCGCCCATGCCCAGGTAGAACTCCTTGACGTCCTCGTTGTCGCGCAGGTCCTTGGCCTGGCCGTCCATGACGACCCGGCCGCTTTCCATGATGTAGCCGTAGTCGGCGAACTTCAGCGCCATATTGGTGTTCTGCTCGGCCAGCAGGAAGGTCACCTTCTCCTTGGTGTTGAGGTCACGCACGATGTTGAAGACCTCCTCCACCAGCTGCGGCGCCAGCCCCATCGACGGCTCGTCCAGCAGCACCATGCTCGGGTTGGCCATCATCGCCCGGCCAATGGCACACATCTGCTGCTCGCCGCCCGAGGTATACGCGGCCTGCGAGGTGCGGCGAGTTTTCAGACGCGGGAAATAGCTGTAGACCTTGTCCAGGTTGCGTGCGATCTCGGCCTTGTCCTTGCGGGTGTAGGAGCCGGTCAACAGGTTTTCCTCGATCGTCAGGTGGGCAAAACAGTGGCGCCCTTCCATGACCTGCACGACACCGCGATTCACCAGGTCGGCAGGGCTGAGGTTTTCGATGCGTTCACCGCGCAACTCGATCGAGCCCTTGGTGACCTCGCCGCGCTCACCCTTGAGCAGGTTGGACACGGCGCGCAACGTCGTTGTCTTGCCGGCACCGTTGCCGCCCAGAATCGCGACGATGCTCTGCTCCGGCACCTGCAGCGAGACGCCCTTGAGCACCAGGATCACGTGGTTGTAGATGACCTCGATGCCATTGACGTTGAGAACGATTTTTGAGTCACTCATGATGATTCGGGGGTATCCGTTGAATCCAGTTGAAAGCGCAGGGCACCGCGCTTTCAACTGGCGGCTCGCAAGAGCCGCGCTCCGGCAGGCAACCGCAGCCCGACGTTTGCCAGGCGCAAACGACCGGATCTGCGAAAAGCCTGCCTCGCCTTCAGGACTGGCAGTCGGCCGGCGTGCGGCGCGTTATTTTCTTGTCGGCCAGGTACTTGTCGGCCGCGGACTTCACCATCGGCTTGAGGATCTGCTCGTCGGCCTGGTACCAGTCGGTGCCCATGTTCCATTTGCTGCCATCCCAGGTCTGGATGCGTGCCCAGCTGGCACCCATGTGGTCGGCACAACTCGTGGACAGCGGGCGCATCACTTGGCCAAAACCCAATGCATCGAGTTTCTTCTGATCCAGATTCAGGTTTTCCAGGCCCCAGCGCACCTGCTCGCCAGTCATGACCTTGCCCTTGCCAAAACGCTCCTGCGCACGGCGTACGGCCTCGACGCCCAACATCTGGATCATCGCGCCGCGGGTGTAGAGCACTGAGCCGACTTCATCTTGGGGGCCTGTTCCCTGACCCTTGCTGTGCACGAATTTCATGATGTCCTGGTTGACCTTGAGGTCCTTGCCCGAACCGTTCAATGCCAGCGCGTTGTAACCCTTGGCACCCATGCCGACGTCACGCACGTCCGGTTCCGCGCCCGCCCACCAGACGCCGTACATCTTGTCGCGCGGATAACCAGTGGCCTGGGCTTCCTTGAGCGCGGTGGAGTTCATCACACCCCAACCCCACAGCAGCACGTAGTCGGGACGGCTCTGGCGCACCTGCAGCCAGGTGGCTTTTTGCTCGATGCCAGGCGCGGTCACAGGCAACAACTGGAGTTCGAAGCCGTGCATCTTGGCCCGCTCTTCCAGCAGCGGGATCGGCTCCTTGCCGAACGGGCTGTCGTGGTACACCAGCGCGATCTTCTTGCCCTTGAGCTTGTCCATGCCGCCGAGCGACTTGCCGATGTGCTGGATCAGAATGTCGGCGCCAGTCCAGTAGCTGCCCATCATTTCAAAATTCCACTTGAAGGCCATGCCGTCCGCAGACATCGATAGGCCATAACCCACGGTGAGCAGCGGAATCTTGTCGACCGGAGCCTTTTCGGTCAGGGCAAAGGTGATGCCGGTGGATTGCGGGTCGATCAAGGCCGCACCGGGGCGAACCTTGAGACGTTCGTAACACTCGACACCGCGGTCGGTGGCGTAGCCGGTTTCACATTCCTCGAACGTGAGCTTGACGCCATTGACGCCGCCGTCGCGCGCATTGACCATTTTCAGGTAGTCCTGCTTTCCGTTGGCCCAGGGCGTGCCGTTGGGCGCATAGGGGCCGGTGCGGTAGGACAGCAGCGGGAAAAACTGCTCCTTGGCCTGGGACATGGCTGGCGGCGCGAACAGCGCGCTCGATATGCCGGCACAGGCCACCGTCGCCGAAATTACAAGGTTTCGCAAAGTCATCACATCATCTCCTTCATTGAACTAACACACACAAAACTCTCATCAGCTCCTGGCTTCAATCCTGTCCTGTCTGCGGCGCTGATCCGCGGCTTGGCACTGGACAGCACTGAACATCAGTGCGGAAAAGGCCACAGCCGCAACTTCTGTTTGCCGATGCTCCACAACCTTGCCAGGCCATGGGGCTCGACGATAAGAAACCAGACGATCAGCCCGCCAAAGGTCATGAGTTCGACATGCGCGACCGCCGCCGTGGACAACTCGATGCCCACCAGACCGCCCACAGCAGGCAGCAAGCGGCTCAGTGCAATCGGCAGGATGATGATGAATCCGGCGCCAAAGAAGCTGCCCATGATGGAGCCCATGCCGCCAATGATCACCATGAACAGCAGTCGGAACGACAACTCGACCGAGAACGCCGCGGGCTCCCAGGATCCCAGGTGGATGAAGGCCCACAACGCACCGGCAACACCGATGATGAAGGAACTGACGGCAAAAGCGCTGAGTTTGGCGTACATGGGGCGTATGCCGATCACGGCCGCCGCCACGTCCATGTCGCGAATCGCCATCCATTCGCGGCCAATCGCACCGCGCACCAGGTTCTTCACCAGCAGGGCCATCACCGCCAGCAGCGAGAGGCAGAACAGATAACGCGAAACCGGTGAATCCAGCGCCAGACCCAGCACCTTGAGGTTGTTGACGGATACCGAGCCCGAAGGCGAGTCGTTGGTCAGCCACTGAATACGCAGGAACATCCAATCGCTGAAGAACTGTGCGGCGAGCGTCGCGACCGCAAGATACAGCCCTTTGACGCGCAAGCTCGGCAAGCCAAACAGGATGCCGAAAAACATGGCACACAGGCCGCCCAGAATCAGCGTGGGAATCAGCGGCATGCCCGGGATACGTACATAAAAGTTGTAGGCACCGTAGGCGCCCACCGCCATGAATGCCGCCGAGCCCAGCGATATCTGCCCGCAGTAACCCACCAGCACGTTGACGCCCAACGCAGCCAGCGACATGATGATGAACGGGATCAGGATGGAGACATAGAGATACTCGCTGGCAAACAGCGGTACGCCAACAAAGACCGCGGCCAGCAGCAGGCCGATGGCGATGCGGTCCTGCGCAATCGGGAAAATCTGCTGATCCGATCGGTAGCTGGTTTTGAACTGGCCGTTTTCTCTATAGAACATGATGCTTGCCTTCGCGCAGATCTTTTGTGTTCGCCATGCTTCGCTCAACTTTGCTGCGCAAAGTCAGTCTGCGACGAAAGATCGTTGACTGCATATTTCATACGCGGTCAATGATCTTTTCACCAAAGATCCCTTGCGGCCTGAACAGCAGGAACACCAGGGCGAGCACATAGGCAAACCAGATCTCGATGCCGCCGCCCACATAGGGGCCGAGGTAAACCTCGGAGACCTTTTCGCCCACGCCAATGATCAGGCCGCCAATGATGGCGCCGGGCACTGAGGTGAGCCCCCCCAGGATGACGACGGGCAGAGCGCGCAGCGCAAGGGTCGTCAGGGAGAATTGCACGCCTAGCTTGGAGCCCCAGATCATGCCGGCGACGAGCGCCACGGCGCCCGCCACGCACCACACAATGACCCAGATACGGCCCAGCGGAATGCCAATGGACTGCGCCGCCTGGTGGTCGTCAGCCACCGCGCGCAGGGCTCGGCCGGTGGTGGTTTTCTGAAAGAACACAGTCAGCGCAATGACCAGCGCCGCCGCGATGCCCGCGGCGATCACGTCCTCCTGGTTCACCAGCAGGCCGCCAGGGAACACATTGTCAAACAGGAATACCGGGTTCTTGGGCATACCGATGTCTATCGGGTAGATGTTGCTGCCAAACATGCTCTGGCCCAGGCCTTCCAGGAAGTAGGCAATGCCCAGCGTCGCCATCAGCAGCGTGGCGCCCTCCTGGTTGACCAGGTGGCGCAGCACCAGGCGCTCGATCAGCCAGGC
>JBDTMH010000110.1:0-13814 GCA_039934375.1 Burkholderiaceae bacterium | reverse complement strand
AAAGCCCGGCGGCCAAGGACGCGATCGCGCAGATCCTGACCAATTCGCGCATGAGTGCCACTGGCCACCGGCCGATCTGCCAGGACACCGGCATCGTCAACGTGTTCATCAAGATGGGGATGGATGTGCGGCTCGACGGTTTCACCGGCACGCTGGACGACGCGGTCAACGAGGGCGTGCGCCAGGCCTACCTGAATCCGGACAACCCGTTGCGCGCATCGGTTGTCGGCGACCCGCAGTTCGAGCGCAAGAACACGAAGGACAACACGCCGGCCGTGATCCATCTGGAACTGGTGCGCGGCAACACGCTCGACGTGACGGTGGCGGCCAAAGGCGGTGGCTCGGAGAACAAGTCCAAGATGGTCATGCTCAACCCGTCCGATTCGATCGTCGACTGGGTGCTCAAGACCGTGCCGACCATGGGCGCCGGCTGGTGCCCGCCGGGCATGCTGGGCATCGGCATCGGCGGCACGGCCGAACGCGCAGTGCTGCTGGCCAAGCAGTCGCTGATGGACGACATCGACATGTACGAGTTGCTGCAGCGCGGACCGAACAACAAGACCGAGGAACTGCGCATCGAGCTTTACGAGAAGGTCAATGCGCTGGGCATCGGCGCCCAAGGCCTGGGCGGCCTGACCACCGTGCTGGACGTGAAGATCAAGATGTTCCCGACCCACGCCGCCGGCAAACCGGTGGCGATGATCCCGAATTGCGCGGCTACGCGCCACGCGCATTTCGTCATGGATGGCTCCGGCCCGGTCTACCTGGAGCCGCCGTCGCTGGACCTGTGGCCCAACGTGCAGTGGACACCCGACTACCAGAAGAGCCGCAAGGTCGACCTCAATACGCTGGACAAGGCGGAGATCGCCCGCTGGAAAGCCGGCGACACCTTGCTGCTCAGCGGCAAGATGCTGACCGGCCGCGACGCCGCGCATAAACGGATTCAGGACATGCTGGCCAAGGGCGAGAAGTTGCCGGTGGATTTCAGCAACCGCACGATTTATTACGTCGGCCCGGTCGATCCGGTCGGCGACGAAGCCGTCGGCCCGGCCGGCCCGACCACCGCCACGCGCATGGACAAGTTCACCGAGATGATGCTGGCCCAGACCGGTCTGATCAGCATGATCGGCAAATCCGAGCGTGGCCCCGAGGCGATCGAGGCGATCCGCAAGCACAAGAGTGCCTATCTGATGGCCGTTGGCGGTGCCGCCTACCTGGTCAGCAAAGCAATCAAGACCGCCAAGGTGGTCGGTTTCGCCGACCTGGGCATGGAGGCGATCTACGAATTCGACGTGGTCGACATGCCGGTGACGGTCGCGGTTGATGCGGGTGGCACCAGCGCGCACATCACCGGGCCGGCGATCTGGCAGAAGAAGATTGCCACTGGGGAATTCAAGAATATTGCAGTGACGACGGGTTGATCCGCCCTTTTCTTTCCCGACCTTCCACGTCCCCGATCAGCCGGCTGACGTGAGACACTTGACCCCTGTACCCCTGGCTGTGCGCTGCGCCAATACACGGTGCAAACCAGATATGGCGACGGCCATGAAGATCAGAACTGCCGCGACTGCGAAGGTCAGTCGCATGCCGGCGGCCACGGCCTGCGGATCGGACACAGCCATGCCGGTCGTCGACGCCCCGAACGCAAACACCGCACCCATGACTGAGGCGCCGGTGATCAGCCCGAGGTTGCGCGACAGGTTCAGCAGGCCCGACACCACGCCGCGCTGGTCGGAACCTACGTCGGCCATCACCGCAGTATTGTTGGCGGCCTGGAAAACGGCGTAGCCAGCCGTCGTGAACACCAGCGGAACCACGTAAGCTGAGGTGCCCAGGCTGATCGGCAGCAAGGCCAGCAACAGCGTACCCCCCAACATCCCGAGCAATCCCGCCATCGTCATGGTGTCGGCGCCGAACCGGTCCACGGACCGGCCGGCTGGAACGCCGGTCAAGGCGGCAACGATCGGCCCGCTCGACATCACAAGGCCGACCCGCATGGCATCCAAGCCCAGCGCGCCGGAAAGGTAGAACGGGCCCACCACCAGCGTCGCCATCACCACAGTCGTCACCAACGCACTCATCGCAAAACCCGCGCTCAGCACCGAATCGCGAAACAGCGCAAGACGGATCAACGGCGATGGCGTTCGGCTCTCGATGCGAACAAACAAACCCAGGCCCAGCGCAGCCAGCCCCAGCAGCGCCAGATTGCGCAAGCCGAAGTCACCTCGCCCGCTGGTCATGGCAAGGGCGTACGCCGCCAACATCAGCGCCATCACCAGCGTGCCGCCCAGGTCGAAACCCACGCCGGCAGACCGATCGCGTGAACGGTCCGCCGGCAGGTGGCGCCAGATCAGCCACAGCGCCAACAGGCCCAGCGGCAGATTGACCAGGAACATCGCCTGCCAGCCGCAAGCCGCGATCAGCATCCCACCCAACGTGGGACCCAGGGCCGTGCCGACAGCCGACATCGTGCCCAGCAAGCCCATCGCACTGCCCGCCTTTTCCTTGGGCACGATCTCGCCGACAAAGGCCACGGTCAAGGCCATCATGACGGCCGCACCCAGCCCTTGAAGTGCGCGGGCGGCAATCAGTTGCCACAGGCCGGACGCAGCACCACACAACGCCGAAGCCACGGTGAACAGCAGCACGCCACCCAGCATCAGTCGGCGCCGGCCGAACAGGTCTCCAAGGCGCCCGACACTGACGATGAGTGTGGTGATGGCCAGCAGGTAGGCCAGCACCACCCACTGGACCTGCTGGAACGACGCATGAAATACCTGCGCCAACGTCGGCAGTCCGACGTTGGCAATGCTGGTACCCAGCGACGACAACAAAAGGGTCAGCGAAAGACTGGCCAATGCCCATCGTACCGGTGGCGCGAGCTGCTGCGTCGCGGGTTCGACCCGCGCCTGGGACCGGTTTGCTGCAATGTCCTGACCGCCGTTGGCAGCCATGGACGCCGAAATTTTCTTCACGGTGTAACTCCTTCGATTTGATAGTGGGATCGTAGGCAGTCATTGCGTTTTGCGGAAGGCGCGTTCTGCGCAATGAGTCCCTGCATGAAACGCCATGTCAGCATCGCCCGACCGTGGCGAAGGGTTTGACCACCCCCTTGAAATGCAACGAACGCAATGAGCGTGGGGGCAGTTTCATTTCGGGCCCGAATCCTGCTAACGTCCGGCCATGTCATCGCCGGACCTCAACCTGCTGATCACGCTGGATGTGCTGCTGGCGGAAGGCAACGTCACACGCGCGGCACAGCGCCTGCACCTGAGCCCGTCGGCGATGAGCCGTGCCCTCGCCCGGTTGCGCGAAACCACCGGCGACCCGTTGCTGGTGCGGGCCGGCCGGGTGCTGGTGCCGACGCCACGGGCACTGGAGCTGCGCGAGCGGGTCCGTCAGTTGGTGCAGGAAGCCGAGGCCGTGCTGCGCCCCGTTGACGTGTGCCGGCCGGAGCAACTGGAGCGCAGTTTCACGCTGCGCTCCAGCGATGGGTTTGTCGAGAATTTCGGGCCGGCCCTGATCACGCGCATCGGCCACGAGGCGCCGGGGGTGCGCCTGTGTTTCGTGCAAAAGCCGGATCGAGAAAGCAAATCATTGCGCGAGGCCGCCGTCGACCTGGAAACGGGCGTGGTCGGCGCAATGCTGGGCCCCGAACTACGGGCCCAGGCCCTGTTCCGGGACCGGTTCATCGGTGTCGTGCACGAAGGCCACGCGCTGGCCGAAGGCAAAATCACGGCCGCACGGTATGCGCGCGGGCGACATGTGCTGGTTTCGCGCCGCGGCCTGGACAAGGGGCCGATCGACGACGCACTCGCAGCGCTCGCCCTTCAGCGCCAGATCAGCACCGTGGTCAGCGGCTTCGCCAGTGCCTTGGCGCTGGCCCGCGCCACGGATCTGATCGCCAGCGTTCCCGAGCGCCATACCGGTACGCTGCGCAGCGGCATGTTCAGCTTTGCGCTACCGGTCGCGTTGCCGGAGATCACGCTATCGCTGCTGTGGCACCCACGCTTTCAAGCCGACCCGGCGCACCAATGGTTGCGCGGCTGTGTGCTGGAGGTGTGCGGCCAGGCGGCGGACGCCACCTGAAGATACGGCGCAGACAAACAGCCACCGGCCGTGGCCATGTTACCGGCAGCAAAAAACGGCTGGTTCAGCACCTCGACGCCGGCTTCCTGAACCCATGGTTTGGTCGTCAGATCGGTACAGGCCGGCACGCCGCCGAGCAGGTCCAACCGGGCCAGTACCAGCGTGCCCGAACATTGCGCGCCCACGAGCTGTCGCAGCGGATCCAGCCGCAGCGCCGACATGATTGTGCTGACCCCTATCGAAGGGCGTCCTCATGCCAGGATGCAGGCGACCTGCGTCTGGTCTGTGATCTGGCGCAGTTCGGGGACCTGGGCCGCGCAGCGCGCTATGGCCTGCGGGCACCGCGTGCGAAAGACACAGCCACTGGGCGGGTTGATCGGCGACGGCAGGTCACCCTCTAGTAGCTGAATTACCTTGGCCCGCTCCAGGCGCGGGTCAGGAATCGGGATGGCGGACAACAAGGCACGGGTATAGGGATGGCGCGGTCGCGCGTACAGCGCGTGTTTCTCCGCCACTTCCATTTCGTGGCCCAGATACATCACCAGGATGCGGTGGCTGATGTGCTTGACCACGGCCAGGTCGTGTGCGATGAAGATCAGCGCCAGGCCCATGGACTGTTGCAGATCACGCAGCAGGTTGATGATCTGGGCCTGGATCGACACGTCAAGCGCCGACACCGGCTCGTCGCAGATGATGAGTTTGGGCTCGAGGATCAGCGCTCGCGCGATGCCGATACGCTGGCACTGGCCGCCCGAGAACTCGTGCGGGTAGCGGTTGATCTGCTGCGGCGTCAGGCCGACGCGCTGCATGATGTCGCGCACCCGCTCCCTCGTCTCGGCCTGCGACAGACCGCTCTGGTGCGTGCGCAGCGGCTCGGCGATGATTTGCGCGATCGTCATGCGCGGGTCGAGCGAGGCCAGCGGATCCTGGAAGATCATCTGGACGTCGCGGCGCACTGCCAGCCATGAAGCCGCCGCGGCACCCGCCATTTCCCGGCCCTGCCAGCGTATGCTGCCGGAGGTGGCCGGAATCAGATTCAGGATGGCGCGCGCCAGTGTCGACTTGCCGCAGCCCGATTCGCCCACCACACCCAGTGTCTCGCCCGGCGCTACGTCGAACGAGATGCCATCGACGGCCTTGAGCGTGCGGCTGGCCGTCCAGGGCCAGCCCTTGGCGTCGCGGACCTGAAAAAACACCTTCAGGTCGCGCACCGACAACAGCGGTTCGTGCGGCTCAGGCATCAGCGACATCCTCGGCGGCGCCCATTGCCATTTCCACTTCTTCGGGGGTGCGCAGGCAGGCACGCAGCACGCCACTCCCGGCCCACGGCTGCAGCGCCGGCATCTCCTGGCTGCAGCTCGGCAGCGCCACGGCACAACGCGGGCTGAACGGGCAACCCTTGGGCAGACGCGCCATGTTCGGTGGCGCACCGGGAATCGCCGTCAAACTGGCATCGTCCCGGTCCAGCCGCGGCACGGCACCCAGCAGCCCGCGTGTATACGGATGGGTGGGTCGATAGAAAATATCCTGCGCGCTGCCCTGCTCCATCACCCGCCCGCCATAAAGCACCATGACCTGGTCGCACAAACCGGCTACCACGCCCAGGTCGTGTGTGATCAGCACGATCGCGGTGCCGAAGTCGCGCTGCAATTCGCGCAGCAGGTCCAGGATCTGCGCCTGCACCGTCACGTCCAGCGCCGTCGTGGGTTCGTCGGCGATCAGCACCTCGGGTTCGCACAACAAGGCCATCGCGATCATCACCCGCTGGCGCATGCCGCCGGAGAATTCGTGCGGGTACATGTCGATGCGCCGCGCCGCTTCCGGAATCTTCACCGCCTCCAGCAATTCGACCGCGCGTTTGCGCGCCGCCTTGCGATCCATGCCCTTGTGGAACTGCAGCACCTCGGTCATCTGGCGCTCTACCGTCAGGTAGGGGTTGAGCGAGGTCATCGGGTCCTGGAAGATCATCGCCACGCGGTTGCCGCGGATGCGGTTCAGCGCCGCTGGCTTCATCGCCAGCAGGTCCTGGCCGTCATACAAGGCCTGGCCACTGGCACGCCCGTTGCGCGCCAGCAGACCCATCATCGCCAGCACGCTCTGGCTCTTGCCCGAGCCGCTTTCACCCACGATGCCCAGCGTCTGACCCCGATCGAGCGCGAAGTTGATGCCATTGACCGCATACACCAGGCCATCCGACGTCTGGAACAACACGCCCAGCTCTTTGACTTCGATCAGCGCCATGGCCTACCGGTCCTTGGGATCGAGCGCATCACGCAGCCCGTCCCCGATGTAGTTGAAGCAATACAGCGTGAGCGACAGCAGCGCCACCGGAAACAGCAGCATCCACGGCGAGATTTCCATCACCGCCGCACCATCGTGGATCAGCACGCCCCAGCTGGTCATCGGCTCCTGGATGCCCAGGCCCAGAAAACTCAGCACGGACTCGGTCAGGATCACGCCCGGAATCGTCACCGTGGCATAGATCACCACCACGCCGAGCAGATTGGGCACGATGTGGCTGAAGATGATGCGTCGTGTCGGTACGCCGATGGCGCGCGCCGCCTCGATGAACTCTCTGGAGCGCAGCGACAGCGTCTGCCCGCGCACCACGCGCGCCATATCCATCCACGAGAACACCGTGATCGTGATCACCACCAGGTAAAAGGCGCGCCCCAGGATGGTGATCATCAGGATCGCGATCAGCAGATAAGGCACGGCGTACATCATGTCGACCACCCGCATCATGAAAGCGTCGACCCGCCCACCGATGAAGCCGGCCGTCGCGCCCCAGGCAATACCCAGCGAGACCGAGGCCAGTGTCGCCATCAGCCCCACCAGCAGCGAGATGCGCCCACCGATCAAGGTGCGCACCAGCAGGTCGCGCCCTGACTCGTCGGTGCCGAAGAAGTGTGCGTTCTTCAAGGTCGGTGGCAGGCTCATTGCGTCCCAGTCCGCGCTATCGAACGCGTGGGGCAGCAGCAGCGGGCCGAAGCCGCACAGCAGCACAACCAGCACCAGCAGGCACAGGCCGGTGACAGCTGCCCGGTTGCGCATGAACCGTTCCCGGGCGTCGACCCAGGGGCTGCGTCCGGGCACGTCCGCTTCGACGGCCGCGCCAAGCGCCTGTACCAGCCTGTCGTTTCGTTTCGTCAGCAACACGCCAGCGCCTTCAATATCGGATCTTCGGGTCGAGCATGGCATAGGCCAGGTCGACCAGCAGGTTGAAGGTCACGGCCACCACCGTCATCAGCACCACCAGTCCCAGCACCAGCGTGTAGTCGCGGTTGCCGGCACCGTTGACGATGAGCTTGCCCAGACCTGGCAAGGAAAATACCGACTCGGTCACCACCGCCGACGTGATCGACGCAATCGCCAGCGGACCGATCAACGAGACCACCGGCAACAGCGCCGGCTTGAGCGCGTGGCGCAGCACCACCACGTGCGTGGGCAGGCCCTTGGCGCGCGCGGTGCGGATGAAGTTGCTGTGCAGCACCTCGATCAGGCTGCCGCGCATCACGCGGCCAATCGTGGCCACGTTGATGAAAACCAGCATCGCCATCGGCAGCACCATGTAGCGCGGCGCGAAGTGGTCCCAGCCACCGGCCGGGAACAGGCGCAGCCACAAAGCGAACACCAGGATCAGCACCGGACCGATCACGAACGACGGAAAGGCATGCCCCAGGTTGCTGAACAGCATCACTGTGTAGTCGACCACGCTGTTCTGGCGCAACGCGGCGATCGTGCCCAGCGTCACACCCAGCACCAGCGCGATCAGCATGGCACCACCGCCGATGACTGCCGAGATCGGCAGCGCCTTGGCCACCAGTTGGTTGACGCTCCAATCCTCATAACGAAACGAGGCGCCGAGGTCGCCATGCAGCAGGTTGTTCAGGTATAGCAGGTACTGCTTCCACAAGGGTTCGTCCAGGTGGTACTTGGCCTGCAAATTGGCCAGCACCGCGCTTGAGACCTTGCGCTCGGCGTCAAACGGGCCACCCGGCGTGGCATGCAGCAGCAGATAGCAGACCGTGATGACGGCCAGCAGGGTCGGCAAGGTAGCCAGCACCCGGCGAAACGTGTACGACCACATCGAAGAATCTCCACCTGCACGCGGCAGGCAAGCATGGGACAACGGGCTGACGTCGTTAGCAACGACAGCCCATTGTCACGCCAAGGTCACCCCAAGGTCACGGCAGACGGCGGCTCAATGCTTGACGATGTACAGATCCTTGCCGCGATAGCGGTCCAGCGCGTTGCTGTTCGAATAGCCGCCCACGTAGGGCTTGACCAGGCGCGGCACCGTGTACTGCAGCAGCGGGATCATCGGATAGTCGTCCATGATTTTCTTCGCGGCCTGCGTCAGCAGTGTCCTGCGCTTGGCCTGGTCGAGCGACTGGTTGCCCTGCTCGATGAGTTTTTCGGCGTCGCGGTTGCAGTTGCCCTGGCTGTTCTGGTCGGAGTCGCATTGCACCAGCGTCAGGAACGTGGTGGCGTCGTCGTAGTCGGCGATCCAGCCGTTGCGCGCCATCTGATAGTCGCGGTCATTGCGCTTCTTGATCAGCACCTTGAACTCCATTGCCTCGAGTTCCAGGTCCAGCCCCAGCTTGGTCTTCCACTCGGAGGCGGCAAAGATCGCCATCTTCTTGTGGTAGTCGCTGGTGTTGTAGGCGAACTTCATCTTGGTGCCCGGGGCGACGCCGGCAGCGGACAGCAGCTTCTTGGCTTCCTCAACCTTTTTCGCCATCGGCCAGGTGGCCCAGTCGTAGGAAGTAACGTCCGCACCCGCCACGCCCTTGACGATGACGCCATAAGCCGGCACCTGGCCATCGGCGGTGACCTTGTCGGCCAGGATGTTGCGGTCGATCACCATCGACAAGGCCTTGCGCACCCGCACGTCCTTCATCATCGGGTCGGCGTTGTTCAGCGAGTAATAACGCAGGCCCAGCATCGGCGTGTTGCGGATGTCCTTGGGGTACTGCGCCTTGTACTTGTCGTAGCTGCCCGGGGGCAAGGTGTAAACCCAGTCGTTTTCACCCGACTCGTACAGTTTTACGTCGGCATTGCCTTCCTCGACCGCCAGATAGGTCACCTGCGTCAGTTGCACGTTCTTGTTGTCCCAGTAGGTCGGGCTCTTGGTCAGCACGATCTTGCTGTTGACCTGCCAGTCCTTCAGCGTGAATGCGCCATTGCCAACGATGTTGCCGGGTTTGGTCCACTCCTTGCCGAACTTGTCGATCGTGGCCTTGTGCACCGGGCCGAGCTGCAGGTTGGAGACGACTTCGGGCAGGAAGCCGGCCGGGAACGGGGTCTTGATCTCCACCGTGTTCGCGTCGACCGCCTTCACACCCAGTTCGGTCACCGGCTTCTTGCCGTCGATGATCTCCTTGGCGTTTTGCAGGAAGATGCCGTAGGTCGACGCGTATTTGGACGCGGTCGCCGGATCGACGAAGCGACGCATGCCGTAGACGAAGTCCTCGGCCGTCACCGGGTCGCCATTGGACCATTTGGCGTTCTTGCGCAACTTGAACACCCAGGTGGTCGGATCGGTCTGCTTCCAGCTTTCGGCGACGCCGGGCACCACCTTGCCATTGTTGTCGACCGCGGTCAGACCTTCGAACATTTCGCGGATCACGTTGTTGGCCGGCACGCCGGAGGCCAGCGCCGGATCGAGCGTCTCCGGCTCCGAGCCGTTGTTGCGAATCAGCTCCTGTTTGGCGGCCAGCTGCACGCCGGCAGGCACGTTGGCTGCGAATGCGGTGGAGCCATAAACCAGGGCGATGGCCAGGCCCAAGGCAAAACCCTTCTTGCGAGGTGAAATCATGGGAATCCTCCGGGAATCAAATAGACGCCGTCTGCGGCGCGACAGACCTGCAATATAGCGCTGCGCCGCAGGCGGCTTGCTAGGTGCTTACCCTTCGCCCACGTGCCGAAATTCCGCGCTCCGAATGCCTGCGCCAGGGCGGCCGTCAGGACCGGTACAACCAGGGCAAATCCAGCAAGCGCGCGCCGAGCACCGCCATCGCCGCATCTCGCCCGAATCGCACCAGCCCGCGGGCATGAAAGATGCCGCCATTGCGGCGCGCGCGCAGTTGCACCTGGCGATTGCGCCTCCAGCGCTGGTTGGCAAAGCGCAACAACTGCGCGACCACGTCGCCCGATCCGTCGCCCAGACACTGCCCCAGAGCCTGCGCGTCTTCAATCGCCATGCCCGCGCCTTGCGCCAGGTACGGCCGCATCGGATGCGCCGCGTCACCCAGCAGCGCAACCCTCCCCTGTGCATGTTGCTGCGGTCCGTCCATCGGCGGGCGGTCGCACAGGACCCACAAACGCCATGCGCCGGCCGCATCGACCAGCGCGTGCAGTGGGGCGCAGACATCGCGCAAGGCGAGCGCCACGTCGGCGGCATCGGCCTGCTGGTTCCAGTTCGCCAGTTGTCCCGGCGTCGCATTGGCCGCGCGCAGCCACTGGGGGTCGCCGTGCACGATGGCCACCAGATTGAGTGCTGCGCCGCCGCGCACCGGGTACTGCACCACGTGCATCTGCGGCCCCAGCCAGACCGTCACCTGCTGACTGCGCATGGCGGCTGGCAGATCGGCCTGCGCCAGTAGTGCGCGATAAGCCAGATGGCCGGTGGGTTGCACCGCGCCGTCGCCCAGCAAACCCTGGCGTACCTGACTCCACAGGCCATCGGCGCCGATCAGCGCAGTGCCGGTGATTCGGCTGCCATCGGCGAGTTGCACAGCCACCGACTCCGCGGTTGATTCGAAGCTGCGCAACGGCGCCGCGTTTTGCGGCTCCACGCCCCCTTGCCCGCGCAGCGCCTGCAGCAGCAGCTGGTGCAGATCGGCCCGGTGCACGGTGGCATACGGGGCGCCATAACGCTGCAGCGCGCTGGCACCAAGGGGCAACACTCCGAGTTCGCAGCCCGTCGCGGCAGAGCGTACTTGCAACCGATCCGGAAACGCTGCCACCCGGGCCAGCGCCTCTTCCAGGCCCCAGGCATGCAGGATCCGCGTCACGTTCGGTCCGATCTGTATGCCGGCCCCGACCTCGCCAAACTCCGGCGCGCGCTCGAACACCCGCACCGAAGCGCCGGCGCGCTGGCACGCCAACGCAGCCGCCAGCCCGCCGATACCGGCACCCGCAATCAAGACTTCGTCACCCTTCATGTCGGCGATGGTAGCCGGCCGACACATTGGCGAACCAGCTGTTGCGTCAGCTGGTGCTGATCGGTATTACCCGCCGACTTGGTCGACGGTCCGACGTCGAAGCACCACCGGATCAGTTCAGCAGTTGCCGCAATACATACGGCAGGATACCGCCGTTGCGGTAGTAATCGACTTCGATCGGCGTGTCGATGCGCAGCATCACGACGAGCTCGCTGCGTTTTCCCTTGGGATCGGTGATCACGAGCCTGGCGTCGCTTTGCGGTGTCAATGCGGCATCGGGCCAGACTTCGACCATCTCGTCGCCCTTCAGGCCGAGCGACTCCCAGGAGTCGTTGCCCTTGAACTGCAGCGGCAACACGCCCATACCGACAAGGTTGCTGCGGTGGATACGTTCGAAGCTGCGCGCCACCACGGCGCGGATACCCAGCAGCTGCGTGCCCTTGGCCGCCCAGTCGCGGCTCGAGCCGGTGCCGTATTCCTCGCCGGCGAACACCACGGTAGGTACGCCGGCCTCCATGTATTTCATCGCCGCATCGAAGATCGGCATACGCACACCGCCGGGCTGGTACAGCGTCATGCCGCCCTCCTCGCGGGTACCGTCATGGGCGGCGGGAATCATCAGGTTCTTGATGCGCACATTGGCAAAGGTACCGCGCATCATCACGTCGTGGTTGCCGCGCCGTGCGCCATAGGAGTTGAAGTCGGCTTTCATGACGCCATGTTTCTCCAGCCACTGGCCGGCCGGAGAACTCTGCTTGATGGAACCCGCCGGCGAGATGTGGTCGGTCGTGATGGAGCCACCGAACAAGGCCATGATACGGGCACCTTGGATCGACACCGCGGGCTGCGTCTTGGGCAATACCAGGTCGAACTTCTCGAAGAATGGCGGCTCGGCGATATAGGTGCTGCGTGGCCAGTCGTATGCCTGGCCCGACACGCCCTTGATCTTGCCCCACAAGGCACCCGGTTCGGTCTTGACCTTGCCGTAATTCTCGCGAAACGCCTTGCCCTTCATCGCGTATTTCAGCAGTGCATGGATCTCGTCGCTGCTGGGCCAGATGTCACCGAGGTAGACGTCGCGCCCGCCCTTGCCTTGGCCCACCGGCTCGGTCATCAGGTCACGCCGCACCGTGCCGGCGATCGCGTAGGCGACCACCAGTGGCGGGCTGGCCAGGAAGTTGGCCTTGATGTTCGGATGAATACGCGCCTCGAAATTGCGATTGCCCGACAACACCGCGGCACAGATCAGGTCCTGCTCGTTGATCACGGCATTGAGTTCCGGGGTCAGGTCTCCCGAATTGCCGATACAGGTCGTGCAGCCATAACCGACCAGCGCGAAGCCGAGCTTTTCCAGGTACGGCAACAGCCCGGTCTCGGTGAGGTATTCAGTGACGATGCGCGAGCCCGGTGCCAGCGAGGTCTTGATATGCGGCTGCACCTTGAGTCCGGCCTCGACCGCCTTTTTGGCCAACAACCCCGCCGCCAGCAACACACTGGGGTTTGACGTATTGGTGCAGCTGGTGATCGCCGCGATCAGCACATCGCCGTTGCCCACCATCGTCGCCGGTTTGCCGGAGGGCAACAAATCGACCAGCGAGGTCGCACCGGTGTTGGATTCGAGCAGTGGCCGGTTGCTGGCCATCTCGGCCAGATCCCGCGGCGCTCCGGGAGGCGCCTCGACGTTGGGCGGACTTGCCGCGGGAACAGTCAGCGGCCGCAGCGCAAAACGCGCATCCAGCCGTTCGGCTGGTTGGTTGAAACCACTGTCTGCCGCCGGTCGGCTGAACAAGGCATCGAATTGCCCAGCGACCTTGCCCAGTTCGATCCGGTCTTGCGGCCGCTTGGGGCCGGCCAAACTGGGCGTGACACTGCCCAGGTCGAGCTTGACCACCTGCGAGTAGTCGATCTGCCCCGCATCCGGAACCCCGAACAGGCCCTGGGCCTTGAAGTAGGCCTCGAACATCTCGATCTCGGCCCGGGTGCGGCCGGTGCCTTCGAAATATTGCAAGGTCTTCTCGTCGACCGGGAAAAAACCCATGGTTGCGCCATATTCGGGCGCCATGTTGGCGATCGTCGCGCGGTCCGGCAGCGCAAGCGAACGGGTGCCTTCGCCGTAGAACTCGACAAACTTGCCCACTACCTTGTGCTGGCGCAGGATCTCGGTCACGGTCAACACCAGGTCGGTGGCCGTGACACCTTCGCGCAGGCGCCCGGTCATCTCGAAGCCAACCACGTCCGGCGTCAGGAAATACACCGGCTGGCCCAGCATCGCCGCCTCGGCCTCGATGCCACCGACGCCCCAGGCCACAACACCAATACCGTTGATCATCGTCGTGTGGCTGTCGGTGCCGACCAGCGTGTCGGGATACACCACGCCATCGGCAGTCTTGTGCACGCCGCGCGCCAGGTATTCGAGGTTGACCTGGTGCACGATGCCAAAGCCCGGCGGCACGACACGGAAGGTGTCAAAGGCCTGCATGCCCCACTTCATGAATTCGTAACGCTCGCGGTTGCGCTGGAACTCGATCTTCATGTTCAGGTCGAGCGAGTTCTTCT
>JBDTMH010000109.1:0-14170 GCA_039934375.1 Burkholderiaceae bacterium | reverse complement strand
TGCCGCCGACGCCGGCCATGAAGCACATCCGCACGGCCATCGGGTCCCAGATCGGCGCCAGTGCGGCGTTCGTGACACCGCGCTCGATCATGCGCCGCAGGATCATCGTCGAGTCGCCGGGTGCTCCGCCACCCGGGTTGTCGGACGGATCGGCCACGATGACAGTGCCGCTCTCATTGAGTGCGATATCGATGGCGCCGTCCGGGTCGAAGTACTCGGGCTGGGTCTTGCCACGCATGGCAAAGAATTCTTCGGCCAACTGGCGCGCCAGCGCATTGCCGGCATTGCGCTGGTTATCGGTGACGACGAGCACCCGCGCGCCCATCTCGGGCACGTCGGCATACGGGAAGCAGTGCGCCAGTGAGATCGACAACACGCCGTTCTTGCCTTCCATTGCGCTGATCCGGTCGACGAAACCGCGCATCGGTTGCAGCGTGGTCGGAAAGCTGCCGATCATGCGGCAATCGACCAGCGACATTACCGGCTGGATCTCGCCGCGCGCCGCGCGCAGCGTGAGCTCAACCACCTCTTCGCCGCGCGCGACGAAGTCGGTATGCGGGAACTCCTTGAAGCAGATGATGAGCGTGGCATGGGCCACACGCTTGCGTGTCATATGGCAATGTGGGTCGAGTTCAACACCAATCGGAACCTTGGGGCCGACGATCCCGCGTACCTGCGCGATCAGGTCGCCTTCGCAGTCATCGTAGCCGTCAGCGACCATGGCGCCATGCAGACCCAGCACCACGGCGTCGACGGGCATCGCGGCGCGCAATTGCCCGAGCACCTCGTCGCGCAACGTCTCATAGGCCTCGCGTGACACCAGGCCGGCCGGTTCGGCAAATGAACAGGATCCTTCGATCAGCGTCCAGCCTTCGGCCTTGGCGCGCTTGCGCGCGACCCAAAATGGCGCGGTACACAACTTGGCGTCCTCGGGATGTTGCCCGGGCGGCGCATAAAACGACTCGTGAAAGCTCTCGAGCGCGGTGGGAATCGGCGCGAAAGTATTGGTTTCCGTGCCGATGGATGCGGCAAACATTCGCATGGTGCTGGGCTCCTCTTGGTATGGGTACGCAGGCTTGCCATGCCATTCTGGCGCATCGCGGGGCCGCCGGGTAGACCATGGCTGCGACCCTGCCTCTTGCAATCCCCCGGGCTTTGTGCGAAGCGCCAGCGATTACCATGGCGCCAAGGTCCGGCATATTTCATGCCACGGGGCCTTCCTCCATGCGCCAACAACCACACCCACATCCCCATGCCCATACCGAGCTGCGCGATGGTGTGCGCGCAGTTGTCACGCCATTCGACTCCCGCTACTGGCAGGAGGTCGACGAGGCGCGCGCCTTCCCGGAGGCGTTCGTCAAGGCCCTGACCAACGCTGGCTGGCTGTCGGCGCTGATTCCCGAGGAATACGGCGGCTCCAATCTGTCGCTGCTTGAAGCCAGCGTGGTGATGGAGGAAATCAACCGCTCGGGTGGCAATTCGGGCGCCTGCCATGGCCAGATGTATGTGATGGGCTGTGTGGTGCGCCATGGCTCCGAGAAGCAGAAGCAGGATCTGTTGCCGCGCATCGCGCGCGGCGAGATCCGCATGCAGTCGATGGCAGTGACCGAGCCCGCGAGCGGCAGCGACACCACCAAACTCAAGACGGTGGCCGTGCGCAAGGGCGACCATTACGTGGTGAGCGGCCAGAAGGTGTGGACTTCGCGTCTGCAGCATTCGGACTACATGCTGCTGTTGGCGCGCACCACGCCGCTGGCCGACGTGAAAAAGAAGAGCGAGGGTTTGTCGGTGTTTCTGGTCGACCTGCGCGGCGAGATCGGCAAGACCATCACGGTGCGGCCGATCCGCAACATGGTGAACCACGAAACCAACGAGATCTTCATCGACCAGCTGGAAATCCCGCTCGAGAACCGCATCGGCGAGGAGGGCAGGGGCCTGCACTACATCCTCGACGGCCTGAACGCCGAACGAATCCTGATTGCCGCCGAATGTGTCGGCGACGGCTACTGGTTCATCGACAAGGCCACCGCCTACGCCAAGGACCGGGTGGTGTTCGACCGCCCGATCGGCCAGAACCAGGGCGTGCAGTTTCCGATTGCCCGTGCTTATGTAAACGTCGAAGCCGCCAGCCTGATGCGGTACCACGCTGCCGGCCTTTTCGACGCCGGACAGAACTGCGGCGCGCAGGCCAATATGTCCAAGTTGCTGGCCGCCGATGCGTCCTGGGAGGCCGCCAACGTCTGCCTGCAGACCCATGGCGGATTCGGCTTCGCGGCCGAATACGATGTCGAGCGCAAGTTCCGCGAAACCCGGCTGTACCAGGTGGCGCCGATCTCGACCAACCTGATCTTGTCCCACATTGGCGAACATGTGCTCGGTATGCCGCGTTCGTATTGAGAATGGATGGGGGAATTTTTCCATGCCGGCCGGCTTGCCACGCCCGATCACCCGCCGCATGCCTGGGCCATCTTTGCCCACTGCTCACCTGCTCCAAGGACAGCAAGGCCATCGCCACCATCGGTGCGCCGTTCGATCCCGCCCAGGTGGTCGAGCCGGGCGTCCGTTCACGGTGCGCCAGGCCTTCATCGACGATCTGACCAGCCAGAAGCAGACCGAGCGCATCCACCCGTTGCGCCGGCCCTTGATGGTGCTGCATGCACCACGCAACAAGACGGTCGGCATCGACAATGCCGGGCAGATCTACCAGGCCGCGTTGCATCCCAAGTCCTTCGTCGCACTCGATGGCGCTGACCATCTGCTGAGCCGACCGGAAGACGCGCGGTTCGCCGCCGACGTGATCGCGGCCTGGGCCGGCCGCTACCTGATGGCCGACCTGGTCGCCAAGAAGCCCGCCGCCACGACTTCCGCTGAGCGGGTCGATACGGCTGTGCCCGCTGGCGCCTTTCAGGTGGTCGAACGCGGCAGCGGCGCCTTTGCCGTCGACATTCGCGCGGGGCGCCACCAGTGGGTCAGCGACGAGCCTGCCAGCGCAGGGGGCGACGATCGCGGACCAGGCCCGTACGACCTTCTTGCTGCCGCGCTGGGCGCCTGCACCGCGATGACTCTGCACATGGTTGCACTGCAGAAGAAGTGGCCGCTGGACCATGTTGCCGTCGAACTGACCCACAGCAAGATCCACGCGCAGGACTGTGCCGAATGCGCAACCCGGGACCTCAGGAGCCGTGGTTGAGGAAAACGATGCTGGGATCGAGCAGGAAGTGTTCTTTCATCGCGGTGCACTCTCAAAATCCGCATCAGTTCAGCGCTTGCCGAACGCTCACGCAGTTGGAAGTTTTCGTGGTCAACCTCAGTTTCGCGCTCGATCGCCTTTCGCCGACGTCCTGGCTCAATTCGAAAAGATGCCAGCTTTCGGTCAGGCCTTTCAGCGCGTGGATAACCTCCGCTGAGAAGCGCAACCCTGATCCAATGGCCAATTCCCTGACGGTGCTGGAAGCCAGAATCTGCCCGGGCTCGGCGATTCTTGCGACACGTGCGGCAATGTGAACTGCAATGCCGACAAGTCGGCCAGCCGTGATCTTGCATTCGCCGGCATGTAAGCCCGCTCGGATCTCCAGGCCAATTACACGCAAGGCAATACGAATGGCCCTGGCGCACTTCAATGCATTGCTAGGACTGTCGAATGTGGCGAGAAAGCCGTCGCCAGGAACCTCGATTTCGCATCCGCAATATGTCGACAGTTGCCGTCGCACAATCGTACGGTGGCGCTCCAGCAACCTGTGCCATTTGTCATCTCCCAGTGTCTCGGCACACCGCGTCGATCCGACAATGTCAGTGAAGAGAATAGTGACAAGCACCTTCTTTTCACGGCCGTTGTCCCGGTGTTGTATGGGCGCCTCGTGCTGCGCGTGGGTCCCGTTTTTATGCCCTGGCAAAATTAGGGAATTGCAGCCCGAATGCCGCAGCAATTCCGGTTGTAGGCCCGCCAAGGGTAAAGATCCGAATGAAACAGAGAACCGAGCGGAGTCTGGCGGTGCGGTGTAATTCCATTGTCCGGATGGGGGTTTCGCCAGGTAGATCTCCCGTTTGGGCCAGGCCAGGCTTTCCAATGCGAGAAATCGAACGGCGTCCTCAATTGCCCGAATTACATCGGAAACGCACCGTCGCCGCTGTGCCGCTGCCAGATCGGACATGGGCTCTTTCGAAGCGTCGTGTGTAGTGTCCTGGTAACACAGCTCCCGAGTCCCGGAAGCGGTCCCCATTGAATCGGTTTTCATGATGTGCGTCTTTCGTATTGATTCGCAACGGTAGGTTGGGAAAATTTCCGCATCAATGCCGGGAAGTGACGGGCGGTACTTCGGCCGCGCGGAGCAACAACGCGTCAATGCTTCGCACGCCCAGTTTGTTGCGTATCGCCTGGATTTGCATTCGGATGGTCGCGATCGTCACCCCGTGGGTAGCAGCGATCTTTCGGGGCGATGCGTTGTTGAGCAGCGCAGTGAAGACTCTGCGTTCGGCGAAGGTGAGTTCGTGCAGGGTGGCGAGCAGCTCCACTCCCAGTTTGGAACAGACGCTGCGGCGGCTGAGCATCATGACCGCGGTGGAAATCCGTAGCCTTTTGATGACGATCGGCATGGCAATGACCATCGTTCGCTCACCCGACTTGCCGATCCAGAACAGCCGGCAGCGATGATTGACCGCCGCGTTGTGCACCGCCTTGCACCATTCTTGTTGCGACGGCGAGGTACATTGGATCCGATCACCAACCATTGCAAGCACTGTGCAGCTGGCGATGACCCGATGTCCAGCGAGATTCGCGTGCAACAGTCGGCTGTCGGAGTCACAGACGAGCAAGGCGCAGTCGATCTGATCGGCAAGCGCAATCGCAAACTGGTCTGCCATATTCCCGTCGTCCTGGGTTGGCCGGGAATCGACCTGCAGGGAAAACGATTCAGTGGTCATGAGGGCTCCTTGAACAATGCAGGCTTGGGTTTTTCGAAACCGCAGACAAAGGTCTGCGCGGCCTTGCCAATGTCGTCTCCAGTCATCCTAAAGTCCTTTAGAGACGGCTAATTCGTTGCTAAATTTTGCTAAATTGCTTTGCGTAATGCGGCGGGGCAACGGCGCAGTGTTGGCTTTCTGGCTGGCGCGGTCGAGCGGTAGTCCAAAGTAGCAACGGGCAACCGAAGCTGCACAATTTGTTTCACTTTGTCATAAGATGAAGCCTTCTATGCTCCGCGGCGGTTCGAGTCACCTGTCGAAAGGCTCCTATGTCCAGCTTTGGCCTGAATCTTGGAACCGGCTTGTCAGTGGCACTTGCTGCGGCATCGACATCCGTGTTCGCGGTAGACGTCACAGATAACGCCGCTACCACCGCGCGAGAATTTGCCCAGGAGAGGCGGGATGCAGCTTTTCGAATGAAGTCGGGGACGCTTCGACCGCTAGACGAGGTACGGTCACCCACTGTCAAGCTGGCCCAGGGTGTTGGCGTTGACTATTCGGATGCAGATGTGCGAAGCACGACTCTGCCTTTCAGATTCAGCTTTCTGACAGCCCATGAACCAGGGTCGACGGACTGGTACAAATTTTTTGTCCAAGGGGATGGGCTGACGAGGTCTACGCAGGTGGGCCTGAAGATGAGCGGGTTTGCGGACCTGAAGCTCGGTGTTGCCAGTCCACTGATGCCCAACTTCATTCCCGCGCTGATAGGAACGGCGGTGCTGACAATACCGACCCGCGGAGACTTCGGGTCGCGCCTTGCGGCTCAAACGTTAAAGCTCGCCTATTCCCATGATTTGGCGGTCGGTGACAAAGGCGCTTGGAGCACGACCTTGGTTGGCGCCTTGAACCACTTCAATGCACGCAGCCCGGTTGCAGGCAAGACCTCTCAATTCCTTTACGCCGATATCAACTACACCTATCCTGGCGGTTCCGTGGTCGCATTTCACCTGTCTCGCTCGCACCGTAAAGGTTCAGGTACGACGAACGGAATGGGTGTGCAATGGGACTTCTTCAAGATTGCTGAAAAGCTGGATGCTTCGTTGATGCTCAATCGCAGTGTTTCTACGGGTTCAAGGCACACTGGCGTGCAATTTGATCTGATCTACAACCTCTGAATCCGGATTGGCTTATTTGCACTCCCCATGAGCAGCGCTCGTCAGCGGAACGACGATGAAGGCCCAAACCCAACATTCGAAAAATCAGCAGCAGCGCTTCGCGACCAGGAAATGGGAACTGCGCGCTGCAGAACGCATTTTGCTGGTCGACGGAAAACCTTCGAGCATCGGTAGCAGAGCCTTCGAACTCCTGGATGCACTGGTGTCGCGTCGGGGCCGCGTCGTCTCGAAGTCCGAACTCATTGACGCGGCGTGGCCCGGCAGGATCGTCGAAGAGAACAACCTGACGGTACAGATTGCCGCGTTGCGCAAGGTGATCGGTGCCGACGCGATCCGGACAGTTCCGGGCATCGGATACAGCCTGTCGGCCGCTTCGAACCTGGACATCGATCCTGCCGCCGACAACCAGTTGAGTTCGCCTGAGTTTCTTGGTCGCGAATCCGATATCAACGCGCTTCATGAGCGCCTCAGGCTAGCACCTCTGGTGACCATCGTTGGGACCGGTGGCGTCGGGAAAACCTCATTGGCCCGGGAAGTATTGGCTCGCCACGAGCCATGGTCTGCAGACCGGAAATTCTGGATCGACCTTGCCCCGGTGCGTGATACAAGCCAGTTCGTTTCCAGCGTAGCAAAAGGAGTGGGGATTGAGCTCGGCGGGTTCAGCGACCCATCGGAGGAACTGCTGTGCGGATTGGAGCAGGTCAAGGGTATCGTGGCGCTCGACAATTGCGAACATCTGCTGGAGTGCACAACGGTACTGATTCGAAAGGCGCTCGGACGCGCACCTGGGGTTCGCTGGCTCGCCACGTCGCAAGAGCCGCTGCGCGTTGTGGCAGAGGAGGTCTACCGCCTTGGACCGCTGGAGGTACCCGGTTCGGATGTCTCGCTTGCCCAGGCAATGGAGTTCAGTGCCATCGCACTTCTGTGCAATCGAGCCGCGGCGGCGGACCGACATTTCGTTTTGGACGAGGCGAGCCTGCCAATGGCGATCGAATTGTGTCGCCAACTAGACGGACTGCCACTGGCAATCGAAATGGCGGCAAAGCGCGTCGCCTCGCTGGGTTTGGAAACGGTATTCACCAACCTGGACAAGCGGCTGCAACTGCTGGTTGGACCGAACGGTGTGCCGGCCAGGCATCACAGCTTGCAGAGCACGCTGGATTGGAGCCATGACCTGTTGTCAGACCTTGAAAAAAGAGTCTTTCGGAACCTGGAACCGTTCCTTGATGGTTTTTCCATCCAAGTGGCGATCGTGGCACTTCAGGATGAACACGTCGAAACGCAAGCTGCAGACGCCATAAGCGAATGGCGGGTTCTGGATGCGCTGGACAGCCTCGCCAACAAATCGCTGATTCACCGCAGTGCACACCGTGGCAATCGGCTTTTCCTCTTTGAAAGTGCCCGTGACTATGCCCGACATCGGCTGGAGGATGCAGGCGAGATCGACGTTGCACGCCGACGCCACTGCCAAGCCGTTGCGCAATGGTTTGATGATGCCCAAACCGACGCCGATCGTATGAACGACGCGCTCTGGATCGATCGCTATGCGACGGAAAGACACAATGTCCGCGCCGCTCTCACTTGGGCTTGCATCGCCAGAGAACCGGACACTGTGGCCCGACTGACCACTGCCCTCGCGTCCATCGACTCGTTTACGCACTCACAGGCAGAAGTGCTTGATTGCAATGTGCCGCTGGACGTACTTGCACAGGCGCAGGTGCCGCTGCGGGCGCGCGCCCATTTGGAATTGAGCTGGTCCCACTATACGGATGGCAATCGGGAAGTGGGTACCGATCTCGCCAAGAAGGCGCTGGAAGATTTTTCAAACCTGGGAGACGACAACGGCGTATACCGGGCCCTGGCAATCCTGATGCGCCTATACGAGTCGCGACCAGGCTTGGGCGTGGTCGCGCAGCAGACATTGACCGAATTTCGCAGCGTGGATGACCGGCACCTGCCGCTTCGGTCGCGGCTGTTCTGCGCCATCATCGCCGGCTTGCAATATGGTGCGTCCCGCAGCATCGAGAGTTTGAGAGAGCTTGAACGCATCGCGACCGGCGCTGGTTTCAACGCGTTAGGTGGTGTTTGCAGAGCACACATTACCGACGAACTTCTGATCAGGCGTGATTTCAAGGGAGTTGCGGAAGCCGCTCAGCAGTATCTGGCAAGCGATTTACCTCAGCGCGCGAAGACCGCAATTCTGAACAACCTGACCCTCGCGCTGATTCGCCTGGGCCAGGTCGCGCAGGCCTATGAACCGGCGCGTTCTTCGTTGCGGATCTCGCCCAAAGGTGCCCACGTCGTCATTGATGCATTCGCACTCGCAGCGGCAATGCACGGCGACCATGCTGACGCTGCCATCTTGTTTGGCCATGGCGCGAGGGTCAGACAGGATCGCGATAACTTGCCCGACCCCGCCGAAGCGGCTGCTATCTCTGATACGTTGTCATTGCTGCGAACGGCGATGAATGAAGATCGACTGGGCGAGCTGGTAAAGATGGGAGCCGCGATGTCTTCAACGGAGGCTATTGCAATCGCCCTGCCACCAACCTAGGCCGTCTTCTGTGGAAGTTGCCATGGGCGTTGGGTAAGCAGTTTCCTCAGGTCCGCCGTCTTGACACGGTTTCGCACCAGCCAATTCAGGATTGCAGCGGCCTTCGTTGGCTCCACGCCGGCATTGACCACCATCATTTCCTTCATCTTCTCCAGCGTCCGATCGCCGAACCACATCTCTCGCAGTCCTTCGATGGTCCGAGCGACAGCCCTGTCGGACACACCCAGTTTGGGCCCGAGGCTGGCCAGGGCATGTCTGAGGTTGACCAAGGGTTCTGAGACCGGGAAGTAGGGGGTCTCGGGAAAATGGAGATGGCACATTTCGTCGTCGGCGAAGTCACTGTCATGGCACAACATGGCGTACACATGACCGAATCCATGCATGCCTTCGTTGCGCAATTCGAATGCACGTATGGCCCCGATGCTGGACACGCCCCAAACCTTCCATTGCGCGTCAAGCGCAAGGCATAACTCTGCATGCGACACCGCTGGCACGCTCTGGAAAATACCATCGCAAATGACGATCACGGCGGGACGCGCACCGCTACTGATCAAGGCTTCGATGTCACCGCGTCGCACAGGCGGAAATATGCGCAACGCCGGGGCGGCGAGCAACTGCGCCTGCAGCCCATATGCCGTCGGACCTACATATAGATTAATGAGAGGCATTTCCGAGCACCTGCTTCAACATCCGTGGCCCCACCCTTCTGCCGCCACCATGAACGTGCTCGAGACCGGGAACGATCACACGAACAACATGGAGTCCTTGCAAATCCAGTGGGAACCGGTATCTGAAAACGGAACGGAACCCCAGTTGCCCAAGCTGAGTTACCAAGCCGTCCAGCATGGTTTTGATGGGAGCGTTGGCTGCACCGCCGCTGGAAATTGCGTTGTAGGAAACTCTTCGACTTCGGTCGAACCATCGCGAAGCCTCCTGCGCCTCGGCCTGCAGCCGCTCGGTGCGGGCGATCTCAGTGAGTCTTCGATAGTGGTCAACAATGTCGTCGCGGCCACCGTGGATATAGCTTAGCCGCGACTGCGCCGCCTCACATATGGCGCGCGCCACCGCTATCTCTTTGCTGACATGCAAACCATGACCAGCCGCCAGATTGACGTGGTTATCGTCTTTCTGGAACAGGCACGCCTGGAAGCAGGGAAGGTTAAAGCAGTTGGGTACAAAACGAACGGCAAGCTCTACTCCCAGCTTCTTCCAGTTAGCGGCCAACTTGCCGAACGGCGCGGGAAGCTGTGCCGGGGCGACCCATTCAGAAACGTCGCGCGGCAGGTTCATGGAAATAGCGTCCCGCTCCATCAATTCCAGAAGTCCGTGCAATGCAGCTTCATCAACGGAATTGCCGGAAGCCAAGCCGTTGGTGGATGCGCCAAAAATCTGCCGCATGTTTCTGCGCGGCTTCCACGGCACGAAGACCAGTTCGGCGGGCAGCAGCATCGCGCCGCCCTCTGCGAGTTCTTCGCACGCAATGGCATCCACCTTTGTACGCTTTGTAATCGCGACGCCCAGGGCTGGAGCCAGATCCATCCAGTCGAACTGGCATTTCCAACGCGAAATGAGGTCTTTTACGCTAAGCGTTTCGACCTTCCACTGTGTTCGTTGCGGCTCCGCAACTGCATATTCGATCGCCTCAAGCATTGCCCCCACGCGCGCATCTGTAGGATCGACGCTTTTTCCGGCATGGACTCGCAGCGTGAGGCCGCGCGGACGGATGCTGGCGAACACCGGCAAGCCCAGCCTGTCCATACGTGTGATGTCCGAAACACGGGAGATGCCGAGCTTGGAAAGTTGCCCCATGGCAACTCTCAGCGTGTCGTCCGGCCTACGCGACCGGATGCTGCACTTCAGCTGCAGCGGGTTGTCATCGCTTGCCGGCAACAAGAGCTGCAACGGCCCGCGTTACTTCTTCGACGTCCGGCGAATTTTCGGGATGGTGACCGGCGGCGGCACGGAGCACGATTGCGCAATGACTACGGGTGCTACTCTGACTTCCAGCAAAATCTTTTCTAGAGCGTCCCAATGGTCCGGCGACAGCTTCTGCATGTCCAGAAAGACGGCCAAATTGAGTTTTCGCTTTTTCAGATCGGAATAGCCTAGGATTTTGCCTTCCAACTTGACGCCCAACCTCGGCTTTTCTCTCCCCGGCTTTGAAGGGGTTCCCGCTTTTTTGGATTTTGGACTCTCGTTTGCCGCGGCTTTTTGCTTGGCGGCGGCCGATTTCACTGCGGGCATTTTAGTTGCCATTGTGAGCTCCAGAGGGTATTGCGAATGGACTATAACCCATTGTCATGGGGTTTGGATAGCCAAATCTGATGCCATCTTGACCCGGTGAAACGGCGTATTGCATCCGCTACGAACTGCGCCTGAATCCCATGGCCAAGTCAACACCACGCCCATCGAGGCGGTAGCCTTGTTCACCGCATCACCCAAGGTCGTGAGTGTCGACATGATCGAGCAAGGTTTGCGTCGCATTGTGGATGGTCTTGTGTCAATGCCGGACCGATTGACGCAACTGTTGCGCCCGGCGACACTGCGCGCTTCATCACCGAATGGAGCGAGACATGATGGCAGCTGAATTGACATGGCTGGTCTGGTCCGTGGCACTCGCCTTTGTACAGGTGGTTATTGCGACCGCTGGGGCGCAGTTGCAGGTCGGGCTGTCGACGCTGGCATCGAGCCGCGAAAACATGCCGGCGCTGACCGGCTGGGCTGGTCGCATGCAGCGTGCGCACCGAAACATGATCGAAAACCTGGTGTTGTTCGCGGCGCTGGTGCTGGTGGCAGTCGTCGCCGGCAAGACCAACGGCACCACCTTGGCGGGTGCGCAGGTGTTTTTCTGGGCGCGGCTGGTGTATGTGGGGGTTTACGGCCTGGGTATCGCGTGGGTACGCACCGGCATTTGGGCCGTGTCAGTCGTCGGTATGGCGATGATTTTCAGCCAGCTGGTGTAAACCACTGACTGTGCTTTGAAGGCCAAGTGATTCCGGTCAAGTGGCAAGTGACGAACCCGCAGCGGCAAGCACGACGAACACACCGTCACCACGGGGGTCTGCACCGACATGGCCCTGGACCAGGGTACCCGCGCCGACCTTGGCGGCCAACTGCAGCGTGGCAGTAGCGCTTTTGTCGCCACAGGCCAAGCGCGAAACCAGTTGCCGCAGCGCGAGTGCGCTTTTCGGCACGACGAAATTCTCGAATGGCCAGCCAAATGCTTCGTCGCGTTCGATCCCGAGCATTCTGGCGCCGGTCAAATTGAGCTCCTGCACGACAAACGCACGATCGAGCGTCAAGCATCCGACGGGCAAATGGTCATACAGCTCGATCTGGCGGCGCAGTGAGGATTCCAGCTCCCCTCGCGAGGCACGCAACTCTTCGGCCTGCAGGTCCAATTCGACCTGGTAGACCTGCAGTTCGTGCAGCAGCGCGAGCGCGTCGCCCGCGGTGTCTGGTGACGACGCGAGTTGGTGCAGGACCGCCAGCGCGTCCTGCGCGCCGCCTCGGATGTGATTGGCCTCGGTGCCTGGGCTCAGTCGCGCGGACGCCCGCTGACGCAGTCCCAACCTTTGCTGGTCGATGTGGATTGGATCGGTCATGATTTCCTTTGGGGACGACTTGAAATTTTCGCGCTACTCGTTGCACAGGTGCGATTCGAAGCCCACGTAAGCGGTCATCGTGGCAAGAACATGCACCGCCATGCGTCGCTCGATGCGACGCAACAGCGTGCGCGATTTGTATTGCGTCAGATCGCGTTTGTTGTGCGCGTGCAGCAACTTCAGGACAGCTGCGATCGTGGGATCCACGTGCTGTACGACGAGGTATGCCAGGCCGCTCGCTATCGGAAGCTGGGCGAGGAACTGTTCCAACGGCTCCAATCCCCCGGCAGAAGCACCCAGAGCGACGAACCGCGGGCGCTGGGCGACGGAAGTGATCGGGCTGCCAAGCATGGACGAGTATGGCATGCAGGTACGGGCCGGCCACCGCGCTCCCATGCTGCCAGCAACTCTGCTGGCAGCTCGACCTCTGGCAGGAACTGCAGCGGTTGGCGCTGCCGCGCAAGGTTGACACGTCTGGCAAAGGTCCAGCCTAGAATGGCAATGACAACGCGCCCGGCCGCGATGACCGCCCCCGAAAGCCTGGTCAAGGATACGCACATGAAAAATCACATGATGTCTGTCGGGTCTCTGCTGGCGGCGCTGTGGACGCCGTTGGCGCAGGCCGCACCTTGCACCAGCGAAGACTTCGTGACCCGCGTCTCGGGCGGTGGTGAGTGCTTGGTGATCGAAGCCTTTGGCGCGCCGCCGACCGCTCCACCAGCGGCGATGGTCGTGTGGCTGCACGGCGACCAATCAGACGGTGCTCCGGTCGTCTCGCACGTGCAGCCGGCGCGGCAAGCCGCAACGCGCTTTGCCGCGGAGCATGTCGTAAGCATCGCGCTGTGGCGCCCCGGTTATGCCAACGCGCAGGGCGATACCTCGGGTGGCGACAGGCTTGGTAGCAGCGATAGTTACACCAAGACCAATATGCAGATCGTGGGCGATGCGATAGCGCGTCTGAAGGCCCACTACCAGCCGGCGCGCACAGTCCTGGTAGGCCATTCGGGCGGCGCGGCGACAACGGCCAATCTGCTCGGCATGCAGCCCGGCTTGGCCGACGCCGCGGTGCTGGTGTCATGTCCCTGCGACCTGCGCGCCTGGCGGGCTGGCCGGCGCGGGTGGCCGAACAGCGAAGATCCGCTGAAGTGGGCCGATCAGGTGCGACCGCCCGTCAAGGTAGTTGCATTGACCGGCACGGCTGACACCAACACCTCGCCGAAACTCGCGCAAACCTACTTGAATGTGCTTGTCGCGCACCAGGTCGAGGCTCGCTTTACCTCGATTCCGGATGTGCCACACAACGGCGCTCTGCGGGCTCCCGAGGTCATGGACGCGCTGGCTTCGGTATTGAAATAACGGGCCGCACACACGCGGTGTAATTGGACCCCGGTGCGTCACGCGATATTGGCAAATCCGCGAGAGCGGCTCTTACGGCTTGAATGCTGCGTCGATGTCTCGCGCAGCATGCAGTACACGGACGGTATTGATTCCGTAGGGGCTGGAATAAGCCACCACTGCCAGGCTTCAGGGCATGCCCAGAGCGCGCACCGTATCCACGATGCGCTGTCGCCCTGCAACAAAGTCTGGTTGGGCCGATGGCCACAAGCGCACGATCTGGTCCGTATGAAACTCGGGATGGCGACTGCGCACATCGGCGACCACCTCGCGTGCCTCGGCATCATGCCCAGTCTGTTGCAATGCCGCCGCCAATACGAGTGAGAAAAAAGGAATCTTTCCATTGGCTGCGACCGAGAGCCGCGCTCGGGTAGCTGCTGCATCGTAGCGCCCCAGCATGAACAGGTTCGTCGCGATCAGGCCATTGAAGACCGGAGTGCGCGAGTCGCGCGGGCTGATCTGGATCGCACGTTCGCAGGAAGGGATGCTTTCCTCGAATCGGCCCAGGCGCAACAAGGCGCTGCAGTGGGCATGGTGTGAGG
>JBDTMH010000108.1:0-14176 GCA_039934375.1 Burkholderiaceae bacterium | reverse complement strand
CCGGCATCAGCAGCATCAGCATCCAGGTCGGCCATTCGAGGTTGCCCTCGGTGACCAGGCCCAGCATGCGGGCCAGGCTGGCCGTACCCCAGCCGTTGATGATCAGCACACAGGCCACCACCCCGACGGCCAGCGCCGCCCAGGCCTGGGCCCAGCGGCGCGCCCGTGGCGCCAGCTGATCGACCATCAGGTCGACACCGATGTGCTCACCCTGGCGCAGCGTGCGCGCCGCGGCCAGCATGACGATGGCCACCAGCAGGAAACCCACCACTTCATCGACCCACGCCGGCGCGGCGTTGAAGCCGTAGCGCATCACTACCGCCCAGCCGATCAGACACAGCGACAGCAGCAGGCTGGCCGCCGCCACCGCCATGCCGGCACCGGCAAGCACGCGCACCACCTGGCCCAGAGCACGCAGCGCCGGGCTTTCGCGCTGCTGTGCGTCGCTCGCAGTGTCGACCACTTCGACAGTCGCCGGTCAGTTCAGAGTTTGTCGAGTGCTTCGAGCAGCTTCACGCCGTCGGGCGCGGTCTCGCGCAGGAACTCTTTCTTGACCGCTGGCTGCATCGCGGCTGCCATGACTTTTTCCTGCGCCTTGGTCAACGCGACGGCCTTCATGCCTTTCTCATTGAGCACCTTGATGTTCTCGGGCGGAATGCCGTCGGACTTGCGGATCGAACGCGCCACCGCCTTGTCGGCCGCTGCCTGAATGGCGTTGCGCACGTCGGCCGGCAGGCCTTTCCACCAGGCCGGATTCACCACCAGGTTGTCAAACGCCAGGATGATGTTGGAAGCCACGCCAAACTTCTGCACCTCGTAGAACTTGCGGCTGTTGGCGGCCTCGACACCGGTGAAACCGGCATCGATGACACCCGTCTGCAGCGCCTGATAGACCTCGGAGCCCGGCATCGCCGACGGCGCCGCACCCATGGCCACCAGGCCTTCGTCGAACAGTTTGTTCAGGCCTCGGATCTTCATGCCGGCGAAGTCCGACGGCTGCGTCAAGGCTTTGCCATTGGAGGTGAAGATGCCGTCGTTGGTGTCGACCATCCAGGCGATGTTGGTGACACCCTTGTCCGCCATCTTGGCATCCAGCAGCTTGGCGGCGTCGGACTTGATGAAGGCCTTCTGCTTGGCCACCGAGGTCATCAGGTACGGAATGATGGTGACGCTCATCTCGGGAATCGTGCCACCCCACTGGAAGCTCAGGATCGCCGCCGCCTCGATTTTGCCGCTGGCCACCGCCGGGTGGTTCTGGTTGGGCTTGAACAACTGCGCGGCGCCGAAATTCTGCACCTCGACCCGGCCCTTGGTCATCTCCTTGACCTCCTTGGCGAACTGCTCCAGGTTCAGCGCCGTGTGGTGCGTCGGCGGAAACTGGTGGCTGATGCGCATCGTGAAGTCGGCTGCGGCGGCACTGCTGCCAATGGCCAGTGTCATGGCTGCGACCAGAATGCGCCGACGCGAGGATGTGGAATGGAAATGTTTCATTTCAGTGTCTCCTTATATCTTTCAATATGTCATGGGGAAAAACATCATGCCACGGCGTGCGCAGCGCGCAGTGACGCGATCTCGTCGGCGGAATAACCCAGCTGCGCCAGCAAGGCCTGCGAATGCTCTCCAGCCCTGGGCGGTTGTGCTCGCACACCGAGCCGCTGGCCGTCCATCGTGAACGGCAGCAAGGTGGTGCCGGCCGTCTGTCCGGCACGCGCGCCGTCGGGCAGCGTGATGTCGGCCAGTCCGCCAGTCTCGCGCAGGTGCTCGTCGTCGTATAGCTCCTCCGGCTTGCGGATCGGCGCGTATGGCAGGCCGAGTTGCTCGAAACGCGTGCCAAGTTCAGCCGCCGTGAAGGCCGCCAGCCGCGCGCGCAGCAACGGCATCATGGTCGCGCGCGCCATCACACGCTGGTTGTTGGTGCCCAGAGCCGGATCGGCGAGCAGATCGGCAAAGCCGAAGGCGGTGCAAAAGGTCTTCCACTGAGCGTCGCTGACCGCGGCCAGGAAAATCTGTCCGCCGTCCCTGACGGTGAACACGTCGTACACCGCCCAGGCCGAGATGCGGTCGGGCATCGGCGCAGCCGGTGTGCCGGTGATCGCGAATTGCAGCATATGCTGACCGACCAGGAAAACGTTGTTCTCGAACAGCGCACTTTGCACCTCCTGGCCCTTGCCGCTGATGCCGCGCTGGATCAGCGCGCCAAGCGCACCAATGGCGCCGAACATGCCGCCCATGATGTCGTTGACGCTGGTGCCCGCACGCAGCGGGTCGCCGGGACGGCCGGTCATGTAGGCCAGGCCACCCATCATCTGCACCACTTCGTCCAGCGCGGTGCGATGCTGGTACGGCCCGGGCAGGAATCCCTTGAGGCTGACATAGATGATGCGTTCGTTCAGCGCCGACAGGCTCGCATGGTCCAGACCGTACTTGCGCATCGTGCCCGGCTTGAAGTTCTCGGCCACCACATCGGCGCTGAGCGCCAGCTTGCGAGCGATGGCGGCGCCCTCAGGCGTATGCAGATCGATCGCGATGCTTTTCTTGTTGCGGTTGAACATTGGAAAGAATCCCGCGCCGGCGCCCAGCAGGTGGCGCGTGCGGTCGCCGTCGATCGGCTCGACCTTGATCACCTCGGCGCCCATGTCAGCCAACACCATGCCGCAAGTCGGCCCCATCACCATATGGCTGAACTCGACCACGCGCAGGCCGACGAGGGGCTGGTGTGGTGGTGGCACGCCCGCACCTTGCAAATCGGGCTCCGCCATCGTCATGCCGCGACTCGCTCGTGCGCCGGTGTCGACAAGGTCCGGGGCAAGCCGGCCTTCCAGATGCTGCCGTGCAGGGACTCACCCTGCAGCCAGCTGGCCAGTTGCTGGCGCAGGGCCATCAGCGCGTCGAAATCGATGCCGGTGTCTATCTGCATGCTGCGCATCAGATAGACGACGTCTTCCATCGCCACGTTGCCGCTGGCCCCGGGCGCATGCGGGCAACCGCCGATGCCGCCCAGACAGGCGTCGAAGCGCGTGACACCGGTCTCCAGCGCCGCATACACGTTGGCCAGGCCCAGGCCGCGCGTGTCATGGAAATGGCCGCAACCGAGCCGATCGCCGGCAATGTGCCGCCCGGCCTCGAACAGCTCGCGCACCATGCGCGGATCGGCATATCCCACGGTATCGGCCAGCCCCACCTGTTCGGCCCCGGCGTCGAGCACGGCCTGCAACAGGCGCATCACTTCCGACGGGGCGACCGGCCCTTGCAAGGTGCAGCCGAACGCGGTGCTCAGGCCGACCTCGATCCGGGTGCGGGAACCCGCTGCGTCACGGGCGGCGCGAATCCGGCCGATTTCCTCGACCACCGCATCGGGTGTCTTGCGCAGGTTCGCCAGGCTGTGTGCATGGCTGACCGAGAGCGGCACCAGCATGGCGTCGGCCTGCGCGTCGATGGCCAGCTGCGCGCCCTTGAGGTTGGGCACCAGCACCGAGGTCACCAAACCCGGCAACGTGCGGGCAAAGGCCACGACCTCGGCCGTGTCGGCCAGCTGCGGCAACAGCCGCGCCGGCACGAAGGATCCGACTTCAATCTCGCGTTGTCCGGCTGCATGGGCGGCGCGCAGCCATTCCAATTTGCGCGCGGTGGGCAGGATGGTGGCGATGCTCTGCAGGCCATCGCGCAGGCCGACTTCGCGCAAATGCACCTGGCTGGGGAATTTCTGGCTCACTGGACTTATCTCCTTGCTGCGCACTGCGGGATTCGCCTTGGGGGCGGCCCGGCGTCTCATGAATAGGAACTGTTGGACATTTCGCCCATTCTAGGCATGCGATACGGCGCCAGTTGATACGCCACAGACGCTGAAGTACGACTTCGTCGGCCTGACCAGGTCCCGGCGAGAAGCATGCGGTTCGGTATGCACGCCCACGCTGCTGGGCTATGATGCCGGCATGACGCGCACACCCCATGCTCTCGCCGCACGCCTGGCCCAGAACGGCCCGGGCACGACGCAGCATGGCGGGACGCCTCGTGGGCAACGCCCGCTACCGGACCGCGAGGCGCAGCGCACTGCTGCACTTTCTTCCGCCCGGCGATCAGCCTAGTCCCTTTCCACCGCACACGCACCTCTGATCGCCGGGCCCCGCGCCATTGCGTGCCCGGCTGACGCCCGTGCGTTGGCTTTTACCCGACTCAACGAGCAAACCATGCAAGATTCTCATATCCACCTTCGGACCCTGACCGAGCTCGACCATATTCGCCTGCAGAACCTGATCCGGCGTTATCCGGTCGAGATGGCCCCCGGCACCGCAGATACCCTGGGCGCCATCATCGACAACGCCGACCTGGTGCGGCCCGATCTGGTGGCGGCCGACACTGTCACGATGAATTCCCAGGTCGTGATCGCCGACAGCGCCGACGGCGCACAGCGCACGCTGACGCTGTGTTACCCGCATGATGCGGAACCGGCCAAAGGCCTTATTTCGATCTTGTCCCCGATCGGCACCGGCCTGATCGGGCTGCGCGTCGGCGAGGTGGCCAGCTGGCACGGGCCGGACGGACAGCCGGCATCTGCGCAGTTGCAGGCGATCCTGTTTCAGCCCGAGGCCAGCGGTGATTACCTGACCTAGCGCCTCGCCACCCGGTAGTGCAGGGGCACAGGGGCCGATCTGTCGGCGCTCACTCGAGTTGCAGTTCCAGGTGATCGGACTGCGCCGGTTCGTCGGACATGATCTGGTCGATCGCGCGTTTGACGATGGGTTGCTGGTCGATGATGGTCAATCGGCCTTCGCGCAACAGCGCGGCTACCTCGCGCTGCGAACGCACGAAGGCCTCGAAGCCATCCCGGTTGGTGAACAACATGCGGCTGCGTTGCGGGCTGATCCAGCTCAGCCGGTAGCGACGCATCAGGTCGGCATCATGTTCGAAATCGAACCAGATCCCGCGCTCCAGCCCGCGTGCCATCGCGTCGAACTGGTCTGGCGCGGCCTGGACCTCGGGCGCCAGGCGCTGGTCCAGCTCCTTGATAGCGGCGCGGCCCGCCTGGGTCTCGAGCTCGCCCGGCCCGGAGTCAACCGTCGCCAGCGCGCCGGCCTTGGGCGTGCGGATCGCCCGCATGTGCGTGGCGATCAGCCGGCGCGTAAACAGGTCGCGCTCCTCGCCGTTCCAGCCGATCACGTCCAGCCGCTCGTCCAGCTGACGCACCAGATCGGGCAAAACCGCCATCAGCCGGCTGCGCTCGTCGGGCTGCGGCTTGGGCCGGGTCGACCAGATCACCTGGTCCATGACCCGCACTGCCGACTGCCAGGCGTGCGGATCACTCTCGACGGAGAGCCAGGCACCGGCCAATACCTCGCGCCATTGGTGCGTCAGGAACGGCAGCAGGAAAGGTTCCAGTGGTTCGTCGATCGGCAAGGCATGGATGCACTGGTGCACCACGCCGTCGGCATGCGCCAGCGCGCCCTCGCGGGCTTCGCTCAGCTGCTCCTGCGTCGCCGCAGGCTTGATCTGCACCTCGGCGCGCTGCGCATGGGCCTGCAGGAAGGCATCGAATTCGGCCAGGCACTGGCGAAACAGCTCCAGATCGTCTTCGAAATCGGCCAGCACGCGCATGACCGTGTCGTTGATGCAGACGTACAACGGATCGGCCTCGCCCATCTCGGCCGTCCAGCCGACGGCTGCTGCCGCCAGGCTGTCAACCAGCTGGCGCGCCGGGTGCTCGCTGGAAAGAAAGAAGCCGCGGTCGATGATGGCCGCCTTGAGCACCGGAATCTGAAGCCGCCCGATCACGTACTTGAGCTGCAGGGGTATCCCCTTGTCGGCAAACACATAGTCGAACACCTCGGCCAGGGCATCGACCGTGCCGCGATCGAGCTCCGGTGCGCGCTGCACCTCTTCGCGCTCGCGCATCTGGCGCAGCACGTTCGGTCCGGTGATGTCCTGGCCGCGCGCCCATTCGGGAAACTGCGAGGAACCCGCGCCCGCCTGCAAACCACCCAGAAAACCCATCAAGGCAGGGTCGGCCGGCGCGCGCACGGTACCGGCTCCCCCGACATCGCCGCCGGAACCGCCCACACTGTCGCCACCACCGCCATAGCCAGCACCGAAACCCGAGGCAGCGTCCTGCGCATCGGCCACAGCTCCACCAAAACCCAGCTTCTGCAAAAACTGCCGCGCACGATCGGCAATGCCGCGCGCGACGGCCTGCATTCCACCAGCTTCAGCAGCCGCTGCTGGCCCCATATCCACACCACCATTTCCGGGCCCACTACCGGCAGCGCCACCGCTGGCGCGTCCCGACTGCGGCGCACCGACACCCGAGCCGGCACCCGCACCGGTGCCGGGACCGGACTCAGGACGCAATGGCGCGGCAGTCGAATCGCCACCCACCGTGCGCTTGATGCGATGCACCGGTTTGGTGGAATATCCGGCGCGCACCAGCATGGCCGTCAGATCGGCGTACAGCGGGGCCCAATCGATGGAGCATTCGGGTTCGATCACCGAGACGAAGTCTTCCGCCGCGGCCGGGTCAAAGGCGCTGGCGTGCCAGGCCATCAGAAATGCCCGCATCAGGCTGGTTGGGCGGAATGGGTTGTCGACCAGTGTAAAGTCTTCCTGCCGCAACAAAGCGCCGACGCTGACGGTCAAGGGCTTGAGCTGGGCGTCATAGCGGATGTTGAACTTCTGCGCCACCCGGTCCACCAACAGGTGGCGTTCGATCTCATCGACATCCAGCAAGGCCATGCTGCTGGGACCCGAGTTGTCGTCACTTGCGCCAGCTGGGCGCAATACCGCCAGCGCGCCGGGCAACACGGCCTCGACCTCGTCCTCGATCGATTCGCGCAATGCCGCCTGCAACGCCCGATTGAACAGGGTCGCCTGCTTCTCCAGCATGACGCCGGCGGTGCGCAAGTTCTGCGCCTGTGTTGTGTGTGGGCGGCTGTCGACCAGCTCGAAGAAATGCGCCCGCAGTCGCTTGAGGTGTGCGTCCTGGTGCTGCGCGAAATAGGCCTGCACGCGCGCGATCATCGCGCCAACATGGCGCAGCACCAGGGTACGGGAGGCAGGATCCAATGAGGCAGGCAAATGGTCGGACATCGAAAAAGTTTTACCGGTTCACCGGGCACGCGCCAATACACCAACTGGGGCTTTTGGAGCGAGTCCCGGCTCCTGCTGTTTGTACACGAACTCCTCCCGGGTTGTGCTTCGCGACGCAGCCATATGTGCACTAATTTTGCGCAATTGCCCTCCATCGCACATTGTGCGCCCTGCGCAAGCCACCTGCGCGGGCACTGGCATCGGGCTTGCATGGTACCCGTCCGAGCCTGCGGACCCGCCGCGTGGCCCCGTGCAGCCTTGGACTGCGCTATCCGGAGCCGCGAAGACAAGCCCGATGGCCCGGTCCGACCAGTTCATTGAATTCATTTTTGTCACATATTTTCTGACTTCAACCATATTAATCAACTGAAAAGTATCGAATACAGTCAGAGGATGGAAAAACCGCAAGCCGTCCTGTTTGACGCTTATGGCACCTTGTTTGACGTCTACAGCGTGGGGCTGCTGGCTGAACAACTGTTTCCTGGCCAGGGCAATGCACTGAGCCTGCTGTGGCGCGACAAGCAGATTGAATACTCGCGCCTGGTCACGACCAGCAACGACGGTGCCCACTACCGGCCGTTCTGGGAGTTGACCCGCAGTGCGCTGGTGTACGCGGTCAAGAAGCTGGTGGCACCCGCCGGCAATGCCGACCTGCCGGATTTCGATGCGCGCGTCGATCGCCTGATGAACCAGTACCGCAGCCTCAGTGCGTTCCCGGAAAACCGCGAGGTGCTGCAGGGCCTGCGCGCAAGGGGCATCGTCACTGGCATCCTGAGCAATGGCGACCCGGCGATGCTGAACCTGGCGGTCAAATCGGCTGGACTGGCCGATCTGCTCGACCACGTGATCAGTGTCGACCCCGTGCGCAAATACAAGACCGCCCCCGAGGCTTATGCACTGGGCGAACAGGCCACCGGTTTGCGCGCCCGGCAGATCGGCTTCGTCAGCTGCAATGCCTGGGACGCGCTGGCCGCCACCTGGTACGGTTACCAGACTCTGTGGGTCAACCGCTACCAGCTGCCGTTCGAGGAGCTGGGCACCCAACCCACGTACAGCGGCAGTTCGCTGCGCGACGTCCGCCAGTTTTTCTGATCTTTTTCAAATTCCATATTCCTGAGGGCAACCCATGAGCACACGCATCCGAATGCACCAGCTGGACATCGCGACCGAACTATTTGACTTCATCGAACAGCAGGTGTTGCCGGGCACCGGCGTCGACAGCGCCGTGTTCTGGCGCGGATTCGATGCCATCGTCACTGACCTGGCGCCGAAGAATGCTGCCTTGTTGGCCGAACGTGAGCGTCTGCAGACCGAGCTGGACCAGTGGCACAAGGCCAACCCGGGGCCGATCCGCGCGATGAAGGCGTACCGGGCCTTCCTGACCCGCATCGGTTACCTGGTGCCGGAACCGGCCACGGTGCGCGCAACGACGAAGAATGTCGATGCCGAACTGGCCCAGCAGGCCGGCCCGCAGCTGGTGGTGCCCATTCTCAATGCGCGTTATGCGCTCAACGCCGCAAATGCGCGCTGGGGTTCGCTGTACGACGCGTTGTATGGCACCGACGCGATCGACGAGAGCGCGGGTGCGACCCGTTCAGGCCCTTACAACCCGATCCGCGGCGCCCGGGTCATCGCCTACGCGCGCCACGTGCTGGACCGCACCGCACCGCTGAAGGCGGGCTCGCATGTCGACAGCAGCGGATATGCCATCGTCGACGGACAGCTGCAAGTGACGCTGGCCAATGGCACGACGACGGTGCTGCGCAACGCCAAACAGTTCATCGGCTACCAGGGCGATGCGGCCTACCCCGCATCGGTGCTGCTGCAACACAACGGACTGCACATCGACATCCGGATCGACCTGGGCACGCCGACCGGTGCGGTCGATGCCGCTGGCGTCAGCGATGTGGTGCTCGAGGCGGCGCTGTCGACCATCCTGGACTTGGAAGACTCGGTGGCCGCGGTGGACGCGCAGGACAAGGTGCTGGGTTACCGCAACTGGCTGGGCATCCTCAAGGGCGATCTGACGGAAAACGTCAGCAAGGGAGGAAAGACGTTCACCCGCGGCCTGAACCCGGATCGCGTCTACCGCGCTGCGGCTGGCGGCGAAGTGCGCCTGCACGGGCGCTCGCTGATGTTCCTGCGCAATGTCGGCCACCTGATGACCAACCCGGCGATCCTGTACACCTCGGCCGATGGCACGCAACGCGAGATTCCCGAAGGCATTCTTGATGCGATGGTCACAACCACGATCGCCCTGCATGACCTGCAAGGCCATGGTGTCGGCCCCGACGGCCAGCCGCTGCGCAACTCGCGCGAAGGCTCGGTGTATATCGTCAAACCCAAGATGCACGGCCCGGCCGAAGTCGCATTTGCCGGTGAATTGTTCGGCCGTGTGGAACAGGTTCTGGGCCTGAAGGACAGCACGGTCAAGCTCGGCATCATGGACGAGGAACGGCGCACCAGCATCAATCTCAAGGCCTGCATCGCCGCAGCCGCCAGCCGCGTGGCCTTCATCAACACCGGTTTCCTGGACCGCACCGGCGACGAGATGCACAGCTGCATGTGGGCCGGCCCGGTGCTGCGCAAGGGCGACATGAAGACCAGTACCTGGATCCAGGCCTACGAGCGCAACAACGTGCTGGTCGGCCTGGCCTGCGGTTTGCGCGGCAAAGCCCAGATCGGCAAGGGCATGTGGGCCATGCCGGACCTGATGGCCGACATGCTGAAGCAGAAAATCGCACACCCCAAGGCCGGCGCCAACACCGCCTGGGTGCCCAGCCCGACCGGCGCCACACTGCATGCGCTGCATTACCACCAGGTACTGGTGGCGGATGTGCAAAAGCAGATGGAAAAGGATGCTGCGGCCGGCGACCCACTGGCACAGCGCGACGCCATCCTGAACGATCTGCTGACCATCCCCGTCGTGCGCACGCCCACGTGGAGCGACGCCGAGAAGCAGCAGGAACTCGACAACAACGCCCAGGGCATCCTGGGTTATGTGGTGCGCTGGATCGACCAGGGAATCGGCTGCTCCAAGGTGCCCGACATCCACAACGTCGGCCTGATGGAAGACCGCGCCACGCTGCGCATCTCGAGCCAGCACATGGCCAACTGGTTGCTGCATGGCGTGGTCAGCAAGGCTCAGGTGCGCGCCACCTTCAAACGCATGGCCAACGTGGTCGACAAGCAGAATGCCGGCGACAGCCTGTACACGCCAATGAGCAGCAACCCGCAAGGCGCCGCGTTTCAGGCAGCGAGCGACCTCGTGGTCAAGGGGGTGGAACAGCCCGGCGGGTATACCGAGCCGCTTTTGCATGCGTGGCGATTGAAGGTGAAGGCGGGGGCGGCCTGACGCGAGAGTCCGGCACTGCCTGACCGGCGGCGATGGCGCCGCTGCTGCGTTCGCCCCAAGGCAGCTGCGGGTACCATTTTTTGCGCCACCCGTGCGCAGCCCCGCCGCAACTATCGCCGGGCGGCGCCAGGTCCACCACCGGGCTGTTCCGGTCGGACCACCTGCCACGCCCGCAGCTTGTCAGCCAGGGGCATACCGGCATGGGCCGGACTGGTCGAGGGCAGGCGGATCAGCTGCAGCTCCGGCGCCAACGTGACGTGCGGGGCCACATGGCGGCGGAACAAGGTGGCGGCGGTCGCGCCGTTGAAGCAGATGCGCGAGATGGCACGGTGTTGCCGCAAGAAGCCAGCAAAGTCGTTCGGAACCACGCTGTCGGCTTCGATGGCCGAATCCAAACTGCCGGGGCGCGTGCAGCGATCCAGCACGTCCCAGACCGCGACGCCATGCGCCTGCAGCGCCAGCACCCGCTGCGCATAAGGCAATTGCGCGTCGAATGCGAACAGGCCCGCCATGATGGGCCAGAAGCCATTGCGCGAATGGCCGTAATACTGCTGCAACCGCAGCGACGCCACGCCGGGCATGCTGCCCAGCACCAGCACGCGCGCGTCGGCACCCGCGATCGGCGCGAATCCCTGGACACGTGCTGCGTCGACGCCGATGCCGGCCGTCATGTTGGCAACGCTACGGGAATGGGCACTGGAAGGCAGGCAACAAACATGACCCGGCGGCCGGCCGCTGGACAAGCCTTGCTTCAGTCCGCAAAGACCGGCGAGCGGTACAACAGCTTGCCGCCCACGCGCAACTCGGTATCGAGCTGATAGCGGCGCGCTGCGTCGGCATTGATCGCCATGCCAAGCCCAGGCGCGTTGGGCGCCCGGATCTGGCCCGCTGCATCGCGCAGCAGATGATTGCTTGTGAGCTCGACCGCCAGCGCCTTGGGCGCGGCCGGGTATTCGCAGATACGGTGCTCGGCCAGCCCGGCGAACGGTTGCAGCGACGCGCTCAGCGCCAGATGCGACGTGAAGGTGTGGTTCACATAAGTCACGCCTTTTGCCACCGCGTAATCAGCCACCTGTTTGGCCGGACCGATACCACCGATACGGCCGCAATCGATCTGCACGAAGCCGATGCCGCCGTAGTCGATCAGCTGGCGCGCCATCGACGGGTTGTGGGCGCCTTCGCCACCGGCCAGGCGCAGCGAGCGGCATTGCCGCGCCAGCGCACGGTATTCCTGCAAGGCGCTGGCGTGAAAGGGCTCCTCCAGCCACACCACGCCTGCCGCCTCCAGCGCCGGCAATCGCGCGGCCGCACGCGCAACGTCTTCGCCGAAGATCTGTCCGACATCAACCAGCAGAATGCCGTCGGGACCCAATGCCTCACGCGCCGCCATCACATGCTCCGCGTCCTGCTGCGGCGTGCCCCGACCGATCGGCCCCCAACCGAACTTGGCCGCCGTGAATCCGTCTGCCATGGCGGTGCGCGCGCGCGCCAGCGTTTGCTGCGGATCGTCACCGAACAACAGTGAGGCGTACGGCGTCTTTGCGTGGCTGGCGTCGTATCCCAGCAGCCGCCATACCGGCTCACCGCGGGCCTTGCCCAGAATGTCCCACAAGGCCATCTCGATGCCCGAGAAGGTGTGCGCAGCCTGCAACACGTCCATGCTGTTGTAGCCCACGTCGGCGGCGATGGCGGCAATATCCGCCGTGTCGTTCAGCGCCCGGCCCAGCACCGACGCGCTGACCGGCTGGCAGGCGCCGTGCGACAGAGGGCACACGAAGGCCGCGATCGACGGTAGCGGTGCGGCCTCGCATTCACCAAAACCGACATGGCCGCCGGCGGCCACCCGCACCAGCAGCGCGTCCTGGCTGCCATCGGCCTCGAGCGTGACCTCGGGCATGGAGAGGTAGAAGAAGTCGACCGATTCAATCAGCATGGCGCAAGCTCCGGACGGGGCGGCGCCTGAGAATTCGCGCGACGCCGAGTTGCATGGTCTGGCCGGATCGGCGTGTCATGGCCGCTGGTAGATCACTGCCCGGGGGTCGAACGATACCTGCGCATCCAGCGGATACATCGGCCGGGCACAGATGGTGTGGCCCAGCGTGGGCAGGTTGGCCGAGGTGGCACCAGGCACGTCGACATTGAAGTTGCAATCGGACCAGGCCTCGTACATGTGGTGCTCGGTGTGCGGCGACTTGACGACGATGAGATCGAAATCCTGCGGATTCAGGCCGTTGGCGAAATACATCGCGCGGTCGAACAGGCTCAGCGTCTTGCTGAACACGACGACGGTGACGTTGTCCCAGGTCAGTACCGCCGTGGGGCCGGCGTCGAGCCCGATCTTCATCGTCTCCAGCCGCGCCTGCCCGTCCGACAGCAGCTTGACGTGCGCCGTGACCGGCATCGGCGTAAAGCGCGCCGGATCGATCGCGCCGCCCAGCGTCACATTCACCGTGGCGCCGACGCCGGCCCGGTGCGCGGCGGCGGCAGCCTGGGGGTCGACGATCTGCGCCAGCACCTTCTTCGGGTAATGCGCATGGCGCAGGCCTTGCAGGATCAGGTTGGAGTCGCCCGTGGCCCCGGACGAGGTGGCGTCTGCCGCATCGGTGAAGAGCACCGGCCCCGGGATGGAGCGGGCCTGTGCGATCGCGCGCTCCAGGCTGCTGAACTTGCCCTGCATGCGCTGGCGCAACGGCCAGAACTCGTGCGCCAGCTTCAGCGCTTCGCTTTGCGCGGCAGCGCCATCGCCGTCGGTCGCGACGATCACCTGGCAACACAATTCGGGCACATCGGTGAACGGGTTGCCGATCATGATGCCGGCCGACATCGCCACGCCCTCCAGTTCCATGCGACGTGCCTCGCGAATCAGCGAGCCGTAACAACCAGACTTGGTGATCAGCTCGTCGCCCCGCACCAGCGCCGGTATCGTCACCCGCGCAATCGTGGGGCGTATTGTCTTGTCCGTAACCAGCCGATGCAGCACCCGCGCAGCGCGTGCACCGGTAGACGCGAAGTCCACATGCGGATAGGTATGGTAGATCGCCAGACCGTCGATCTGACGCAACATCCGGTCGGTCAAGATGCCGTGCAGGTCCAGCGTGATCACGATCGGCACATCCGGGCCGACCAGCTTGCGCGTCTCGGTGAGCAGATGACCTTCCGGGTCGAGCTCGCCATCAGCGGCCATTGCGCCATGCAGCGAAAAATACACGCCATCAATGCCACTGCCGGCCTCTGCGGCGATTGCCTCCATCACCTCGCCCATCAGGCGGTTCCAGCCAGGCCGGGACAACAGGCCGGCCGATCCGGCGCGCGCGGAGATCGTCAGCACCGGCTCGACGCCGACGTCGTCGAACACCTCCAGCGCACCACCCAGCCCGGTGTTGAGGCCCTTTTGCGCCAGCATCTGGGGGCCGCGTTCAATGTGAAAGTTGCTGTATTCGGACTGCAGCGGATTGAACGACGAGATCTCCTGCATGCATTCGGCAACCAGGATCCGGGGCTTCTTCGACATGGTGCTTCCTTTGTGCGTAGGGTTGGACACGGGTGGATGTTCAGGCCGGCAGACTGCCGTCGGCCACCCGCAGGCAAGCCACCTGCTGGCCGTCTTGCAGGCTTGTCAGCTGCGGGTCTTCGAGCTGGCAACGCGGCAACACATGCGGACAGCGACTGGCAAAACGGCAACCGGTGCCGATGGTGTCCGGATCGGGCATGTCGCCGCGGATCAGTGCGCGGGTGCGGCGCTGC
>JBDTMH010000107.1:0-14432 GCA_039934375.1 Burkholderiaceae bacterium | reverse complement strand
CTTGGGTTGACTGACGGCCAGCGCGTTGATCTGGTGGAATATCTGAAGTCGCTCTAATCACCTCTTGTGCCTGGCTCGGTTGCAAGAGCTAGTCCCACTGGGCGTTAGGAGTACGTCACGCTTAAAATGCCCACTTGCATGCTGGCAAATCTTCAAAGCAGCCAAAACCAACCACACTCTTTCACGAAGACCATACCCCCAACACCAGGAACAACACTAGCCCAGCAAGAGAAGGGCCCAGCAGCTAGCATCCAGGATTGGAACATGGGTCCAAAGCTGTTCTGTTCAAAGGAATTTCATGAAACTCTATTACTCCCCCGGTGCCTGTTCCTTGTCCCCCCACATCGTGCTGGAGGAGGCCGGCCTGCCCTATGAAGCAGTGGCCGCGCCCACCAAGACACATCAGTTGGCCGACGGCACCGACTACTACACCATCAATCCGTTGGGTTATGTGCCGATGTTGCAGCTTGACGATGGCACCTTGCTGCGCGAAGGTCCGGTGATCGTTCAATACATTGCCGACCAGGCGCCGGCCAAGAAACTCGCGCCTGCCAACGGCACGCTGGCGCGCTACCAGATGCAGTCCTGGCTCAACTTCATTGGCACCGAGCTGCACAAGGGTTTCTCCCCGCTGTTCAACCCAGCGACACCAGCCGAATACAAAACCATGGTGGTTGACCGCCTGCTGTCGCGCCTCAAATGGGTCGACGGCGAACTGGCCGGCAAGCAGTACCTGATGGGCGATACATTCAGCGTCGCGGACGCCTACCTGTTCACCATCACCAACTGGGCCGCGCCCATGAAGCTGGACCTGACAAACCTGACCAACCTCACGGCGTATCGTGCCCGCGTTGCTGCGCGACCGGCCGTGCAGCAAACCATGAAAGCCGAGGGCCTGCTCCAGTAAGCCCGGTTTGCTGTTTTCTCTGATCGAATTCGGTGCAGCTAGGCGTCTGGCCGCTGCCGCCGCAACATGAGACGAGCGGCAAAACTCACGGCAGTGGACCCCACTACAAGTCGATTTCAATGTCCCGCACCGGCAGCAAACAGCAGATCAGTACATTGCCCGACGCTGGCGGCTCGAATTGATCAGGTCCATAGGTCACGTCGCCATCGATCAGCATGCACTCGCAGATATGGCACACGCCGGTACGGCAGGTCCATTTGTGAGCCGACGGCCTCGGTGTGCAGCCGCCCCGATGTCGTTCAGTCCGCCTGAAATCCCGAGTTCTTGATCGGCGTGGCCCAGGCCTTCTTGTCGGCCGCCAGCTGCTGCGCCATCGCATCGGCACTGCCGGGAGCTGCGGTCAGACCCAGGCTGGCCAAGCGCTGCGCCAGGTCGGGTGACTTGAGTGCGGCCTGCAGCGAGGCATTGAGTTTGTCGACCGTGGCCTTGGGCATGTTGGGCGGGCCGAACACGCCGAACCAGGCCAACGCGTCGATGTCGATACCTTGCTCCTTGAAGGTCGGTACGTCCGGAAAGGTCGGGTTGCGCTGCGCGCCGCTGAGCGCCAAAATGCGCAGCTTGCCGGTCTTGTGGTATTCGGCGAATTCGGCCGGAGTGTCAAAGCCGATCGGGATCTGGCCGCCCAGCAGATTGCTGACCAGCGGGGCGCCGCCTTGGTAGGCCACGTGGGTCAGCTTCATCTTGGCGGCGTCGGCCAGCATCTCGCCCATGAAGTGCGGCATGGAGCCGGCTGCCGGCGAGCCGAAATTGGCCTTGCCGGGGTTGGCATGGAACCAGGCAATCAGCTCCTTCATGTTGTTGGCCGGTGTGGCTGGGCCGGCAGCCAGTGCCAGCGGGAACGTGGCGGCATTGCCGACGGCGGTGAAGTCTTTCGTGGTGTCGTATTTGATGCTCTTGAACACCATGGGCTGCACGACCATGACCGCGAACGGCACCACCATCACGACATTGCCGTCCGGTGGTGCATCCTTGACCATCTGCGCAGCGATGCGGCCACCCGCGCCGGGTTTGTTCTCCACCAGCACCGGCACCCCGAGCGTGTCCTTCATCTTGTCGGCCAGCAGGCGCGCCGTGGTGTCGGCCGAGCCACCGGGCGGGAAGCCGACGACCAGGCGTACCGGCCCGGTCTGTGCCGATGCCGATTGTGCGAATGCGAGCGCAAGAGCGATCAGGCCGAGTTTGAATCCCATGAGGTGTCTCCGCGAAGTTGTGGCTGGGCGTCCAGTTTACTGTGGCCCGACGCGCCTGCGGGTGGCGTTGCTGCGGGCGAACTCAGCGTCCGACGTCGTTCAGCGACCAGTCGTAGTCGAGGTAGCGGATGCGCAACGTGCCAGCGCGGATATTCGCCCGGTCCGCTGCCGGAACACCCAGTGCGTCGGCATAACGCAGCACCAGTTGTTCCAGGCTGCGCACGCCTTTATCGCCCTTCTCGAAGTCTTCGTGAAACCATTTGAAGATCTCGCTGAGTTCGGCCCGGCCGTCGACATAGCGATTGCGTGTGCTGTCACCCATGAACCGGGTCATGCCGTCGTCGAGCTGGGCCTCGAGCGTTTGCGCCGTGAAGGCTTCGCTGCGCAATGCCGGACAGCCGATCGATGCGCAGTTCACTGCCGCATGCACGCGCCAATCGGCGAATTTGGGGCGCAGCTGTTCGTGTTCGATCCAGTCCAGATACCGCTCTTCGCCCAGCAGCCGGAAAAACGGCTTCTTCCACGGACTCTGGAACAGGCTTTGCAGGTCCTTGATCGACTTCAGCTCCGGATACCGCGTGAGAATCAGGGCAACCGTAAAGCCGTTGTAGGCGTTGATCAGAAAGGCCATTTTCTGGTCTCGCGAGAAGCCGGCATAGGTTGCCGGAGATACGGCCGACCAGTTGTTCAGCACCTTCTGCAGTGCCGCGCGGTCGGCCACGAACCCCTTGTAGTCGACCCTGGACTGCTTGTTGTCGGGCAACCAGCGAACGTATTTCTTCAGCAGTTCGTCCCAGGCGGCGTAGCCGTGGTCGAAGCCACCATCGGACTGCGCCCAGGCGCTAGTCGATGCGACCGCGCCGGCCAGGGCAGCCGCGCCCAGCAGCAGATGTCTGCGGTCCGCTTGCATGGTGTCAGCCGCGTTTCCAGTCGTGGTATTTGCGCACCCATTGCAGCAGCCGCTTTGGCTGATGCGCCTTTTTCCATTCGCCTGCGACATATTTGTTCGCCTCGGACCAGGTCGGATAGGTATGGATCGTGCCCAGGATCTTGTTCATGCCCAGTCCGTGTTTCATGGCCAGCACGTATTCGGCAAGCAACTCCGCGGCATGCGAACCGACGATGGTGACGCCCAGGATTCGGTCCTTGCCGGGCACTGTCAACACCTTGACGAACCCGTGTGCCTCGCTGTCGGCAATCGCGCGGTCCAGATCGTCGATGCCGTATTTCACGACCTCATACGCGATGCCTTGTTCCTGTGCATCGTGCTCGTTCAAACCGACGCGGGCCACCTCGGGGTCGATGAAGGTGGCCCATGGAATCACCGAATAGTCGGCCTTGAACTTCTTGAAGTCGCCGAACAGGGCATTGACCGCGGCGTACCAGGCCTGGTGCGCTGCGGTATGGGTGAACTGGAACGGGCCGGCCACGTCGCCGGCGGCATAGATGTTGGGGTAAATGGTCTGCAGGTATTCGTTGGTCTCGACCGTTTTCTGGGTCGGAATGCCGAGTTCCTCCAGTCCATAACCGGTAAGCCGCGCAGCGCGCCCCACAGCCACAATCAGCGCATCGAATTCCAGCCGTAGTTGCTGGCCTTGGTGCTCGACAACGATGGTCTTGGTGCCGTCGGCGGACTTTTCGCAGTGCAGCGCCTTGTGCCCCACCAGCACCTTGACGCCGTCGGCCTGCAAGGCCTGGCGGGCCAGTTCCGACACCTCTTCGTCCTCGCGTCCCATGATGCGCGGTGCCATCTCGACCTGGCTGACCTCGGCTCCCAGGCGCGCAAATGCCTGCGCCAACTCGCAGCCGATCGGCCCGCCGCCGAGCACGACGATGCGTCGGGGCATTTCGTCCATCTGTGCAAACGCATCCCACATGGTGTCGCTGGTCACATAGTCGACGCTGTCGAGCCCGGGCAGTGGCGGTACAAACGGCCTGGCTCCGGCAGCGATGACGATGTTGCGGGTCGTGAGGCGCTGCGTGCCGCCGTCTTTGGCCTTGATCTCCACCGTCCATGGATTGATGATGGTGGCGTGCCCCAGTTGGACGTCCACGCCCAGACCCGTGAAGCGCTCGACGCTGTCATGCGGCGCAATGTCGGCGATGATCTTGTGGATGCGCGCCATCACCGCGCGAAAGCTGAAGCTGCTGTTCGCCGTGGCCAGTCCATAGAGCTGTGCATGGTCGATCTGGTGGCGCAGCTTGGCGGTGCGGATCAGCGCCTTGCTCGGCACACAGCCGAAGTTCAGGCAATCGCCGCCCATCTTGTGCGACTCGACCAGCGTGACCTTGGCCTTGACCGCCGCACCGATCAGTGCCGCGACCAGCCCGCCGGCGCCGGCGCCGATGACGACCAGGTTTCGGTCAAAGCGGTTGGGGCGCACCGCATTCCAGCGGGCAAAAACCTTGCGCTGCTTGAGTGCGTCGATGATCTTCTTGGCCAGCAGCGGAAACAGGCCCAGCACCACGAAGGCGCCGATCAGCCCCGGTGAGAGGATGGCACCCAGCGAGTCGATCTTGGCGATCTCGGTGCCGGCAAAGACATACGCCACCGTACCGGCCAACATGCCGAGCTGGCTGACCCAGAAGAAGGTCAGCGTCTTCATGCGGGTCAGGCCCATCAGCAGGTTGAGCGCAAAGAACGGGATTGCCGGGATCAGCCGCAGCGTGAAAAGGTAGAACGAGCCGTCGCGCGTGATGCCCTTGTTGACCTCCGCCAGCCGGCGTCCGAACCGCGCCTCGATGCTGTCGCGCAGGATGTAGCGCGCGACCAGCATGGCCAGCGTGGCGCCCACCGTGGACGCAAACGACACCAGTATCGTCCCCCACACCAGGCCGAAAACCGCGCCGCCGGCCAGTGTCATGATGGCCGCACCTGGCAGTGATAGCGCTGTGATGGCAATGTAGATGACGAAATAGGCCAGGCTGATCTTGATCGGCTGGTCGGCGTATGACGCGGCGATCTGGCCCTGGCTCTGCTTGACAAAGTCGAGGCTGAAAAAGCGCCCCAGGTCAAATGCGAAGAACGCGACGGCGCCGACGGCAACGACCAGCAGGATCACTATTTTTTGGACGCGCACGGTAGGACCGATTCCTGGTTGGTGGCTTCGCCGCAGGCGCCGCCATGGATCATGCTGGTTGTCGCCAGACCTTTGAAATTCTTACATGATTCGCGCCGAGGTCATACGAGCCTTGGGTCGCCCGCCGCGCCGGCTCGTGCTGGCCGGGTCAGGGTTGCGACAGGCTCAGGTCGCCGATGTAACCCAGGCTGCTGGACGAAGTATTGTCGGCGTCGGCACCCACGGCCAGCGCCAGCAGCGGCGGGACGACTGCAGATTCATGGCCGAACGCACGCAGGAAGTCGTTGGCCAGGTTGCGTTCCAGCGTCAGCCATTGTCCAGGCAAGGCAGGGCCGCGGCTGACCACCATATAGTGAACCCGGGCACTGAAGACATTGGGCAGTTCGCTCCCGAGCGGCAATTGTCGGTCCCACACGTAGCACAGGGTGGCGGCCGGCAAGGCTTCGGCGGACATCGCACGTGCCATGCGCAGCTGGGTCTGCTCGCCGAACGACATGCCCTGCAGGGCCATGTCGAACAACGCGCAGACCTTCAGCGGGGCATCGTCCCCTTCCTTGCGTCGCAGGTCAGTGCCATCGGGTGCACGTTCGAGCTGCCAGCGCCAGCGCAGTTGCGCATCAGCGGAGAGCCGTGCACCGCCCATGTCGAACACCAGGTTGCCGTAGGATGCATTGGCCTGCATGCGCAGCACCGGCGTGTCGCCGCTTTGCGTGATCGCGAATCGGGTCAGCGGAAATTTCTGACCTGGCAGGCCGGCATAGCGCCACGGCGCAGCTACCGGACCGATGGCCATCGACGAAAACCTGTGCTCCGCAAGCGCCGTAGCTGGCAGCACCGGCAATGGCTGCTGTGCCTGGGCGAGGAGAGGCGTCAGCAGCAGCATCTGCGCGCGCAGCAGTTCCCTGGTGATGGCTGCCATCAGTCCACAGTGTCCCGGCAGACGAATTTCTCCCACTGGGGCTCCGGCGGCTGCGCGCGCTGCTCGACCTGGCGCACCTGCGCCAGGGGTGTGCCGTTTTGGCACCAGGTCAGCATGCGTGCAACACCATGGACCGGCCCTTGCACCATGGCCTCCACGCTGCCGTTACGCCGATTGCGCACCCAACCCTGCAATTGGAGTTCGCTGGCGTTGGCCTGCATTGCCGACCGGTAGCCCACGCCTTGTACCTGGCCGCGGATATCCAGATGCACCGCGATGGTGCCGGTGGCGGGCTTGTCGGGTTGTGGAGGCCGCATAGATCGATGGTATGCCAATCAAAGGAGAACACACGCAACAAGGCCCGCTGTCCATGGCGGACAACGGGCCTTGCCGGTCAGTTGCGTCCGGTTTCCTTCGGTGCCGCCCCGGCCTATGTGTTGTCCCGCGTGGGTGGGATCGGATAAACCTGGCCCGCTGGGCAGCGATGGAAATCAGGGGCTGACGGTCAGTTCGTTCTTGACCATCTTCACCCCGTTGACACCATTGGCGAGGTTCCCGGCCAGGATCTTCTCGGTGGCGCTCTTCGCGAAGCCGGACAACATCACCGTGCCGTTCAGGGTTTCGACCTTGATGCTGGTCGCGTCAACCTGCTTGTCCTGCACGAAACTGGCTTTTACTTTGGTGGTGATGGCGGCGTCGTCGAGGTACGCGCCAGCAGTTTCCTGGCCCCGCGTCACGGCGCAGCCGGTGACGGTCAAAAGGGCGACGGCTGATACTGTGGCTGCGATCAAGGTGCGAATCTTCATGGTGCAATCTCCTGGTAAGTGACAGTGGAAGAGTGCCAGCGAGTCCCTCGCAGGTTGGCTCGTTGGCATGGGGCCAATGTAGGTTTGCGATGCGTTGCCGGCTATCGGCCTGCAAGACGTGCGTTTGTAGGAATTGATCGTGCCGGCGCGTCGGCAGATGGCAAGGGACGCCACAAACAGGCGCAGGTGCTGGCCGCAGCGTCAATTCCTGCGGCTGTTTTGCGCAGGCGCTGATCGACAAACAGTCGCAGGGCGTGCAGGTCAACCTGATCCAAAAGGCCGCGGGTCAAGGAGCTGTTTGCGCGCCTTTGGGAATACTGGTTATGAGCGACCCCGGCAAGGCCGGGTTTGCTTACCTCAGCTCAGTCGCGCGAACCCTGGCGAGCAAACAGGCTCACAAGGCCCATCACCAACACGCCGACGCCGGCGGCAATCAGCACCGATTTGACCGGCTGGTCACGCACGAATTGCTGGGTCTCCTGCGCAGCGTAGTTGGCCTTGGCCTGCAACTGGCGCGATCCGTGACGCACTTGCTGCGCGCTGCGCCGCGCCCATTGTGTCGCCTGGTCGCCGGCTCTCTCGAATGCCGGCACTGCATCTGCGCGAAATTGCTGCACCTTGTCGTCGAGCTTTCCGATCGCACCCTCGGCATTGTGGCGCGTGGATCGGATCAGATCGCCGGTGCCCTGTGCAGCGTCATGGGCAAGTCGCTGGGTGTTTTCAATGGTGGTGTTCATGTTCATGCTTCATTCCTTTGATTTGTGGCAAGGCTGGTGATGGGCCGCGCCCGTCCTAACCCTTCTTGAAAAGGCCGAACAGGAAGCTGGCGATTGCCAGCACGGCGAATACGAAGAAGAGAATCTTGGCGATGCCGACCGCACTGGCAGCGATGCCGCCGAAGCCGAACAAAGCGGCGATCAGTGCAATGACGAAAAACACGACGGCATAGTGCAGCATGACAAAGCTCCTGGTTGAGGGCCCGGCAGGCCCGTTGCCGTGACAGTTCGCAGCGACATACTGCGATCGAATCAGTGTCCCAGCAAGGCGACTCCATGGCGATAGGTCCGTCGGCCCCAGCCATGTCGGGGGAGCGCGGCCATCTGTGTAGGAAGAGTCCGACAGCACGCCTTGGCCGTGGTCCGGGCAATCTGTCCGGTGGGGCGTCGGTCAATTGTCCTATTGACAGAACAATTGGCCTGTTGCATCATTCTTCGCACGCCGTCTTCTGGCGTGCTGCAGCGTACGGTTTGTGTCGCTGCAGTTATCACCTCTTGCGCCGAACTGGAAGGAAATATCCGTGGAGCTCTCGTCCAAAACCAGCCGCCAGCTTTTCACCGACTTCAAGGCCAACCCGACACGCAAGCGATTCGGCTTCGGCAGCATGCCGGCGCTGATCAACATCGACCTGCAAAATGCCTATACCTGCGTCGGCGAGTTCGCCACCGCCTATGAAACCGATCCAAGACAGCTTGACCACGTCAATGCGCTGGCCGAGGAGTTCCGTGCGCGCGGCTTCCCGGTTATCTGGACCTACGTGGCCTATATGGAGTCGGGCGAAGACTGCGGCGTCTGGGGCACACGGTCCAACACGCCGGACTCGCTGCAGAATATCAAGGTCGGCAGCCGGCGCTCGGAATTCGACGATCGCCTGAAGATCGACAAGGTGCGCGACATCATCATCAACAAGCGCATGGCGTCGGCGTTCTTCGAGACCAACCTGGGCTCGGTCTTCACCTTTCACAAGGTCGATACGGTGGTGGTCACCGGAGGCTCGACCTCGGGCTGCGTGCGTGCCACCGTGGTGGACAGCCTGTCGCGCAGTTTGCGCACCATCGTTCCCGAGGAATGCGTTGCCGACAAACACGAGGGCCCGCACTTTGCCAACCTGTACGACATCGCGGTCAAATATGCCGACGTGTTGTCGGTGCAGGAAACGCTGGAGCAGTTGCGCCGTGTAGCACCGGTCGCCGGAGTCGCGCGGTGATGCGCGATCCTGGCCTGTACGACTATCTGCCGTATGTGAACCGGCCGAAGGTACGTTGGCCTGGTGACGCCCGTGTCGCGTTCTGGGTGGCACCGAACATCGAGTTCTACGAGCTCGATCCACCGCGCAATCCGGCACGTGCGGCCTGGGCCCGTCCGGCGCCCGACGTGCTGAACTATTCGTACCGCGACTATGGCAACCGCGCTGGTTTCTGGCGCATGCTCGCGGCCATGCAGCGCTGCCATATGCGCGGGAGCGTTTCGCTGAACGTGGCCGTGTGCGAGCACCACCCCGAGGTCATCAAGGCCTGTGCTGACAATGGCTGGGAGTTCTACTCGCACGGCAGCTACAACACGCGTTACCTGATGGGTATGACCGAGGCGCAGGAGCGCGCCGTGATCCAGGACTCGATCGACACCATCCGCAAGCACACCGGCCAAAAGCTCGACGGCTGGCTGGCACCGGCGCTCACCTATACAGACAACACGCTAAACCTGGTCGCCGAGATGGGCCTGACTTACGTCTGCGACCTGTTCCACGACGACCAGCCCGGTGCGGTCAAGGTCAAGAAGGGCCGGTTGATCAGCCTGCCATATTCACTGGAGATGAACGACGTCATCGTCTACAACGTGAATCTGGTGTCGCCACGGCGCTATGCCGACATCCTCAAGCGCCAGTTCGACCGGCTGTACGCCGAGGGCGAAGAGTCGGGCACCGTGATGTGCATCCCCTTGCATCCTTATCTGGTCGGCCAGCCTTACCGGATGGCGGCCTTCGAGGAGGCGCTTGCGTACATCACCGGCCACGACAAGGTGTGGCTGGCCACCGGGCGCGAGATCGCGCAGTATTTCAACGACCACTGTTACGACGCTTTCGCGCAGGCCAGCTACACCGTGGGAGAAGCGCCATGAGGCGCCGGGCCGCCCCAGGGCGAATAACGCAGTGTGCTGCACGCAGGGGCATCCGATGAGCCAGACCGATACTCCTGTGGCGATCCCCGACAGCTACCTTGAATACGCCCATCGCCGTTACGGCATGGACCATAACCGCTACGACTGGTCGATCCTGCCGCAGCGCAAGCCGGTGGTTTGGCCGAACGGTGCGCGGATCGCGTTGTGGGTGATTCCCGCGCTCGAGTGGTTTCCGCTCGACATGAAGGGTGTGCCGTTCAAGCCGCCCGGCGCGATGCAGACCGCCTACCCGGATTTGCGCCACTACACGCTGCGCGACTATGGCAACCGGGTCGGCATTTTTCGCGTGATGCAGGCGCTCGATCGTCACGGCATCCGCGCTTCGGTGGCAGTGAACGCAGCCGTCGCCGCGCGCTATCCGACGCTATTGCAAGAATGTACCCGGCGCCACTGGGAGGTCATTGCCAATGGGCAGGACATGGACCACCTGCATCACTCTGGACTGGCGGTTGACGTGGAGCGCAAGATCATCGCCGACACGCTGGCCTTGCTGCGCAAGGCGTCCGGCCAGGCGGTGCGCGGCTGGCTGTCGCCGGCCAAGTCAGAGTCGGCGGCAACGCTGGATCTGCTGAGCGCGGCAGGTGTCGACTATGTCTGCGACTGGGTCAACGACGACATGCCGTTTGCCATGCGCACTTCGGGCGGTACGCTGCATGCCATGCCGCATCCGGTCGACATCGACGATTACACGATCCTGGTGCAGAACCACCACACCGAAGACGACTTCCGCGACCAGTTGTGCGATCAATTCGACCTTCTGTACAAGGAGTCGGCGGTGCAGGGCGGCCGCATCATGGCGGTTTCGCTGCATCCCTGGGTGATCGGCCAGCCGTACCGGATCAAGGCGTTCGAAGACGCGTTGCAGCACATCATGGGGCACGCAGGCGTTTGGTCAGCCACCGGCAGCGAAATTCTGGACGCCTGGATGGCCGGGCAGCAGCCCTGAGCAGAGCGAAGCGGCGTGCGGGCGGAAGACCAATTGCGCTGCGGCACCGGTGACGTCGTGCCGTCAGCTCGCGGGTGGGGTGGTGTGAAGCGCCATGTCGTTCCAGACGTCCTGGCGGTTGATCAGGCCATCGGTCACCGCGAAACGGTCGATGAAGCGGATGCCTTCGAAAGCGGTTCCATCGAGCCAGGTTCCGTGCAGGTGGCCAAAGCAATAGACGACAGCGCCGTCACCGGTCCAGCACTCGTCGAACTGTTCATAGTCTTTCGCCACGTTGCGGTAGCGGCTGCGCGACCACTGCACCAGTTGCGCCAGTTGCTGCATCGGTGCCGCGCCCGGAAACGTCATCTGAAATCCCGGTGCCAGCATCCGCTCGGCGGCCGGCAGATCACGTTCCTGCATGCGATCCAGAAATGCGCGCACCAGCGCCGATGCATCGGGCCGCTCCGGACCGCCAGCCGTGACCACGTTGCCGGCGCGCTGGTAGGTGTTGGCGTGTTGCACGAACACAGTGGTGCCGGCCGCAGGTGCCGCGATCACCGAACGGGCGGCGAGCGCCACGCGCTGCACCAGGCGACTCTCGGCCGCGCTGGAATAACCCGGCAGCAAGGTGACGGAAATGACGGGCATGGTGCTCTCCGGTGGACGAGGTTGGGGTGGTGATCATGCCCGATGACGAAAAACCCCATTGCCGGTGTCGGCTGTGACAAGAGGTGCCACATGATGCACAAGGTACTGGTGATCGTGCCGTTCGCGATGTCCGCCGACAACCTGTTGCTGCGCGAGCAGCAGCTCGCAGGCCTGCAGTTCGGCCCCGACATCGTATTCGAGTACCGCACCGTCAAGGCCGGTCCGGTCAACTATTCCAGCCACCACGACTTCGTGCTGGCCGACGTCGCCAACTTCGAGGCTGGATGCCGGGCCCAGTCCGAGGGTTATGCCGCCGTTTGCATTGACACGATGAGCGACTCGGGGGTGGCGGCTCTGCGCTCGGTGCTTGACATTCCGGTATTCGGCCCGGGCAAGGTCTCCATGTTGGCGGCGCTGATGCTGGGCGACCGCTTCTCGATCCTCACCATGGCCAGCCGATGGAAGCCGCTGTACAAGAAAGCGCTCGATGAACTCGGCATGCACCACAAATGCGCGTCAGTGCGTGCGATCGAGGTGCCGCCCGACAACCAGGCCCTGTTGGCCGGCAAGGAGGAACTGGTGTTCCCGCTGCTGGAGCAAGCCGCGCGCAAGGCGATCGACGAGGACGGCGCGGAAGTGCTGATCCTGGGCTCGACGACGATGCACCAGGCCCACGCCTGGCTGGTCGATCGGCTGCCGGTGCCGGTCATCAATCCGGGACCGCTCAGCTACAAGATGGCCGAGGCCGCGCTGGCGCTGGGGTTGCACCACAGCCGTACCGCCTACCCGGCGCCAATGCATCCACGACTCGACATGTTGCAGGCCATGCTCGATGCAGCGCAAAAGTCGGGCGGTAGCCACTGATGGCGGCCGGGACGGACCTGCGAACTGCGCCAGCGGGCCAAGGCCGACCTGGTCGTGGACAGCCGCTCGTGGAGTTGGTCGAGCACTATTTTGCCGCGGTCGACCGAATGGACCTGGCGGCGACGCTGGCCTGTTTCACCGAGGATGCACGGATCACGATCGCCACGTTCGATTCCGTTTTGCACGGTCGGGACATCGAGGTTCGCGCAATGTACGAACGCCTGTTTGCGCGTTATGCCAGCGTCTGGCATGGCGACTTCGACCATGTGGCGCAGGGCCCCGAGCGCATTGCCAGCCAGTTCACGGTGCGCAACGTGTCGCCGCAGGGGGTGCTGACGGTCAAGCACAACTGCAATTTCTTCCGCCTGCGCGATGGCCACATCTGCGACATGAGCGTGTACATGAGCGGCGACAACTCGCTGCGCTGAGTGGCCTGGTTTTCGGGCCGGTAGCAGCTGCATGCCCTAAGAAGGCTTGGTGCCAGAATGGATGTCAGGTTGCGATGTCCGCAACATGCATGTCCAGAACGGAGCAACCATGGCTGCCTATCTCGTCGTCGATTCCAAACTCACCGATCCGCAGCTGTACGAACAGTACAAGATCAAGGCCAAGCCGCTGGCGGAGAAGTATGGCGGCGAGTATCTGGCCCGTGGCGGCAAGACCACGCTCAAGGAATCCGCCCTGTGGTCGCCGACCCGCATGGTGCTGGTCCGCTTTCCGTCGGCCGAGCAGGCGGAGGCGTTCTACGAGAGCGCCGAATACCAGCAAGTGCTGGGTATCTGCAAGCAGTCGGCGCAGCGAACGGTGTTCATTCTCGATGGGGCGTGACCTCGCCTCCGAAGCGCGTGCGGCTGCGCTTCTCACCGTCTTCAGCGAAATCGCGCGGCGGCAAAGGGCTGAGGGTCGATGACGGATTCACGTCCTGCCAACAAGTCCGCCACCACCATGCCGCTCAAGCCACCCAGTGTCAGACCGATGTGCTGATGACCAAAGGCGTAGATCACACGCGCTGAATTCCGCGAGCGGCCCAGCACCGGCAGGCCATCGGGCAGCGAGGGCCGAAAGCCCAACCATGGCGCCGTCGGTTCGCCTAGCTCGGGCAAGGCGCGCCGTGATGAGAAGTGCAGCAGGTCCATCAGACCCTGATGCTTGCGCGCACCCAGGCCCGCGAGTTCCACCGTACCGGCCACCCGTATGCCCTGCGCCATCGGCGTCATGTAAAAGCCACGCTCGGCCCAACCGACGGGACGCGATAGCAGGTGCGAAGTGCCGGGGTACATCAGGTGATAACCCCGCTCGGCCTCCATCGGTATGGCGTCGCCGCATTGCTGTGCCAGCACCCTGGAGTGGACTCCAGCACATAGCGCAGCGTAGTCAAACTGGGCAGCGCCATCGGCCGTGCCCAGCACGACACCATAGTCCGACGGCTGGATGCTGTGGACTTGTGCCGCGCGAAACTGCAAACCCCTGACGACAAGCCAGCTTTGCAAGGCATGCAGGAACGCCGACGGGTCGGTCAAATGCCACGAGCCTTCGAACAGCGCACCGCGCGCGAACAGAGGCTGCAGCGACGGCTCCAGCGCCGTGATTTCGCTGCTGCCCAGAATGCGGGTCGTCACGCCCAGCTTGCGGCGCAGGTCCAGCGTGGGCCTGGAGGCCTCGAATGTGGCCGCACTGGAATACAGGTACAGACATTCGCGCTGACGGATAAAACCGTCCAGACCTGCTTGCGCGATCATGTCCGAATAACCTAGCTGGGCGCGCCCCAGCAGTGTGGCCAAGGCAGTGGCCGAACGGGTGTAGCGCGCCGTGGTGGAGCTGCGCAGGAAGCCGACCAACCACGGCAGCAATTGCGGCAGGTAACCCCAGCGCAGGCGCAAGGGGCTGGTGGCCGACAACAGGTAGCGCGGCAGATCGCGAAACACCGTCGGGTTGTTGACCGGGATGCAGGCATAGTTGGCAAACGTTCCCGCGTTGCCGAACGAAGCGCCTCCGGCTGCGCCGGCAGGATCGTAAAGCGTGACCTGGTGGCCATCACGCATCAGCCAATAAGCCGACGAAAGCCCGACAAAGCC
>JBDTMH010000106.1:0-14478 GCA_039934375.1 Burkholderiaceae bacterium | reverse complement strand
GAAACCTCGAAGCCGACCACCGGCTGGCCGTTCAGGTAGGCCGCCGAGCGGGGTTCGGCGGTGGTGTCGCTGACAGTGGCGACCTCGTCCAGCCGCACCGTGCGTCCATTGCCCAGCGCCAGCTGGATACGGCCGAGCTGCTGCGCCGTCTGCACCGTGGCCAGCGTGCGTACCGGCTGTTCGCCGCCGCCCAGGTCGAGCCGCCCCCCGGCGCTCTCGACCTGGGTCTGGCGCAGCTGGCGCGACACTTCGGCCGCGGTGACACCCAGCGCCTGCAAGCGTGTCGGGTCGATCGCCACCCGCACCTCGCGCGAGACACCACCCACCCGGCTCACACCGCCGACGCCGCGCACCGCCAGCAGCCGGCGCGTCACGTCGTTGTCGACGAACCAGGACAAGGCCTCGTCGTCCATGCCTGCATTGCCCTCGCGCGGGATCGAGCGCACCGTGAACGCCAGCACCGGCTGCGCCGCCATGTCCAGCTTGTTGACGATGGGATCGCGCAGATCGCCCGGCAGGTCGCTGCGCACCTTGGCCACGGCCGAGCGTACGTCGTCAACTGCCTCCTGCACCGGCTTCTCGAGCCGGAACTCGGCCGTGATCGTGACACTGCCGTCCTGGATCTTGGTGTAGACGTGCTTGAGCCCCTGCAAGCTCGCGATCGAATTCTCGAGTTTGCGCGCCACTTCGGTCTCGAGCTGGGCCGGCGCCGCACCCGGCAGCTGGGCCGAGACGGTCACGGTCGGCAGGTCGATATCCGGGAATTGCTGCACCTTCATCGCGTTGAACGACAACAGGCCGGCGAAACACAGCATCACGAACAGCATCACTGCCGGTATCGGATTGCGGATCGACCACGAGGATACGTTGATCATGGTGCAGGGCTCAGCGGGTGGCCGATGCGCCGGCTTTCGGCGTGGGTGCGGAGCCGGAGGCAGCGCCGCCTGGCCCGTCGACCACGCGCACCAGGTCGCCGTCGTTCAGGAACCCGGCGCCGCTGGCCACCAACCGGGTACTGGCGTCCAGGGCGCTTGTGATCTCGGTCTGGTCGCCGGCCAGGCGACCGGTCTGCACCTTGATGCGTGAGACCCGGTTGTCGTCGCCGAGCCGATAGACATAGCTGAAGCCATCGCGCATCACCAGCGCCGACTGCGGCACCATCAACGCGCTGGTGTCGCCCAGCTCGAAGCTGCCGGCGGCGAACATGCCGGCGCGCGGTGGCGCTGCCAGATCGGCGGACGTTGGTAGATCCACGTAGACCAGCGCTACACGGGTCTGTGGGTCCACGGTCGGCGCCACCATGCGCACCTTGCCTCTGACCTGCACGCCGCCGGGCAAGGTGACCAGTGCCGGAGTGCCGGCCTTGAGCCGCCCCAGTTCGTTCGAGGTGACCTCGGCGCGCCATTCGAGTCGGCCCTGGCGCACCATCCGAAACAGCTCGGTGCCGGCCGGAACAACCGCGCCGATGGTTGCGTTGCGTGCCGAGATCACGCCACGGTCGGGTGCCAGCACCTGCGTGTGCTTGAGCCGCAGCTGCTGCACGTTCAGTGCGGCCTTGGCTGCCTCGACCCGAGCCTGCGCCGTCTGCTCCTGCGTCAGGTACTGGTTGATCTGCTGCGTGCTCAGTGCGCCGCTGTCCTTGAGGCTGCGCGCACGGCTCGCGTTGCCGCTGGCCTCCTGCCCATTGGCCTGCGCTTCGAGCAGGTTGGCGCGCGCCAGCGCCAGGTCGGCCTGGATGGTGGCATCGGCGAAGGTGGCCAGTAGCTGACCGGCGCGCACCGTGTCGCCGATCGCGGCATGGATGTCCTGCAGCCGCAGGCCGTTGGCTTCGGCGCCGACGCTGGCCTCCTGCCAGGCGGCGATGTTGCCGTTGGCAGAGAGGCGCACCGGCAGTCGCCCAAGCACCGGCCTTGCGGTTGACACGGTCAGCGCCGGCTTGGCCGTTGGCGACTGGGTCGCGCTGCTCTGCGCAGCGGCGGCATTGCCGCGCGCGGCCCACAGGCCGATCAGGGCCACGGCACACACGATGGCTGCGGCGGCGAGGGCTTGCTTGTTGTCCAGTCGGAATTGCATCATGGTCTTGTGTTCGGGTCAGGTAAAACGCGGTCGGCTCGATGTCAGAAGCTCCCGGCCGTTCCGAAGGTACGGACAGTCCGCTGGCGGGGGCAGTGAATGCAGCGACAGTGGGGGCTGTTTCATTGCGGTTGATCGGCGTCGGCTTGCGGGCTCCAGCCACCACCGGCGGCACGGTACAGCGCGATCCAGGCCTGGATGCGTTCCAGGCGCAGTGCCACCAGAGCATCGGCCGAGGCCAGCCGCGTTCGGCGCGCGTCTTCCAGCTCGACCAGGCTGGCCAGGCCAGCCTGGTAACGCGATTCGGTGCCCTGCAGCCAGTCGCGGTAGCCCGCTTCGGCGATTTGCGCGTCGGCGACCCGAGCCGCCGTGCTTTGCAGGGTTACCAGCGCCTCTTCGGTCTCACGCACGGCCTGACGCACCTTGTCCTGGTACAAGGCCAGTGCTTCTTCGTAACGCCCGCGGGCGGCCTGCACCGCTGCGTCGCGTTGCCCGCCGTCGAACAGTGGAACACTGAGCGCCAAAGGACCAAGCAACCAGGTGGCCATGCCATCGTCTACACCGGAAGCGCGGTAGTGCAATGCGCCGATCGAACCTGACAGGCGCAACTGTGGATAACGCTGTGCCTGGGCGACGCCGGTATCCAGCCGGGCCGCCAGCAATGCGCGTTGCGCACCAAAGAGGTCCGGTCGCTGGGACAGGGTCTGTGCCGGCACGCTGGCCACGGTCAAATGCGCCGACGCTGCCAGGTCCTGCGGCGCGCTGGACAACCGATTGTTCAGGGCCACCTCGTCCAGGCCGGTCAACGCGACCAGGGCCTTGATGTCGATGGCGCACGTGGTCGCCTGCCGTGTGGCCCGGCCTTGCGCATCGGCCGCGCTCGCACGCGCCAGTGCCGCCGTGGCGCTGGCGGTAAAGCCGGCCTTCAAACTCAGCTCGGACAAGCGCGCGGTTTCCCGGCGTGACAACGCATCGGCACGCGCAATGCTTGCCTGCTGCGTGCAGGCGCGCTGGCTGAAATACCGGTTCGCCACTTCGGCGGCCACCAGCACGCGCGCGTCGTGCCACAGGGCCTGGGCACCGTCCAGCCGCGCCTGCGCCGCGTCGCTGTTCAACCGGTTGGCGCCGAACAGGTCGATCTCCCAAGAGGCTTGCACTCCGGCCTGCAGCGTGCTGGCCACCGGCGTGACAGGCTGGGTGACGCCGCGACTGGCGCTGGCCGATGCATCGAGTGTCGGACCGAGCCGGGCCTGGGCCTGGCGTAATGTGGCGCGCGCCTGGGACACACGCGCTCGCGCGCTCGCCAGCGTAGGGCTGGCCTGCTGTGCTGCGTCGATCAAATCGACCAGCAGCGGGTCGCCCAAGTCGTGCCACCAGCGCGCCAGATCGCTCAGATTGCCGTTGTGGGGCAGTGGTGCTTGCCATTGGGCTGGCGTCGCCACGGACGCAAGCTCGGGATGGGACGTGGGTGCACCGGCACAACCGGCCAGGGCAACGAGCAGCGACATGCAGGTCAGATGTACAGGAGTTCGCATAGTCAACGAAAAGCGGGATGCGCCCGCACCTGATCCAGGACGTGGCGGCGGCGTTCGAACACGACGGATCAGGCCATCGAATATCGACCGCCATCCGGATCGGTGGCGCACGGCTGGGCGATGGCGCAGGCTGGACTTTACCAACTTCGGCGGGGTCTGCGGAATCGGGTACCTGATCGGCACCGGATTATCCCGCGTTCATATGTCGATTTCGGCATAAGCATTCTAGAAAGAAGTATTTCTCCGATTGCAAGCGCTGGCGGAGAATGCCGCTCTGTCTGATGTGAATGGAACCATGAAAACACTGTCTGCCCTGTTGGCCGGCCTGGCGCTTGTCGCACATGCCCACGCTGCCCAACCGCTGTTGTCTCCCGCGGAATTGCAATCCCGTCTGGCCGATCCGCAGGTCCGCGTGATCGATATCCGCGATGCCAAGTCGTACGAGGCCAACCATATTCCGGGCGCGGTGAATGCGCCTTATGGCCAATGGCGCGGTCCGGCCAGCAACCCCGGCGAATTGCCGGCCCTGCCCAAGCTGACTCAACTGGTGCAGCGCCTGGGCCTCGGTCCGGCCAGCCACGCGGTGGTGGTTTCCAGCGGTGCCGACGCGACCGATTTCGGTGCCTCGGCACGCGTCTACTGGACGCTCAAGGTGCTGGGTTTGAAAGAGCTGTCCATCCTCAATGGCGGTCTCAAGGGTTGGACCCAGGCCAGCCAGGCGTTGAGCAAGGATGTGGTCAGCGTGGTTGCCAGCAGCTTCCAGCCCTCGCTGGATGCGTCGCTGATCGCGACCAAGGAAGAGGTGGAGCAACATGTCAAGGCCGGCGACGCCGTGCTGATCGACGCGCGACCCGAGAACTTCTTCAATGGCCAGACCCGTGCGCCGACGGCCAAGGTGCCGGGCACCTTGCCGGGTGCGGTCAACTTCCGGCACGACAAATGGTTTGCCGCCGGCAGCTCGACCTTCGTGCCGACCGAGCAGGCACGGCTGATTGCGGCGTCCAGCCCGATCGATCCGGCCAAGGAGACGGTGTCGTTCTGCAATACCGGTCACTGGGCCGCGACCAACTGGTTCGCCATGTCAGAGGTGCTGGGTCAGAAAAACGTCAAGCTATATGCCGGCTCGATGACCGATTGGTCGCAGGATCCGAATGGCCTGCCGATGGCCAACGTGCCCAGCCGCGTGGCACAACTGATGATCGACGCCAAGATCTGGTCCGACAAGACCTTCAAGTAGCCAGACGCGGATTTCCTTCTTCATGAAGCGGTTTCCGCTGGCGGCCTTGTTGGCCGCCTTTTTCGTTTTTCTGATGCTGGCCGTTTCGGTGCGGCAGGCGGTCTTGCTGCTGGTGGGCGTTGGCATGGGCCTGGCGCTGGCCGGTGCCCGTTTCGGCTTCACCACCGGCTGGCGCCAGCTGATCGAACAGAAGAATCCGCAAGGCGTGACCGGCCAGGTCTTGCTGCTGGCGCTGGCCAGCCTGGCAGCGCTGCCGCTGCTGGGACAGTTCTCCGAATTGCATGCAGCGCTGGGGCCTCCGAGCGTGAGCCTGCTGGTGGGTGCCTTCGTGTTCGGTCTGACGATGCAGATCGCGGACGGCTGTGGCTCCGGCACGCTGTACAAGGCCGGCATGGGCGTGCCACTGAACATGGGTATCTTGCCGCTGTTCGCGCTTGGCAGCTTCATGGGGTCGGTGCATCTGGACCGCTGGCTGGCGCTGGGTCAGATCGAACCGGTTGGCCTGTCCACGGTCTTTGGCACCGCCGGCGCGCTGGCGCTGACGTTCGGCCTGCTGGCGCTCACACTGCTGCTGGTGCGCGCCTGGGTCGGACCGGGCCGGCAATGGCTGGCGCGGCGCTGGGTCTGGGGTGCGGTCGCGCTGGCAGCGCTGGCGACCGTGAACCTGCTGCTGGCCGGGCAGCCCTGGGGCGTGGTGTATGGCTTTGGCCTGTGGGGCGGCAAGCTGGCAGTGGCGCTGAGCCTGTTCGACCCCTCCACCAATGCCTTCTGGAGCCAACCGGGCAATGCCCAGCGCATCACGCAGACAGTGCTGATGGATGTCACCACCATCACCAATATCGGCATCCTGGGCGGCGCCTTGTGGATCTCGGCCAAGGCCGGCGCGCAGCCGGTCAAGCCGCTGCAACCGCAGCAGTGGGTGGTCGGATTGATTGCCGGATTTCTGCTGGGCTACAGCTCACGCCTGGCGTTCGGCTGCAACATCGGAGCCATGCTCAGCGGCATTTCCACCGGCAGCCTGCACGGCTGGTTGTGGGTGCCGTTGGCGTTTTGTGGCTCACTGATCGGTGTGCGCGTGCGGCGCCACTACCGGTTTTGAATGGATATTGCCATGACGTCAATACCGACACGCCGCTGGTTGCTCATTTTCTGGCTGGGACTGCTGGCTTTTCTGGGCTGGGACTGGGCGGCCTCGCCGCCGGTCGATCTGCGTTTGGAGCCGCCGCTGATTGCGGCCGGATCCGGCCAACAGGTCAGTGGCGGGCATTGCTCGATGGCCAAGTAGCCGCGCTGCTTTGCGCTGGCGTGGCGCAGCCGCCTTGACGCGGATCGCCGTGCAGCTACTTGATCAGCGCCTGGATGGCCTTGAACTGCGGGTGCTGCGCCGAGCGCAGCCATTCGAAGGCGACCATTTCGGTGGTCACCAGTTCTGCGCCATTGCCGGCCAGCCGGTCGTAGGCCGCGTCGCGGTTGCGCTCGGTGCGCGAGCCACAGGCGTCGGTGACGACCCAGACCTCGAACTCTTCCTCCAGCAGTTCCAGCGCGGTCTGCAGCAGGCAGACATGGGCTTCGCAGCCGGCGATCACCACGGTATTGCGCGCCGGTGCGCCGGCCGGCACCACCTTCTGCAGGTGTTTGGGCAGGCTGCGCGCATTGCCGGCTGGCGCCTTGCGCTCGGGCGGACGCAGCAGATCGGCCAGGCCGTCCGCACAGGCGCTGAACGCCATCTTGGACAGAACCCTGGCCTGGGCTTGTGCCAGTACGCTGCCCAGCTCCTGCGTGCTGGCGCCGAGCTTGTCCGGGTTCTGCTCGGTGGCAAACATCGGCACACCCATCGCCTGCGCCATGTGTGCCAGGCGTACCGCGTTGGCGAGCACCTGCGGGCCGTCGGCGATGGCCGGCATCAGGCGGGTCTGGTAGTCGACCAGCACCAGTTGGCATTCATCGGCATCGAGCAGCATCGGGTTTCTCCATCGCATCAGTGGCAGCGTACCGGTATCCGGCATCAGGCCATTATCGGCGGTGGGTCGCGCGTGCTGCCGTCGCAACGCCGCCGTCGAGGCGCTTGGCCCGTGTCACCGGGTGATGATGTCCTTGTGCATCGGCGCGAGCAGCGCCAGCAGCCTGTTCTGCATGCGAAACGGAATGCCGCGCGCATCCATCGCCAATTGCAGCACTTCCACGAGCACGTTGAAGTCGGACTTGCGGATGCCCAGATCCGGCATGCACGGCTTTCATTGTGTCGCCTTCATACTTGCACGGGCCGCCACTGAGGACACATACCTGGTCACGCAACTGCTCCTTGAGATAGGCCGGCTTGGTCTTTTTGAAGAACGGGCCGATCTGCGGATCGGCAAACAGCCGATCCACGAAGTCGTCCATCAGTGCCGTGATGCCAACCATCTCGCCCAGCGCAAGGAACAGCGCGCTGTCAGGTGCCGCAGCTGCTTGCGCCGCTGCCCCGTGCCAATTGATGGCGCCGGCCAGCAAGGCAAACGCTTGTCGTCGATTGATCATGGGTCGTCGGTATCTTGTTGCGGGCAGAGCCGTTTCAGAACGCCAGTTGGCCGGAGATGTAAAGCCCGCGCTGGCGCCGATTGGCGGTGATGCCGGGCACGATGCGACCGAGGTCGATCAGGGCAAGAGCCATTCTGCTCGTGTATAACCGGGGCGGCGCTGACGCCATCGATGCAACACCCATGACCCTGAATGCCACCGCTGATTTTCCGCGATCCGAAACCATGCCGCTGATGCGCACTTACTTGTGGCGGGCCGGTGTGTGTGTTTTGCTGGGATGCCGCATGGCGTCTGCGGGCACGGTCCAGCTGACCGTGCAAGACGGCGCTGGCAAGCCTTTGGCCGACGCCGTGGTGTTTCTCGAATCGCGCGAAGCCCACGCGCTGGTCAAACCGTTGCAAGGGGCTGAAATGGCGCAGAAGGCCAAGCAATTCGATCCCACGGTACTGGTGGTGACGGCAGGAACGGCGGTGACATTCCCCAACCGCGATACGGTGCGCCATCATGTCTATTCGTTCTCGCCCAACAAGACTTTCGAGCTCAAGTTGTACGCGGGTGTGCCGGCCAATCCGGTGGTTTTCGACAAGACCGGGATTGCGGTCCTGGGCTGCAATATCCACGATTCGATGACGGCCTGGGTCGTCGTGGTTGATACCCCATATTTCGGCCGCAGCAGTGCCAGCGGTATTGTCTCGCTGGCCCTGGTCCCGCCCGGCAACTACCGGCTGCGGGTCTGGCATCCGGCATTGCCGGTTGGCGCCCCAGCCGCCGACCAGCCGTTGGTCGTGACAACCGCCGACCAGGTCGTCAACTACCGCCTCGCGGGCGTCAGCGGGCCATGAGCCGTTGGGCCGCCCCAAGGCGAATACCGCAGTGCGCGGCACGCAGGGTGGTCCCGTGACCCGCAGCAGGTATCTGCAATGAAGATCCATTGGCGCCCCACGCGCTGGGGCCTGTCGTCGCGCATCGTTGCACTGTCACTGCTGCTGTTGCTGCTGGTGCAGACGGCGGTTTTCAGCGTGGTGCGCATCAGCGTTGAGCAAAGCGCGCGCCGCCAGGTGGCCCAGGAACTGCAGGTTGGCGAGCGGGTCTGGCGCCGGCTGCTGGACCAGAATGCCCAGCAGCTGCGCCAGGGTGCCAGCGTGCTTGCCGCCGACTTCGGGTTTCGCTCCGCGGTCAATTCCGGTGACATCGCGACGATCGCGTCGGCACTTGAAAACAACGGTGCGCGGATCGGCGCCACCGTTACTGCGCTGGTCGATACCTCGATGGCACTGCGTGCGGTGGGCGAGAGCGGGGACGCGAACGACCTGACGCCGGTACTGGGAGAATTGGTCGGCCCGCTGTCGCGCGATGCCCAGAGCAGCCAGGTTGCCCTGATCGATGGTGTTCCGCATCAGTTCGTGATGGTGCCGATGAAGGCGCCGTTGCTGGTGGGATATGTGTTGATGGGCTTCCCGATCAACCAGAAGCTGGTGGACGACATGCGGGCGATCTCCGACATGCATCTGGCCTTGATCAACGACGGAGACGGCGTCAAGGGGCGTATCGTCGCCACGACGCTGCCGCCGGAAGCGATGCAGGCCTTGCAGCAACACCAGGGCGATGTCGACGAATTGCCCGACCATGGCGACGTGCTGATCGCGCGCAGCGTGAAGCTCGACACCGGTGCCGTTGCCGGTGGCGTGAGGACCTTGTTGTTGCGTTCGCTCAACGACGTGGTGGCACCGTTTCACCAGGCACAGGTGGCCTTGGCCTGGATCACTGCCATGGGTGTGTTGCTGTTCGGTATCGGCAGCGTGTTCGTGGCCCGGCGGGTGACCACGCCGCTACGTTCTTTGGTGAGTGCCACGCGGCGTTTGAGTCTGGGCCAGTACGACGTTCCCATGGAACACATGGACCGCCAGGATGAGATCGGCGGGCTGGCCAAGGCTTTTGATCAGATGCGCATTGACATCGGCGCGCAGCAGATCGAGATCCGCAAGCTGGCCTACTGGGACCGGTTGACCGGCTTGCCCAATCGCGCCCGCTTTCGCGAGGCTTTGCGGCAGGAGATCGACAGTCAGGGGGCGGTGGCGGAGATGGGGCGCGGCTCGCTGGCTGTGGTGATGCTGGATATTGACCGCTTCAAGCACGTCAACGATGTGCTGGGCTATTCGTTTGGCGATCTGCTGCTTGACGCCGTGGCCAAGCGGCTGACCCAGCAGGACCTGCGCAGCGGCGATATGGTGGCCCGGCTGGGTGGCGACGAATTCGCTGTGCTGCTCACGCACAGCGATGCGGCCAGCGCGTTGGCGGTGGCGCAGCGCATTGCCAAGGCATTCGAGCTGCCGCTGGCGTTGGATGACCAGACCGTCGACTTGAGTGCCGGTATCGGCGTGGCTTGCTGGCCGCTGCATGCAGACGATGCAGATACCTTGTTGTCGCGCGCCGAGGTCGCGATGTACGCGGCCAAGAGCAAAACCACCGGCATCCAGCTGTATGACCCGGCACTCGACTCTTCCAGCACGCAGACCTTGTCGCTGCTCAGCGAGCTGCGACGTGCGATCGACCACGACGAGCTGCGGCTGTTCCTGCAACCCAAGATCCGCCTGTGCGACCACGCAGTGGTGGCGGCCGAGGCGCTGGTGCGCTGGCAACATCCGGTGCGCGGCTTGGTGCCGCCGCTGGAGTTCATTCCATTTGCCGAACAGACGGGCTTCGTGCGCCAGTTGACACTGTGGGTATTTGATCGGGCGGCCGCGACGAGCGCTATCCTGCGTGCACAAGGGCTGTCGTTGCGTTTGTCGGTCAATCTGTCGACCCGTGACATGCTGGACGTCGACCTGCCGGCGCGGCTGGAGCAGATCCTGTTGCGGCATGACGCACCGGCCGAGGCCTTTTGCCTGGAGATCACCGAAAGCGCGATCATGGACGAGCCGCAGCGCGCGCTGGTCACGCTCAATACTTTGTCAAAGCGGGGCTTTGCGTTGTCGATCGACGATTTCGGCACCGGTTATTCGTCGCTGGCCTACCTCAAACGACTGCCAGTGGACGAACTCAAGATTGACAAGTCCTTTGTCATGAACATGCAGGAAGACGACGACGACGCCAAGATCGTGCGTTCAACTATCGACCTGGCGCACAACCTGGGTTTGACGGTGGTGGCCGAAGGCGTCGAAAACGGTTTTATCCTGGAGCAGTTGCGTGCGCTTGCGTGCGACGAAGCGCAGGGTTACCACGTCGCCAAACCCATGGCCGCCGATGCGTTTGCTGTCTGGTGCCGGCACTGGAATGCTGCACAGGTGGTGGCCGCCTGACTCCGTATTTCTGTGGGAGGTGTTCGTGAAACAGGTGAAATTTGCGTTCAACGATTTCACGGTACTGGTCAGCGGCGCTGCCAGCGGCATGGGGGCGCAGGTCGCCCGCCTGTTCGCTGCCAGCGGCGCGGACGTGGTGATCGTAGATGCCAATGCCGGTCTGGCGGCCCAGGTTGCGGACGAGATCGGGGCCACGGCACTGGTCGGTGACGTCAGCGATTCTGCGTTCTGTGATGTGGCGATGGCAGAGACCGTCGGCAGAACCGGGCGCCTGAACGCGGTGGTCAATGCGGCCGGCATCATCGCCCGCAAGACCGGCATTGATACGACGGACCAGGAGTGGCAACGCGCGCTGGACGTCAATGCCGGCGGCGTTTTCCATCTCAGCCGCGCAGCGGCGCGCCACATGCGCGACCACGGCGGCGGTGCCGTGGTCAACTTCGGCAGCATCTGGGGCGAGCTCGGTGGCAAGGGCGCGATGGCCTATGCCGCGAGCAAGGGTGCGGTGCAGCAGGTCACGCGTTGCTTTGCGCTGGAGCTGGCGCGCGACGGCGTGCGTTTCAATTGCGTGTGCCCGGGCGAGGTCGACACTCCGATGTTGCGTGCGGCAGGGCGTACCACGCCTTTGACCGATGCGCAGATGCAGGACATCGCGCAGCGGGTGGTGCCGATGGGCCGGCTGGCCCAACCCGAAGAGATTGCCCGCGTTGCGGTGTTCCTTTGCAGTGATGCGGCCAGCTACATGACCGGCGCCATGGTGTATGTCGACGGTGGTTACAGCACGCAATAGGGAAGTGGGCAGTAAAGATGTCTCGGTGGCAATGCCACCGAGACAAGGACAGCTTGAAAGGTCGTCTCCATGCAATACCGCCTGTTGGGCCGCACCGGTCTGAAGGTTTCCTCGCTGGTGCTGGGCACCGACAATCTGGCCAATCCGACGCCCGAGCCAGAAAGCCTGGCGATTCTCGATGCCGCTGTCGACGGCGGCATCAACCTGATCGATACCAGCAACAGCTATGCCAGCGGAGAGGCCGAGCGGCTGATCGGCAAATGGCTGGCAAAACGCCAGCGGCGTGACGATGTGCTGATCGCGACCAAGGTGTTCTACCCGACCGGCCCGGGCATCAATGAGCGCGGCCTTAGCCGCAACCACCTGGTTAAAGCCTGCGAAGACTCCTTGCGCCGAATGGGCACCGACTACATCGACCTGTACCAGACCCACCGACCCGACCCGGATACGCCGATCGAGGAGACGCTATGGGCGCTCGATCTGCTGGTGCGCCAGGGCAAGGTCCGCTACATCGGCTCCAGCACCTCGCCGGCTTGGCAGCTGGCACAGGCGCAGCATGTCAGTGGGGAGCTGGGGCTGGCGCATTTCATATCGGAGCAGTCGCCGTACAACCTGCTCGAGCGTCGCATTGAAAACGAGCTGGTACCGGCTTGCCAGCACTATGGTCTTGCGTTGTTCACCTGGTCGCCAATGGCGATGGGCATGCTGGCCGGTCGTTATGTCGTCGGCCAAACGCCGGAGCAGGACAGCCGCGCGGCATTGCGCGGCGGTATCTACGCCGAGCGGGTCACCGAACGCGGCATTGCTGTGGGGGCGCAGTTTGCCGCGCTGGCCCGCGCGCACGGCCATGCTCCGGCGCAGCTGGCCTACCTGTGGGTGAAAGACCAGATCGGTGTCACCGCGCCGATCATCGGGCCGCGCACGCTGGCGCAGCTGCGCCAGGCACTGCCGGTGGCGGACATGGCGTTGTCGGATGACATTCGTGTGGCCTGCGATGCGCTGGTGCCGCCGGGTGGTGTGGCAGCGAGTTTCTTCAACTCGGCCGCCTGGATGCGCTGGAAACGGGTCTGACTCTACCGCTCCGGCGAGCCCCATTGCGGCCGTGCTGTACCGGTCCGCTTGATTCTCGATGCGCGGTGCGCAAAACAGTCCGATGCCGGGCGTTTCGCGCTTGTGCCAAGGTGGCACGCGTTTGTGCCAAGCGTCGAGGAATATTTCACAGCAGGCGAGCGTGGCTTCGAAGTCCCGACTGTCAAGTATTTGGCGCTTTTGCCGATAACCGAATCAGAGTGACCAACCAGGTATGTCGGCGCTAGGTTTGACAGATATGCTGCCCCTCAATCGCCAAGTTCTGGCGATGGAACCGCAGAATCACCGTGAAAAGTCAAAAAGGAGTCGGACATGATGCGAACCGCAGTTTTCCTGGTGGCAGCAACTTTGGCCTGCGCCAGCGTGGCGATGGCGCAGGACACCCATGTCGCACTGTTCAAGAGTGTCTCGGGTGACGTCAAGCTGATGCGTGGCGGCACGACAGTCGTTCCGGTAGCCGGCACACCGATCCTGCGCTCGGACGTGGTGGTATCTGGGCCGGGTTCCAGTGGCGGAATCGTTTTTGTCGACGGTACGACACTGGCAGTGGACGCGTCCACCGAAGTCGAGATCCGGCGTTATGTATTTCAGCCGGAATCGAAACAGTACGATTTCGCGCTATATCTGAAAAAAGGATCGGCGATCTATTCTTCGGGAAAGCTCGGCAAGTTGTCACCTGAATCCGTCGAGGTGGCCACTCCCAGAGCCGCCATTGGGGTACGCGGAACGCGCTTCATTGTCAGTGCAGATTGAATGAAGATGTCAGCATGCAAAACAGCAGTGGGTTGGGCCTGCATGGGCGCGTTGATCGCAAGCGTGGGATGCGCCACGCCCCCCCCTGTTGTTCAATCGGAACCGTCGCGGCCGGTGACTACGGTCGTCCTGCTTCCCGATGAAGATGGTGTCGTAGGCGCTGTTTTGGTCAAGACGACAACGGGCGACTCGCGCTTGGTCAGCCAGGTGTTTCAATCGGTCTCGGTCATGACAAACAGTACCGGCCTGCTGGAATCACGTCAGCTCGATGTCACGCAGGTGAACCGCTCTTACGCCGAGCTGCTCAAGGTTGCACCAACCCACCCGGCACGTTTCACGCTGTATTTCGGTGTTGGCGCGGACCTGCTGCCGGAATCCCAGACGGCTATTGCCAAGATCGTAGGCACCATCCGTTCGCGCACCCCCACCGAGGTTTTCGTGATCGGGCATACCGATACCACGGGCACGGACGACATCAACGGCAGACTGGCCCTGGAGAGGGCCAGCATCGTTGAAAAGATGTTGAAAGGCAGGATGCCCTCGCTCGACCAGGTGACGGTGCGAGGATTTGGCTCCAGGGACCTGCTTGTACCGACCGGGCCCAGCGTTACCGAGCCCCGCAATCGACGCGTCGAAGTCGTGGTTCTCTGAGCCGCTGCGCGTGGGGCCTGTCGAGCTGTCGCACAAACCATCGGGCAAGTGGGTTCGCTGGATGTGGGTGCTCGGCCTGCTGCTGTCAGTCGCCTGGGGTCTGACCAGCCGACTCGATTTGGGACTGCCGGCCCAGCTGGACAACTTGTTCCTGGATGCGTTCCAGAAAACCTCGGCCAACGCGCAAACCGCGCATGGTGTCGTGGTGGTCGACGTCGACGATGTCAGCCTGTCTGCCACCGGCCAATGGCCGTGGCCCCGTTATCGACTGGCATCGCTGGTCCAAAAGGTGGCCGAAGCCAAACCCGCCGGGATAGGTCTGGACATCCTTTTTGCCGAACCGGACCGAACCTCGCTGGAAAACATTCAGAAGGCCTTCAAGCAGGATCTCGGGCTCGACATCACGTTTGGTGGTGTACCCAATGGCGTAACAGACAACGATGGTTACCTTGGCCGGGTGCTGGCCGACAATGGCGTCGTCGGCGCGCGCTATTTCTATTTCGATCACGTCAGCAAAAGCGACACGCCGCAGAA
>JBDTMH010000105.1:0-14646 GCA_039934375.1 Burkholderiaceae bacterium | reverse complement strand
TCTGCGATGTCATCCGCAACCTGTCGGGCATGTGGAAGATGTTGTTCAAGGACAAATATGTGCGCTACATCGACGTGCCGCAGAACTTCGACGACGAGGTCGGCGGTGTGTTCTACCGGCAGGAGATGCAGATTCTGCGCGAGGACCTGGCTCGGATCGCTGGCCGTGAGGTCACGGATGCCGACATCAATGCGTCAATCGCGGTTTACAACGACAACCGCGCCGCGATCGCCGACCTGTACCAATACCGCGCGGCCGAACCCTGGCAGGCGCCCACCTCCGAGGTCTACTTGTTGCTGCGTGCCGGCATGGTGTTGCCGGTGGAGGAGCACACCGTGCTGGTGCGCGAATACCTCGCCGCCGCCGCGCAGCAGCAGCGTGCCAGGCGTGACAACGCACGGGTGGTCATCAACGGTTCGTTCTGTGAACAGCCGCCGCTCTCGTTGATCAAGTCGATCGAGATGTCGGGTTGCTACATCGTCGACGACGACTTCATGCTGGTGACGCGCTGGCTGCTCGATCAGGTGCCGACCGACGGCGATCCGCTGCTGGAATTGTCCAAGGCTTTCCTGCATCGCTCGGCATCGACCTCGGCTAAATACGAGACGACACGCGAGGAGAAAGGTGTCTACCTGATGAAGCAGGTAAAGACGCGTGGCGCCGAAGGCGTGATCTTCGCCGCGCCGTCGTTCTGCGACCCCGCATTGCTGGAGCGGCCGATGCTGCAGGACGTATTGAGCAAACACGCAATTCCGCACACCGCGTTTAAGTACGCCGAGAACACCGGGCAGATGGCGCCCATTCGAGAGCAGGCCGGCACCTTCGCCGATTCGATCAAATTGTGGAGTGCGGCTTGAGGCCGTCAGCAGGAGAACCATCATGAACGCCACCATTGCAACACCCGCGAGCAGCAAGAAGCCACAGAACGTTCAGAAAGAGGACGCGATGTGGCAACAAAAGGAGCTGATCAACAAGAACTACATGGAGCTGGCCACGGCCCGCGCCAACAATCGCAAGGTCTCGGCCACGTTTGTTCCCGGGAATTTGAATGAGCTGCTGATGTGTTTCGACTTTGCGCGCAGCCTGCCGGAAACCAATGCCCTGCAAAACGGCATGCGCAAGAAAAGCGGCAAGCTCATCATGGATGCCGAACGTGATGGGCAGAGCGAAGACGTGTGCACCTACGTCAAGGCGGACCTGGGCATGATGATGGGAGGCGAGATCGGCCCGACCGGCGAGGCGATGCCGCGGCCCGACGTATTGCTGCTGTCGTACACCGGTTGCTTCACCTTCATGAAGTGGTTCGAGCTGATCCGCCACAAATACGGCTGCGAGACGGTGATGCTGCATGTGCCGTACCAGGGCGAGGGGCATATCGCACCGAATATGCGCGACTATGTGGTCAAGCAGCTCAAGGAGACGGTGATACCGACGCTCGAGCGGATTTCGGGTGTGAAGTTCGACATCGACCGCCTGCGCCAGTACATGCGGGAATCGGTCAAGGCCGAGGACGACCTGGTGGCGGTGCTTCAGTCGGCGAAAAAGCGCCCGTCGCCGATCGACGGGTATTTCGGCTCGGTTTACTACATCGGGCCGATCTTCACCGCGTTTCGCGGCACACCGGAGGCAACCAACTATTACCACACGCTGCGTGCCGAGATCGAGCAACGTATCCGCGATGGCAAGGGTCCGATCACGCCGGAAGGGGAGATGGGCGAGGAGAAATATCGGCTGGTCATCGAAGGGCCGCCGAACTGGACCCATTTCCGCGACTTCTGGAAGATGTTCTACGACGAAGGTGCCGTGGTGGTTGCATCGACCTATTCCAAGGTCGGTGGCCTGTACGACTTCGGCTTCCGCCACGACCCGGATCATCCGCTGGAGTCACTGGCCGAGTATTGCCTGGGCTGCTACACCAACCTGAACCTGCCGTCCAGGGTCGACATGATCTGCAAATACATCGACGAGTACCAGGCCGACGGACTGCTGATCAATTCGATCAAGAGCTGCAACAGTTTCTCGGCCGGTCAGTTGTTGATCATGCGCGAGGTGGAAAAACGCACAGGCAAGCCGGCCGCCTTCATCGAGACCGACCTGGTCGACCCGCGCTACTTCTCCGCGGCCAACGTGAAGAACCGACTGGAGAGTTATTTCCAGATGGTCAAAGCGAAACGCGGCGCATTGGCCGCGGCCCACTGAAAGGACCACCACCATGCGCTGTTTCATCGGCATCGATCTCGGCTCCACGACAACCAAGGCGGTGGTTGTGGACGAGAACCAGAACATCCTCGGGCGTGGCATCACCAATTCGCGCTCCAACTACGACACGGCGGCGGCCATCGCCAAGCAGGAGGCGCTGGTCAACAGCCGTTTTTACCTGTTCCGCCAGGCGCTGGGCGACACCAAGGCGCTGAATGGTTCGCTCGACGGTTTCCTGGGGCAACTCGAGCGCGACTTCCGTGCCGAGCAGTACATGGAGCAACTGGCAGATCTGGCGGAAACCTGCCAGCGCAGCCTGACCACCGCCCGTTTCGGCGACGACGGCGCAGCGGTCGGAGAAGCGGTGACCGAGGTATTTCGCCGCTTGACCGCCGAAGCACCGGCCTTGTTCGCCCCCGGCGCAAAGCGCAAGTCCGACTTCTTCCGGGACATCGCCGGCAGCCAGTACCTGGCGACCGGTGAGGTGGTCGCCAAGGAAGCCGGTACCCGGTACGACTACCTGCTCAATCTGTTCGACCGGTCGATCATCGAGGTGGAGAACCGGGTCTATGCCGATTCGATCCGGCGCCACCTGCTGGCCGCGCTCGAACGTGCCTTCATCGCCATGCCCGAGACGCAGCAGCGCCGGGCGCAGGTCGAGGCGCCGATCAAGGGCATTCTGGACACCGAACTGGAAGAGGCCTACGTGGTGGGCACCGGTTACGGGCGCGCCCGCTTGCCGTTCTCCAAGGAGCATGTCCGCTCCGAGATCCTGTGTCATGGTCTGGGCGCGCATGTGATGTATCCGCAAACGGCGACCGTGCTGGACATCGGTGGCCAGGACACCAAGGCGATCCAGGTCGATTCGGCCGGCATTGTCGAAAGTTTCCAGATGAACGACCGCTGTGCCGCCGGTTGCGGGCGCTATCTGGGTTATATCGCCGACGAGATGAACATGGGCCTGCACGAGCTGGGCCCGATGGCGATGAAGTCGACCAAGAACATCCGCATCAATTCGACCTGCACCGTGTTCGCCGGCGCCGAGTTGCGCGACCGGCTCAGCCTGGGTGACAAACGCGAGGACATCATGGCCGGTCTGCACCGCGCCATCATCCTGCGTGCCATGTCGATCCTGGCCCGCTCGGGTGGGGTGCGCGACCAGTTCACCTTCACCGGTGGCGTGGCCAAGAACGAGGCCGCGGTGAAATCTCTCAAGGAACTGGTGCGGGAGAACTACGGCGACGTCACATTGAACATCGACCCCGATTCCATCTATACCGGGGCATTGGGCGGGGCCACGTTTGCCTGGCGCGCGGTGATGGAAGAGGGCAAATCGGCAGAGGCACGGACCTGAAGGAGAAGATCATGATTCACACCATTGGTATTGACGTCGGCTCCGGAGCAATCAAGTCGGTGCTGTTCCGCCATGATGAGGGCCAGCCGCAATGGCTGGCGAGGCGTTGCGAACGCATTCGCAGCCGCGACCCGATGACGTTGGCGCGCGAAGGTTTCGACGGCGTGCTGGCGGACGCCGGACTGTTGGAAAGCGACATCGCCTACACCGCCACCACTGGCGAGGGCGAGAACGTCAAGTTCGCCACCGGCCACTTCTATTCGATGACCACCCACGCGCGTGGCGGTGTCTTCCTGGATCCACAGGCGCGTGCGGTGGTCGACATCGGTGCGCTCAATGGCCGCGCCATTTATGTTGACGAACGCGGCAAGGTGTTGTCGTACAAGATGACCAGCCAATGCGCTTCCGGGTCGGGCCAGTTCCTGGAGAACATCGCGCGATACCTGGGCGTAGCCGTGGAAGAAATCGGCCGCCTGTCGCAGAGCGCGCAAGACCCGGAGAAGGTCAGTTCGATCTGCGCCGTGCTGGCGGAGACCGATGTCATCAACATGGTCTCGCGTGGCATCTCCACACCCGACATCCTCAAGGGCATCCATCTGTCGATGGCTTCACGCATCGTCAAATTGCTCAAGGTCACCGGCATCAAGACCGGAACAGCATTGCTCACCGGTGGACTGGCGCTCGACACCGGGCTGCTGGCCGCGATCCAGGAGGAATTGGCGGCCGAGAAAGTTGCGGTGACTGCCCGCGCCCACCCTGATTCGATCTATGCCGGTGCCATCGGCGCTGCATTGTGGGGTGCGTTCCGGCATGGTCGGCTGCAAGAGCTCGAAACCGAGGCGGCAACTTAGTTACAAGGAGATTCACCATGGCTTTACTCATCAACCAAGATTGCACCGCCTGCGATGCCTGCGAGCCGGTGTGTCCGAACGACGCGATCAAAATCGGCGACCCGATCTACGTGATCAATCCGCTGGCCTGCACCGAGTGTGTCGGCGCCGAGGACGAACCCCAGTGCAAACTGGTGTGCCCGGCAGACAGCATCGTGCAGCATCCGGATTTCGTCGAGTCGCCCGAGGAGTTGCAGGCAAAATACGAGTCGCTGCACTGAACGCCTCCCATGGCGCGCTGACGACGCACGGCGTCGGCACTTGGCAGGCCGTCAGCTGCCACGACCGACTGGGGTGAGCGGGGCCGTAACAGCTTGGTAACCTGCGGCCGGTGATTCGGGCTTACCATCGATCGTGTAATTAAGTTACTAGATCGCCATGAAACCTCTGCAAGACACCGTCCGCACCGTGACAGAACGCATCCGCTCGCGCAGCGCCGGCGCCCGTACCGGCTATCTGAAACGGGTCGAAGCCGCCGCAAATCGGCCACCTGGAACCGAGCGTATGGGATGCGCCAACGTCGCGCATGCATTGGCGGCCATGCCCGAGACGGACAAGGCGTTGGCCATGTCCTTTGGCAAGCCGCGCATTGCGGTCGTTGCCCAGCGGACGCCGAACATTGCCATCGTCAGCGCCTACAACGACATGTTGTCGGCCCACGCGCCACTGCAGCATTACCCGGACCTGCTCAAGGCCGAGGCGCGTCGCCTCGGCGCGACGGCGCAGATGGCTGGCGGCGTTCCGGCGATGTGCGACGGCGTGACCCAGGGTACGCCGGGCATGGAACTCAGCCTGTTTTCGCGCGACGTGATCGCGATGGCCACTGCGGTGGCGTTGTCGCACGACATGTTCGACGGCGCGCTGATGCTGGGAGTATGCGACAAGATCGTGCCGGGCCTGCTGATCGGGGCCTTGCATTTCGGGCATCTGCCCACCGTGTTCGTTCCAGCCGGGCCGATGACCTCGGGTCTGTCCAACAGCGCGAAGAGCAAGGTACGGGAACAGGCCGCGCAAGGCCTGGTTGGTCGCGCTGAACTGCTGCAGGCCGAATCGCAGGCTTACCATGGCCAGGGCACATGCACCTTCTACGGCACGGCCAACAGCAACCAGATGCTTCTCGAGGCCATGGGTTTGCATGTGCCCGGCACGGCATTCGTCAATCCCGGGGCCGCGCTACGCGAGGAACTCACCCGCGAAGCCATGCGCACGGTGCTCGGACAGGGCAGCGCCGGCGCGCTCGGCACCGCATCGTCCGGGCCCCATGCCTGTCCGCCGATCGGTGTGCTGGTCGACGAACGCTGCATCGTTAATGCCATGGTCACATTGCTGGCCACCGGCGGGTCGACGAATCACCTGATCCACTGGGTCGCGGTGGCGCGTGCGGCCGGCATTCAGATCGACTGGAATGACTTTGCCGACCTGTCCGAGGTGGCGCCGCTGCTGACGCGGGTGTATCCCAACGGCACGGCGGACGTGAACCAGTTCCAGGCCGCGGGTGGGCCGGGCTTCGTGATCCGTGAACTGCTGGATGCCGGGCTGATGCACCCCGACGCGGGCACGGTGCGCGCCGAGGGACTGCGTGCCTTCACCGGCATCCCGCAGGCGGCCGGCGACGCGCTGGCGTGGCAGGATCCGGGCCCGTCCGGGGACGGCACCGTGGTGCGGTCGGCCGACACGCCATTCAGCAGCACCGGGGGGCTGCAGCTGCTGCAAGGCAACCTGGGCCGCAGCGTGATCAAGGTCTCGGCGGTGCCGGACGATCGGCATGTGGTGGAAGCACCGGCACGGATCTTCGATTCGCAGGAGGCATTGCACCAGGCTTTCGCCGCCGGCGAACTGGATCGCGATGTTGTCTGCGTCGTGCGCTGGCAGGGTCCGCAGGCCAACGGAATGCCCGAGTTGCACAAGCTCACACCGCCGCTGGCAGTTTTGCAAGGCAAGGGCCACCGGGTGGCGCTGGTGACCGATGGGCGCATGAGTGGCGCGTCGGGCAAGGTTCCGGCCGCCATCCACGTATCGCCCGAGGCGGCCGCCGGAGGTCCGCTGGCGCGGCTGCGTGACGGTGACCGCGTGCGGCTCGACGCCGATGCCGGTTCGCTGCTGGCATTGGTCGACAGTGCAGAATGGGATGCTCGCGCTGTCGCGCAGATGCCCGCCGCGCTGATTGCGGCCAACGGTGTCGGCATGGGGCGCGAGTTGTTTGCCGGCATGCGGCGCAATGTCACAACCGCAGAAGAAGGAGCATGTTCATGGCTGTAAGCCCCGATTTGAGTGCATTGCAGGTGATGCAGGATGCACCGGTGATTCCGGTCATCGTGCTGCACGACGTGGCCCACGCGGTGCCGATGGCGCGCGCGCTGGTGGCCGGTGGCATCCGCATGCTGGAGGTGACGCTGAGGACCCAGCAGGCATTGGCCTGCATCGAAGCGATTGCGCGCGACGTGCCCGAGGCCGTGCTGGGTGCCGGTACGGTGCGCAGTGCGGCCGACGCGCGCTCTGCCGCTGGCGCAGGCGCCCGTTTTGCCGTCAGCCCGGGTTACACGCCGGCCGTGGGGCAGGCCTGCCGCGACCTGGGCCTCCCCCTGCTGCCGGGTGTTGCCACCGGCAGCGAAATCATGATCTGTCAGGAAGACGGCTTGACCGAGATGAAGTTCTTCCCGGCGTTGCAGGCCGGTGGCTCCGCCATGCTCAAGGCCTGGAGCGGACCGTTCGCCGACATCCGTTTCTGCCCGACCGGTGGTGTGACGACGGCCAATGCCAGTGAGTTGCTGACTTTGTCCAACGTCGTCTGTGTCGGTGGCTCCTGGCTGGTGCCGGCCGATGCGTTGGCGCAAGGCGACTGGTCACGCATCACCCGGTTCGCACAAGCCGCCACGCTCTTGCGCCGGGTTGCGCGTTGACGCGATATCAGCCGTATTTCCAGAACATCACGCCGGTCAGAAGTATCGCCCAGGCCAGCACGGTGTGGCGCAGCACGTGCTGCGGAACCCGGCGCACCAGATAGACCACGCTGTATCCGCCGAGCCCGGAGCCGATCAGGATCGGTATGGCGTAGGCCCAGACCACCACACCCGAGGGCAGGAACACGATCAAGCCGGCAATGCTCAGTGCGACCACCATCAGGTTCTTCTTGGCATTGGCCTTGTGGATCGAGGCCTCGCCGGCCATGGCCAGCGCAGCCAGAAGCACGATACCGAGGCCGGCGCCAAAGTAGCCGCCATAGATCATCAGCAGGAACTCGAACACCAGGACGGCACGCGGCGAGGCGGGTCTGTCCGGCTTGCGCCAGGCATGCAGGCGCCGCTTGACCCATTCACCGAACGCGAAGAACAGCGTGGCAGTCAGCATCAGCCATGGCACGGCTTTCTCGAACCGTACCTCGCCGGTCCACAGCAGCAGCAGGGCACCGGTGAGGCCACCCACAAACGCCACCAGCAGGTGCGGGCGCACGTTGTGCCGCATCTCGGCCAGTTCATGGCGGTAGGCTGCCAGCGCCATGAAGTTGCCCGGCATCAGCGCCACCCAATTGGTGATGTTGGCTGCCATTGGCGGCAAACCGGCAGCCAGCAACATCGGGAAGGTCAGGAAGCTTCCGCCACCTGCGATCGCGGTAATTGCGCCCGACAACACGCCACCGGCAAACAGCAGGACGAGGGTGGCGGCCTCCATGAGGCTGGGTTCAGGTGCGATCGAGCATGCGCATGCGGCTATCGTATTCGACCCGGTCCACATAACAACCGTGCAGATGCCGGTTGCCGGTGGCGGGGTTGAATGCCTCGCGGCCATGCAGCATGCGCCGGTTGTCGAAGGCCGTCATTTCACCGCCCGCCATGCGAAAGCTGAGCCGGAACTCCGGGGCACGTGTCAGGCGCATGAAGGCGCGGTAGGCGCGGTACCAGATATCGACGATGTCCAGCGGCAGGTCGATCAGGTCCACCAGGTGTGCGTTGTAGCGGATCTCCTGGATCGCGCCCGTGTGGTCGAGTGTGATGACCGGCTTGTGGATCCGGATATCGCATTCGCGGTCGAAGAAGCGGCAAGGAATCAGCGTCGTCGCCAGCGTGTCGAAGGCTTGCGGGTCGCTGTCGCGCAGCAACTGCGCCATCGCGAAGCCATCACCGAACACGGAACCGCCACCTGCTGCGTCGTTGGTGATGCAGTGCAGGAACTGATAACCGGGTGGCGTTTCCTGGTTCGTCAGGTCGGTGTGCAGGTATAGCGCCAGTGAGGTGTAGGCCAGGTTGTTTGGATCGGCCTTGTTGACGACCTCGAAGGTCTGGCCGAAGTTGGTCTCGCGCAGAAATCCGATGCGTCGTGCGATCGCCATGCTGGCCTCGCCCTTGCCTTCGATGCCATGGACGATGGTCAGGCCGTATTTCTTGGTGTCGACCAGCCAGGCCATCAGGGCGACATCGTCGTTCAGGATGGCTTGGGCTGAGTGGCGCGGCGCGCCGTCGGGCAGGTCGGCGGCGCGCCAGTGGCAGTGTTCGACCAAGGCGGCGTCGCGGCGCAATACGCCGGGTCGATGGGCCGACAACCAGTCGGCCGAGAAATGGCTGGCCGGACCTTCATGTTCCCATGCCAGTTCCAGCCGTCCGTCCGGCAGGATGTTGGCCGCACGCAGCAGTGGCGCATCGGGCACTGACAGCAGGTCGAAAGAACGTTCGCCGGTTTGCGGATGGAAACCCTCGGGGCAACTGTCGAGCAGCCACATCAGGCTGTAGATGGCCTCGCTGCCATCGGAAAAACCAACCCCCAGCGATTGGGTGCCGACCGGTTGTGTGTTGGAGAAACTGATACATGCCATGAAGGCGGACTCCCGGGCGGTGAAAGGGCAAACAGAACGGGACCATCGGTCACGCCGCACCACATTGCACAAAGGCCAGTGCCGGTGCATGACGGATTGTCGCGATGCAATGTAGCTCTGCCCTCTCAGTGACCCGGTTCTGGCGTCGACTTGCAATGTCGAGGCGGCGACAAGAGTGTCGACGCCGGCATCGCCGCAACGGGGTCGGGCCAGCGTCAGTCGACCTTGGCGCCAGCGGCCTTGATGATGGCCGGCCATTTCGCCATGTCTTCCTGGATCAGTTTGGTCAAGCTCGCCGGTGGCTGGACCGGTGCGAGTTCGAAGCCTTGTGCGCCCAGCTTCTCCCGTATTGCCGGCTGCGACATGATCTTGCCGATCTCGTCATGCAGCCGGGCGATTACGTCGGGTGGCGTTCCCGCTGGTGCGACAAAACCGAACCAAGTATTGACTTCATAACCATTGACGCCGCTGGCATCCATCGTGGGCAACTGCGGCATCAGAGGCGAGCGGGTGGCGCTGGTCACGGCCAGCCCCTTGAGTTTGCCCTCCTTGATCTGGTTGATGACCGTCGGAGTGTTGAAGAAACCCATGTCGACCTCGCCACTCATCACCGCCAGGATGCCCTGGGGTGCGCCCTTGTAAGGCACGTGCAGCAGGTCCGTACCGCTGAGCTGGCCGAACAGCACGCCCGACAGATGGTGGCTGGTGCCGCTACCGCCCGACGAAAATGTCATGCCGGGCTTGGCCTTGGCCGCAGCGATCACGTCCATGACCGTCCTGGCGCTGCTGGTGGGCGGGACGACCATGACATTGGATACGCCGCCAACCAGGATGATGGGCGTGAAGTCCTTCAGCGAGTCATAACCCGGTTTCGAATACAGCGCCTGGTTGAACACCAGCGTGCCCTGCGAGGCAAATTCGATGGTGTAGCCGTCGGCTGGCGCGCGCGCCAGTTCGGCCATCGCGATGGTGCCGCCGGCCCCGGTCTTGTTGTCCACGATCACGCTCTGCCCGAGCGCCTTGGCCAGTTCGGCGCCGACCGTGCGCGAAAGGATGTCGGCCGTGCTGCCGGCCGCCAGCGGAACGATCAGGCGAATCGGTTTGGTCGGATACCCCTGGGCCATGGCGGTGCAGAACGGGACGGCGGCGAGCAACATCGCCAGGAGGCCAGGAATCTGTGAACGCAGGGTTTTCATGTTGGTCCTTCGAAAAGTCGTGGTGGAGAGATCTGTGACGGGCGCGTCGAGGGGCATCGCAACGGCCATTTGTCTGCAAGCAATTTGCTATATGCGCGTTTCAACGCATCAGGTAGGTCGGGCTGGACCAGATCCGGTGTCCGTCCGCCAGCGTGATGCACACGTACAAGGCGTCTTCGGTGCGTTGGCTGCGCCGGATGCGCCGCTCGAATCGCGCACTGTTCACCGCGTTGTCATCGGGCAGGCGGAACACCCGCATCTGGCGCTGGATGCCGCCGTGGGTGGGGAACACCTGGTCTTCCAGCCCGACATCGGAAATCGGGAATTCCGCATTCACCAGTCCGGTCGCGATCTTCAGCTGTCCGGTCTGGCCATCGGCGAGCAGAATGTCCGCGCCGCCAAAGCCGCCGGTCGTCAGTGCCGACCAGGACAGTTGCTGTGCAGAATCCAGCCGTAGCGGCTTGTCGATGTTCCACAGATTGATCGGTGTGAACTGCTCGATATGGTTGCCGGCCAGCGTGGCGCTGCCGTCCCACACACTCTGGCGGCCGCGCCCGCGGTATTCGGAGCCTTCCCAGATGATGCGGATGCGCCGGCCCAGCTGCTTCTGCGTGTACGGGCGCCAGGTCTCGAGCACCTGCATGCGGTTGCGGATCTCGATGCGTTCGATCGCGGCCCCGGCCGATACCTCGATGGCCAGCGTCACCTCCTCGTCGGACGTTTGCACGATGTCGCCCATGCGAGCCTCGCGCACCGGTCCGATGACGTTGCCGCCCATGTTCGGGTCATCGCTGTAGAGCTGCGCCGGCGTGTCGAAGCGCACCCGCGTATCCAGCAGAACCCGGCACCCGGTGGTGGCGTAATGGTGGCGTTTGCGCAAGGCCTCGAACAAGGCGTCGCGCGTCAGTTCGGTCGCCAGCAGGCAGGACAGGCCGCCGTAGGCACCGAACAGCGAGGCACCCGGATGGCTGGCGCCATGGCGGCCTTTGTGTCCATCCGAATTGGCCAACACGCCGACCCGGTAACCCTGGTCAAACGCGTCCTCGAGAAGCCATTCGAAGGTGCCCCAGTCCGAATGCAGTTCGACCGCGCGCTCGATGCGACCGTCATGGGCCACCTTGATGTCGGCGTAGCGCCCGCCGATGTGCGCGAACACGACGCAGTTCTCGTCGGCCAGCGCCTTGAACAGGTCGCCGGCGCTATTGGCGTCGGTGGCTACGTCGCTGAGGTCCTCTACCAGCGCATGGTGGGAACGGTGGATCTGCCGGCCTTCGTCGCGGAACATCACGTTGCGATCGCCACCGAGGCCGGTATTGCCCGACCACTCGTAGCCCGGAAATACGATGAATGCGCCATCGCGGTTGAACTCGGCGCTCAGGCGGTTGAGTTCTTCCCAGAACGGCGTGGTGATCTGGAAGTCGTTGCCCTGATGGCTCATCGCATCCAGAAACGCGTGGTCGCGCGCAAATTCCATCAATTCGCGGGCCGAGTTGGTGCCGATGGTTTCCTCCGACTGTCCGTGCAGGTCGGCCCAGAACGGCAGCAATTCGATGGCGGCGGCGATGCGCAAGGGATTGCTGCGGCAGACGACGTTGCCGCCGGCGTCGCGCACGGTGATGCGCAACTCGCCGGGCTCGGCCACGGCCAGGTCGGGCAAGGCCACCGACAGCTGGCCCGGCGCAATGTCGGCATGACCCGGCAGGCCCTGCACCGGCATTGATGGTTCGAACGTGAAGCGACCGCTGACCTGGTGGCTCGGGTTACCCCATTTGTCTTCGCCCTTGAAGCCGAATGTGAAACGCTGGTTGACGCGCCTCTCGGTCGGCAGGATGGCCTTGTACAACACCGGCGGTCCGGCCAGCACCGCAATGCATGGCTGCTGCGGCAGTTCGACGAAGTTGTAGGTAGCAAATGCATCGACCAGAACCTTGAACTCGAAGGTCGGCTCGGTGAAGGTCTGCATGCGGATGCCGGGCGAACCTTTGCGCGTGTCGCCGATGCGTATGACGATCTGGTCGCCTTCGCGCAGAAAGCCGCGCTGCACGCGGATCGACAAGGTCTTGTCCCAGGGGCGGATATTGCCCTTCTGGTCGTAACGCAGCTCCAGCACTGCGCCATTGCTGGCCTCGGCGCTCACATAGTTCCAGCCCTTGGGGTCGGTGAACTGCATCTTGCCCATGTCACTGGCGAAGCGGTGCACGATCTTCAGGCTGCCGGTGTCGTCGATGCCGAAGTAGCCGGCGGTATAGGTCAGCGTCAGCGCGGCGAAGGCGCCGGCTTCTACCGCAGTGGTGGGCGTGATCGTGGCGTGACCTACGCGGTCGTGCAGATAGGTGGAGTGAAAGGCGTTATTGCGCATGGAAGGTGATAGTAGGGACTGGTCGAGGTTGCGGGATCAAAGCGTGGCGCTGCCCGCGCTGGGCGGGTTGAAGTCGAACTTCAGCGCGTACGGCGTTGGTGGAATGTGCATCTGGTGAAACGAAATGGCCTGGCGGCCAAAACTGTGGCCGGTGATGTCGACCTGAAGCCCCATCGTGCCGGCGGGTACACCCATTAGCAGCGCGTCGGTGACGTCCAGTGGCACCATGCGCGCCAGGCCCTCGGAATGCAGCGTGGGGGCGGAGAATTCGGTGGCCAGCACGGCCTGGAGGTTGGTGTCGGCGAGGCGCTTGGCCGCCATGCGCAGCAGCCGCGCGAAGCGGCTGGCCGGCAGATAGATCCGGCTGCTGCCGACGAAGCTGCCATGGCCCTGGCGGCGCTCAAAAAAACCCGCGTCCATCAGCCGGCCCAGCGCCTTTTGTGTGGTGCCCAGACTCAGGCCCAGCTGTTCGCTCAGTTCGCGTTTGCCGGCAAGCTTGGTGTCCACCGGAAGTTCGCAGGCTTCGACTGCATCAAGGATTGCCTGGCGCAGCCGGGCGTGCTTGGGCATGGACCCCGCTCCCGACCGAAATCGGACCACGATAGGGGTGGGTTGTGTCAGCATCACGGCATTCTGGTGGTGCGGATGCACGCCGTCAATAGCTTGAAGCCATAGAGCTTTGGACGCACGCTCGAGCGGTAAATTGAAACAGTCGGCGCCGCTGGTTTAGGACGGCGAGCGGTCAGTTACTGAATCTTCATTTACGACGCCTTGTAACGAGTCAACTGAGGAAAATGTTCGAAATCGACAGGTTAGTGCTCGGTACGCCGCAGATCCATTGGCGTTCTGCAGGCGGTTCGGTGTTATTTCAAGCTACCAGCCGTCAGGCCCTTGACGATATGGCGCTGCGCCAGCAGAAGCACCAGCACGGCAGGAATGATCGACAACACCGCACCGGCCGCCATCACGCCGTTCTTGATCTCGTACTCCTGCGCGAATTTGGCGATGGCCACCGGCACGGTAGCGGTCTGGCTTGCGGTCAGGTTCAGGGCGACGGCGAATTCGTTCCAGCTGAAGATGAACGCCAGGATGCCGGTGGCGGCCAGGCCGGGCTTGACCAGAGGCAGGATGACATGCCACAGCAGGCGTGGCGTGCTGCAGCCATCCAGACGTGCGGCCTCTTGCAACTCGACCGGAACATCGCGCACGAACACCATCATGACCGCGATGCCGATCGGCAGGTTGAGCACCACATGGATCAGGATCATCGCGCTGTAGGTGTTGTCCCAACCCAGCGCGCGGAACATCGTGTACCACGGGCCTACCAGTGTGATGGGGGGGATCATGTGGAATATGAGCGATCCCACGATGACCACTGCCGGAACCCAGCGCGGCCAGGCCATGCGGACCAATGAGAAGGCGGCCAGGGTGCCGATGATCAGTACCAACACGGTGGACAGCGTGGCGATCAACAGACTGTTTCCAAAGTGGGACATGTAGTCCGCTGTCTTGATGAACAGCAACTCGTCGAAGTTTCCGAAGTAGGGCGTGAAGAAGAAGTCGCCGCGCAACAGTGCTATCTGGGTCTTGAAGGCGGCGAGGGCGATCCAGATTACCGGTAGGACCACGATGACGGCGCACAGCGCAAGCGTCGCGTGCATGCCACCGAGTTTGAGTTTGCGTGCGGTGCTCAAGTGGTGCCTTTCATGCGGCGCGCTCGCGGCGGCGCGCGGCGCCCATGCCGAGCACGATGATCAGCGTCAACACGAACAGCGTGACAACGGATATCGCGGACCCGTAACCCATGCGGTCTTCGGTGAAGAAGCGTCGGTAGATGGTGA
>JBDTMH010000104.1:0-14943 GCA_039934375.1 Burkholderiaceae bacterium | reverse complement strand
ACAAGGACATCGACACCTTGCGCGATTTCATTGCCGAAAACGGCAAGATCATTCCGGCCCGCCTGACCGGCACCCGGGCGATTTTCCAGCGTCAGCTCAACACCGCCATCAAGCGCGCGCGCTTTCTGGCCATGCTGCCGTACAGCGATCAGCACCGCATCTAAGGGGTCACGAACATGCAAGTCATTCTGCTCGACAAGGTCGTGAACCTTGGCAATCTCGGTGAAATCGTCAAGGTCAAGGACGGTTACGCCCGCAACTTCCTGATTCCCACGGGCCGTGCCCGCCGCGCCACCGCTTCCGCCAAGCAGGAGTTCGAGGCCAAGCGCGCCGAACTCGAAAAGGCGGCCGCCACCAAGCTGGCCGAGGCGCAAGCCGTCGGTGAGAAGCTCGCTGGTTCGACCTGCAAGTTGACCCAGAAGGCTGGCGTCGATGGCCGCCTGTTTGGTTCGGTCACCAATGCCGACATCGCCGAAGAACTGGTCAAGCAAGGCTACAAGGTGGTCAAGTCGCAGATTCGCATGCCTGCGGGGCCGATCAAGATCGTCAGCGATACCACGGTCAGCGTGGCCTTGCACACTGACGTGACGGTGGACATCACCGTCTCGGTGTACGGCGAAACTGCCTGATCGCCTCTCGACCGACGGATGGCTAGTCCGGCGTTGCGCCGGACTGGCCTCACCGCAAAGCCACCAGGGCGCAGGCCGTGGTGGCTTTTGTATTTCTGTGCACCGCCTGTCCCGCCATTTGCACATCTTGTGCACAGCTTTTGCCGGGGCTTGTCCCCAGCTTTTCACTCGACGCACGGCGCTGGCCGGCGTAGCATCAATGGCTAATCCCTCATGACCATGTCAGCCGTACTTTCCCCTGCCGACCACTACAGTGACGACCGCCAGGTTGCCCAATTGCGCGTTCCGCCCCATTCGAATGAGGCGGAGTCCAGCGTTCTGGGCGGGCTGCTGCTCGACAACGGCGCCTGGGACCGGGTGGCAGACCTGCTGAGTGACGACGATTTCTACCGCTATGAGCACAAGCTGGTCTACGGTGCGATTGGCGTCTTGATCAATGCCAGCAAGCCCGCCGACGTGATCACGGTGTACGAGCACCTGCAAAGCCAAGGCAAGGCCGACGAGATCGGCGGACTGGCATATCTGAATTCACTGGCACAGTATGTGCCCAGTGCGGGCAATATCAGGCGCTATGCCGAGATCGTGCGCGAGCGCTCGATATTGCGCAAGCTGGTCAGCGCCAGCGACGAGATCGCAACCAACGCCTTCAATCCCAAGGGTCGACCGGTGTCCGACATCGTCGATGAGGCCGAGCGCAAGATCTTCCAGATCGGCGAGCAGGGCTCGCGCATGAAGCAGGGTTTTCAGGGCATGGACACGCTGGTCGTGGACCTGCTCGACCGGGTGCAGGAGATGGCCGACAACCCGAACGACGTCACCGGTGTGCCCACCGGCTTCTACGATCTGGACCGCATGACGGCCGGCTTTCAGGCCGGCGACCTGATCGTGCTGGCAGCGCGCCCGTCGATGGGAAAAACTGCATTTGCCATCAACATTGCCGAACACGTCGCGTTGAACGAAGGCCTGCCGGTGGCGGTGTTCTCGATGGAGATGGGTGCCGCCCAACTGGCGGTGCGTATCGTCGGCTCGATCGGGCGCATCGACCAGAGCCATCTGCGCACCGGCAAGCTGACCGACGAAGAGTGGCCGCGCCTGACGGAAGCCGTCGAGAAGCTGCGTACGATCTCGCTGCACATCGACGAGACCGCGGGCCTCAAGTCCAGCGAGTTGCGCGCCAATGCCCGGCGCCTTGCGCGCCAGTGCGGCCAGCTTGGCCTGATCGTTGTCGACTATCTACAGCTGATGAGCGGCTCCGGTGGTTCGGACGAGAACCGTGCCACCGAACTGGGCGAGATCTCACGTGGCCTGAAGATGCTGGCCAAGGAGCTCAAGTGCCCGGTCATCGCTTTGTCGCAGCTCAACCGAAGCGTCGAGCAAAGGCCGGACAAGCGGCCGTTGATGAGCGATCTGCGCGAGTCGGGTGCGATTGAGCAGGATGCCGACATCATCATGTTCATCTACCGCGACGAGTACTACACCAAGGACGCCTGCAAGGAACCCGGCGTTGCCGAGATCCTGATCGCCAAGCAGCGCAATGGCCCGACCGGCATGGTCAAGCTGGCGTTTCTGCGCAATATCACCAAGTTCGAGAGCCTCGCCAGCGGCGCCAATGGGGACTACTAGCTGTCCGGACGTTCAAAGCACCTCGCTGGCGAAGTCGGCCAGCCGCGAGCGTTCACCACGGGCCAGCGTGATATGGCCGCTGTGCGGCCAGCCCTTGAACTTGTCGACGGCAAAGGTCAGACCGGACGAGCCTTCGGTCAGGTAGGGAGTATCGATTTGCGCCAGATTGCCCATGCAGATGATCTTGGTGCCCGGCCCGGCCCGCGTGATCAGTGTCTTCATCTGCTTGGGCGTCAGGTTCTGGGCCTCGTCGATGATGACGTACTTGTTCAGGAAGGTACGTCCGCGCATGAAGTTCAAGCTCTTGACCTTGATGCGGCTGCGGATCAACTCACTCGTTGCCGCGCGTCCCCATTCACCGGCGCCGGTGTCGGTCTTGCCCAGCACTTCCAGGTTGTCGTCCAGCGCCCCCATCCACGGACCCATCTTTTCTTCTTCGGTACCCGGCAGGAAGCCGATGTCCTCGCCCACGCTGACGGTGGCACGGGTCATGATGATCTCGGTGTAGCGCCGGTCGTCCAGCACCTGTGTCAGCCCTGAGGCCAGCGCCATCAGCGTCTTGCCGCTGCCGGCGGTGCCGGTGAGCGTGACGAAGTCGACTTCAGGATCCATCAGCAGGTTCATCGCGAAGTTCTGCTCGCGGTTGCGTGTTGTCACGCCCCATACGGAGTTCTTCAGATGGTTGTAATCCTTGAGTGTCTTGAAGACCGCGGTCTTGCCGCGGATCTCGGTGACCCGCGCATACAGGCTCGGTTCACCGGGCGCCTCGAAATACACGAACTGGTTGATCAGCAGGCTGGGGACCACCGGACCGGTGATCCGGTAGAAGGTGTGCACCCCTTGCTGCCAGCTCTCGACCGTCTGGCCGTGGGTGGACCAGAAGTCGGTGGGCAGCGCCAGCGAGCCGGAGTAGAGCAGGTCGCCATCGGCCAGCGTCTTGTCGTTCTGGTAGTCGTCGGTGGCCAGTCCCAGTGCCCGCGCCTTGACGCGCATGTTGATGTCTTTGGACACCAGCACCACGTCGCGGGCCGCACCGCGACTGGCCTTGGCTTCTCGGTACTGGCGCCCCAGCGCGTCGACCACGCCCAGGATCTGGTTGTCTGCCTTGCCTTGCGGCAGACTGGCGGGCAAGGTGTAGTGCAGGGCCTCGGTCTGGAAGAAAAGCTTGCCGCCGGCGTCCCGGTGACCGGTGCTGTTCAGTGGCAGGCCGTTGCCGATGTCGGCACCGCTGGCGCCAGCCAGTGCGTCGAGCCATCGGCTGGTCTGGCGTGCGTTGCGTGCGACCTCGGTCATGCCCTTCTTGTGGCTGTCGAGTTCCTCGAGCACGATCATCGGCAAGAAGATGTCATGCTCTTCGAACCGGAACAGGCACATCGGATCGTGCAGCAGCACATTGGTGTCAAGCACAAACAACTTGGGTTGTCCATGGGTCTTGCGTGCCCGCGCGCGGGTGGAGGTTGCCAGCACGGGATCCGACGCCAGTGGGGCCGACGCAGGCGACTGCGTCTCCCGCTTGTCGGTGACGATACGCAGCGAGGGTAGGGTTGCGCCAGCGCCGATGCGGGTCACGTCCCCACGCGGCGGCGCCTTGATTGTCTCGACCTGCTGCAGTGGATGCTCCGCGCTGGCCTCGGTGCGGACTGGTGGGTCGGAGTCCTTGCGCCTGTTTCTGGAAGCACCCTTGGCAGGGGCGTCAAACGCCGACTGGGTCAGCAAAGCGGCACGCTTGGTAGGCACGGGCGGAAGTGGCATGGTCCTGGGTACTCACGGGAAGTTGGGAAACCGCTTGCTGACATGGCAAAACGGACGGCCCAGAAACAAGGAAGCCGCCCTGGATCAAGGCGGCTTGCTGGGAGAGAGTGGCGTCTGCGTTCAACGGCATGAGCCCATTATGCATGAGCCCGGAGCCGCTCCAGCAGGCGCGTTCAGGCGGCTTTCTTGAGCGCCTTCACGGCCTTGAGAACGTCGTCGACGTGGCCCGGGACCTTGAGCCCGCGCCATTCTTCGGCCAGCAGGCCATCGGCCCCGACCAGGAAGGTGCTGCGCTCAATGCCTTTGACCTTTTTTCCGTACATGATCTTGTTCTTGACCACGCCGAACATGTGGCACATCTTTTCCTCGGTGTCCGCGATCAGTTCGAACGGCAACTCGAGTTTGGCTTTGAAATCGTCATGCGACTTCATGTTGTCGCGCGATACGCCGAAGACAGCAGCACCGGCCTTGACGAAGTCCTTGTACTTGTCGCGAAACTGCATTGCTTCGGTAGTGCAACCTGGCGTATTGTCCTTGGGGTAAAAATAGAGCACCAGCGCAGCGCCAACATGGCTGGTGTTCGTCACCTTGACGCCATTGGTCGCAACGGCTTCGAATTCGGGGAGGGGTTTGTTGACAACGATCGCCATATGGTGCTTGAGTCTCGCGTGCTGGATGTGTCAGGAACCGGACCAGACACCCGCTCCAGACAAAGAGAAGATGGGCCGGACCGAAGCCGTGTATTTTAACCGCAAAACATAGGTCGTTCCCGCTCATCCAGGCGGCGCTTCGATCAACAAGGCAACCACGACCTTGCGGCCCTCGCCCGACAGGATGTTGTAGGTCCGGCATGCGGCATGCGTATCCATGGTTTCGATGCCGAGCCGGCGCTGCATCAGCGGCTGCAGCCAGAGCGGTCTTGGAAATCGGATCTTGCTTCCACTGCCGAAGATCACCAGTTCCGTGTCGAGCTCTGCGAGCTGCGCGAAATGGCCGGCGCCCAGCTCCGAGAACTGTCGGCACGACCAGGCAATGCGTTGGCCGCCGGAGCCGATGATCACGCTGCTGTCGATGCGCTGGCCATCGACGGAGATCCATCCATCGCCATAGCTGGTGATGGTCTGGACGTTCGATTTGTCGGGGTGGAGTTTCATTGTCGGAAGGCCTGCGCAACTGTGGTCAAATTATAGGTTTCCCAGCTGCAGCCCCCATGGCCAGGAGCCACCATGAAGACGATCCGCAAATCCACCAAACTGGACAATGTCTGTTACGACATCCGGGGACCGATCCTTGAGTGCGCGCAGCGCATGGAGGACGAGGGGCACAAGATCATCAAGCTGAACATCGGCAATCTGGCGGTGTTCGGCTTCGATTCGCCGGAGGAGATCCAGCAGGACATGATCCGCAACCTGCCGAATTCTGCCGGTTACTCCGACAGCAAGGGCATCTTCGCGGCGCGCAAGGCGGTGATGCACTACACGCAGCAGCAGGGCATTGCCGGCGTCACGCTGGACGACATCTACCTTGGCAACGGCGCTTCCGAGCTGATCGTCATGGCCAGCAATGCGATGCTCAACGACGGCGATGAGATGCTGATTCCCGCGCCGGACTATCCGTTGTGGACGGCGGCGGTGTCTTTGTCGGGTGGCGTTCCGGTGCATTACCGCTGCAACGAGAGCGCAGGCTGGATGCCGGACCTGGCCGACATCCGTGCCAAGGTCACGGCGCGCACCAAGGGCATCGTCGTCATCAATCCGAACAACCCCACCGGAGCGCTGTATTCGGACGAACTGCTGCGCGGCATCATCACCATCGCGCGTGAGTTCGACCTGGTGATCTTTGCCGACGAGGTGTACGACAAGATTCTGTATGACGGTGCCACCCATACGGCGATCGCATCGCTGAGCGACGACGTGCTGACGCTGACCTTCAACAGTCTGAGCAAGAGCTACCGCTCCTGCGGTTACCGCGCCGGCTGGATGGTTGTGTCGGGCGACAAGGTCGTTGCCAAGGATTACATCGATGGCCTGAACATGATGTCTAATCTGCGCCTGTGCCCCAATGTGCCAGGTCAGTGGGCGATACAGACGGCGCTGGGCGGCTATCAGAGCATCAACGATCTGATTGCCGAGGGCGGCCGGCTGCGCCGCCAGCGCGACCTGGCCTATCAGCTGATCACCGCGATTCCCGGCGTCAGCTGCGTCAAGCCGGCCGCCGCTCTGTACATGTTTCCCAGGCTGGACCCGGACATGTACCCGATCAAGGACGATCAGGTCTTCATCCTCGAACTGCTGCAGGAAACCAAGGTCATGCTGGTGCAGGGCACCGGCTTCAACTGGAAGGGATCGGACCATTTCCGCATCGTGTTCCTGCCGCATGAAGATGACCTGCGGGAGGCGATCGGTCGTATCGCCCGGTTCCTGGAGCACTACCGCAAGCGCCATGAGGACGAACGTGCGCAGGCCTCGGTGAAACTGGTCGCCACGCGGGCCTGAGGCAACACGCCTCTCATGCTCTTTTTCTCAACCAACCAAGACCTTTCCGAATGAACCCGATCCAAGTAGGCCTGCTGGGCATTGGCACCGTAGGCAGCGGCACCTTTACCGTGCTCAAACGCAACCAGGCGGAGATCTGCCGCCGTGCCGGTCGGGGCATTGAAATTACCATGGTGGCCGACCTGGATGTCGCGCGGGCGCAGGCGCTGGTGGGCGATGGTGTCAAGGTGGTCAACGATGCCCGTGCTGTCATAGCCAACCCGGACATCGACATCGTGATCGAACTCATCGGTGGTTGCGGCATTGCCCGGCAACTGGTGATGGAGGCGATCGCCACGGGCAAGCATGTGGTCACGGCCAACAAGGCCTTGCTCGCGTTGCATGGCACCGAGATCTTCGCAGCCGCCCATGCCAAGGGGGTGATGGTTGCGTTCGAGGCGGCGGTTGCCGGTGGCATTCCCATCATCAAGGCATTGCGCGAGGGATTGACAGCGAACAGCATTCAGTGGGTGGCCGGCATCATCAACGGCACGACCAATTTCATCCTGAGCGAAATGCGCAACAAGGGACTGGCCTTCGAGGATGTGCTCAAGGAGGCGCAACGGCTCGGTTATGCCGAAGCCGACCCCACGTTCGACATCCAGGGCGTGGACGCTGCGCACAAGATCACGCTGATGTCGGCCATCGCCTTCGGCATCCCGGTGCAGTTCGACAAGGCCTATGTCGAGGGCATTACCGCGCTGGACGGCCAGGACATCCGGTATGCCGAGCAACTGGGTTACCGCATCAAGCTGCTGGGCATCACCAAGCGAAGCCTGGACAGCACCACCGGTGCGCTGCGTGGCATCGAATTGCGTGTCCACCCCAGCCTGGTGCCTGCCAAGCGCCTGATCGCCAATGTCGAAGGCGCGATGAATGCGGTGGTGGTGCAGGGCGATGCGGTCGGCACGACCCTGTATTACGGCAAGGGCGCGGGCAGCGAGCCCACCGCCAGCGCCGTGATTGCCGATCTGGTCGATGTCACGCGGCTGCACACGGCCGATGCCGCCCAGCGCGTCCCGCACCTGGCCTTCCATCCGGACGCCATGAGCGATCTGCCGATCCTGCCGATGACCGACGTGGTGACCAGCTACTACCTGCGCCTGCGGGTGGCCGACCAGGCCGGTGTGTTGTCGCGCGTGACCGGCATCCTGGCCGACGTCGGCATCAGCATCGACGCCATGCTGCAGCGCGAAGCCGACGAACTCGCATCCGAAAGCCCAGCGACCGCGCAACTGGCGCAGACCGACCTGATCATCCTCACGCACGACACGCGCGAGGGCACGATGAATGATGCGCTGGCACAGATGCAGCAGTTGCCCAGCGTATTGCAGCCTATCGTGCGCATCCGCAAGGAAGAACTGGCCTGATGCGCTACATCTCCACCCGCGGCCATGATGCCGGTCAGCACTTCTGCGACATCCTGCTCGAAGGCCTGGCGCCCGATGGCGGTCTGTATCTTCCCGCGTCCTATCCGAAGGTGGACGACGCCACGCTGGGCCGCTGGCGCAAGCTGCCGTACGCCGAGCTGGCGTTCGAGTTGCTCGCGCTGTATGTCGACGACATACCGGCGGTGGACCTGCGCGACATATGCCGTCGCACCTATACCCGCGAGGTGTTCGGTACCGACGCCATCGTGCCGCTACGCCCGTTGCTGGACAAGAACAGCAACAGCGATGGCATTGCCCCGTTGTATCTGGAAGCCCTGTCCAATGGACCGACGCTGGCATTCAAGGACATGGCCATGCAATTGCTCGGTAACCTGTTCGAGTACGAATTGGCGCGCCGCGGCGAGACGCTGAACATCCTGGGCGCCACCAGTGGTGACACCGGCAGTGCGGCCGAGTACGCGATGCGCGGCAAACGCGGTGTTTCGGTGTTCATGATCAGTCCGCGCGGACGCATGAGCCCATTCCAGCAGGCCCAGATGTTCAGCCTGCTGGACGAAAATATCCACAACATCGCCGTCGACGGTGTGTTCGACGACTGCCAGGACCTGGTCAAGGCAGTGTCGAGCGATCTGGTGTTCAAGCGCAAATACCGCATCGGCACCGTGAATTCGATCAACTGGGCCCGGCTGATGGCGCAGGTGGTGTACTACTTTGCCGGCTATTTCCAGGCCACGCTCACCAATGCCGAGCAGGTGCGATTCACCGTTCCGTCGGGCAATTTCGGCAATGTCTGCGCCGGCCACGTGGCGCGGATGATGGGCCTGCCGATCGACATGCTGGTGGTTGCCACCAACGAGAACGATGTCCTGGACGAGTTCTTTCGCACTGGCCGCTACCGGGTGCGCAGCGGCGCAGACACCCACGAGACTTCCAGCCCGTCGATGGACATCTCCAAGGCATCGAACTTCGAACGCTTCGTGTTCGACCTGCTCGGCCGGGACGCGGCCAGGCTGACCGATCTGTTCGGGACCCAGCTGGCACGTCACGGGTTCTTCGACCTCGGCGCAGATCCGTTGTTCCAGCAAGCTGCCAGCCGTTTTGGTTTTGCCAGCGGGCGCAGCACCCATGCTGACCGGCTGCAGACGATTCGTGCCACGTTCACCGATTGCGGCGAGATGGTCGACCCCCATACCGCCGATGGCATCCAGGTGGCACGCGCGCATCTGCATGCCACGCACCCGATGATCGTGCTCGAGACGGCGCTGCCAATCAAGTTCGCAGCCACCATCGTCGAGGCACTGGGCCGCGAGCCGGCGCGCCCGCCCCAGTTCGACGGTATCGAGCAGCGCCCCAGACGCGTCGTCGAAATGCCGGCCGACCTGCAGGCCATCAAGTGCTTCATCGTCGACCATTGCGAGCCGGTTGCGGCTTGAAGTCCTCTGCAATGCACGGTAGGCGCAGACCTGCGAATATCGCAATATCGTGGCGTGTGACCGCTGCGCATTGAAGGCACTTGAGATGAACCCGACGCGGCCCCCTTTGCTGACCCTGGATGACGCGATGGCGCGTTTGCTGGCCCATGCCACGCCGCTGGTCGACACCGAATCGGTTTCGACCTTCGATGCCGATGGCCGGGTGCTCGCGCAGGACGTGGTCTCGCAGTTGCAGGTGCCACCGCAGGACAACAGCGCGATGGACGGTTATGCGCTGCGCTGCGCCGATCTGCAGCAGCAAGCAGATGCACCACTGATTGTGTCCCAGCGCATTCCTGCCGGCGCTAGCGGCCAGGCTTTGCAGCCAGGCCATGCGGCGCGCATTTTCACCGGCGCGCCCGTGCCTCCCGGCGCCGATGCGGTCGTGATGCAGGAGGACTGCGCGTTGTTGGCAGCCGCTGACGCGGACACCTTCCCAAAGGTCCAGATCAATGGCAGCGTGACACTGGGCCAGTGGATCCGCCGCTGTGGCGAAGATGTCAGGCGCGGGTCTGTGGTGCTGGCACGCGGTGCGCGGCTGTCGCCAGCCGCACTGGGCATGGCAGCCAGCGTCGGCATGGACCGGCTTCTGGTCGTGCGCCGGCCCCGGATAGCACTGTTTTCGACCGGCGATGAACTGGTGATGCCGGGGGCCGTGGCGCCAGCCGACATGCGCGAGGGTGCCATCTACAACTCCAACCGATTCTTCCTGCGCGCCATGTTGCTGCGCCTGGGTTGCGCGGTGACCGATCTGGGCATCGTGCCGGATCAGCGCGCAGCGACGGTGCAGGCGTTGCGTCAGGCTTCGCAGCGCCATGACCTGATCCTGACCAGCGGTGGCGTGTCGGTGGGCGAGGAAGACCATATCCGGCCGGCAGTCGAATCTTTGGGTGCGCTTGATCTGTGGCAGATCGCCGTCAAACCCGGCAAGCCGTTTGCCTACGGGCATGTGGCCGACGCCCATTTCATCGGCCTGCCGGGCAACCCGGTGTCGAGTTTCGTGACCTTCGTATTGCTGGTTCGGCCGTTCCTGCTGCGTCTGCTCGGTGTCCGCGACGTGGCGCCTGTAACAGTTTCTGCCCGTGCCGATTTCGAATGGCCGCGGGCCGAACGGAGGCGTGAGTTCCTGCGTGTGCGGCGCAACGGCCACGGCGGACTGGATCTGTTTGTCAACCAGAGCTCCGGCGTGCTGACGTCGGCCGTCTGGGGCGATGGCCTGGTCGACAACCCGCCAGGCCAGTCGATTGCCAAAGGGGACAGCGTGCGCTTCATCGCCTTGTCCGACCTGTTGTCCTGAGTCATCACCATGCCATCCATTACCTTACGCTTCTTTGCGTCGACGCGCGAAGCCATTGGCCATGGCTCCGAGGATTGGCAGACCTCCGCCGTCGACCTGGCGGGCTTGCGCGATGAACTCATCGCACGCGGCGCGCCTTACGCCGACTGCCTGGCCCGGGGCCGGGCGGTGCGCATGGCGGTCAACCAGGCGATGTGCGACGAGACACAGGCCATCGCCGCGGGTGCGGAGGTTGCCTTCTTTCCACCGGTAACAGGAGGCTGAGAGCCCGCCGGTCCCGGCGCTGACCTTATCCGGTGCGCAGTGCCACAATGGCGCCATGGAAAAGACGCGCGTCGCGATACAGGTTCAGGACTTCAATCTTTCCGACGAAGTGGCCGCCTTGCGTGCCGGCGACCGGCGCGTGGGTGCCGTATGCAGCTTCATCGGAACAGTGCGTGAGCGCAGCGATGGCAGCGACGTATCGACGCTTGAGCTCGAGCATTACCCCGGCATGACCGAGAAGGCGATCGAAGCCATGCTCGACGCGGCCCATCGCCGTTTCGACATCTTTGCCAGTCGGGTTGTGCACCGCATCGGTGTGCTGCAACCGCTGGACCAGATCGTGCTCGTGGCCGTGAGTTCCAGCCACCGCGGCGAGAGCTTCCAGGCCTGCGAGTTCATCATGGACTACCTGAAGACGCAGGCACCATTCTGGAAGAAGGAGCAGACTCCCGTGGGCGCGCGCTGGGTCGACGCCCGCGTTGCCGATGACGCAGCGCTGCAGCGCTGGGGCATTGCCGCACGCAACAGCTGAGCCGCTGCTGGCAGGTATACCGGGTTGTTGCCGCTGACGCACCGGGCAGGCAGATCACGAGGCGGGTCTGACTTGCGGTGGCCGCAGCGGGGTGGCGTTCAGCGGTCGCCCCAGACCTCGCGCGCGGTGTCGATCACCAACCTCAGCTTGGCGCGTTGCGCTTCGACTGCGATGTCGTTGCCGTGCACAGTGCTCGAGAAGCCGCACTGCGGTGACAGCGCCAACTGGTCCAGTGGTGCGTATTGGCCGGCCTCGTCAATGCGGCGCTTGAGCGCGTCCTTGGACTCCAGCTGGCCGAATTTCGTCGTCACCAGACCCAGTACCACGGTCTTGCCCTTGGGCAGGTAGCGCAAGGGTTTGAAGTCGCCGCTGCGCTCATTGTCGTATTCCATGAAATACGCGTCGAGCTCCATTTCCTGCAGCAGCGCCTCGGCCACCGGTTCGTAGTTGCCGGACGCGGCATGGGTGCTCTTGAAATTTCCGCGGCACAGATGCATGGCGAGCAACATTCCGGCCGGCTTTTGCGCCACCACGAGGTTGATGAACTTGGCATAACGGTGCGGAAGCTCATTGGGATCGTCACCGCGCAGGCGCGCGGCTTCGCGCATCTTCTCGTCGCACAGATAGGCCAGGTTGGTGTCGTCCATCTGCACATAGGTACATCCGGCCGCAGCCAGCGAGCGCAATTCGTCGCCATAAGCGTTGGCTACGTCCTGATAGAAGTCCGGTTCGAGTTCCGGGTAATGCGCACGGCTGATGCCGGCACGCCCGCCGCGAAAGTGCAGCATGGTAGGCGAGGGGATGGTGACCTTGGGCGTATGCCCGGCACTGACCTGGCTTTTCAGGTATTGGTAGTCGGCCAACTGAATGTCCTTGACGTGGCGCACCTTGTCGATCACCCGCATCGCCGGTGGTGCCAGTTCCTGCGAGCCGTCGGGTTTGATGAACGTCACCGGAATGTCGGTCTTGACGCCGCCGAGCTGGTCAAGGAAGTCGATATGGAAGTACGTACGGCGGAATTCGCCGTCGGTGATGCTCTTGAGGCCGACATCCTGCTGGAAGCGCACGATCTCGGTGATGGCCTTGTCTTCGACCAGACGCAGTTGCTCCGCGCTGATTGCGCCCTTGGCATGCTGGTCGCGCGCGTCGAGCAGGAACTTGGGACGAAGAAAACTCCCGACATGGTCGTAACGGGCTGGCAAACGGATCATGGTAGCTTCCTGAGTGGTTGGTTGCGCGCAATGCAAGTCTAGTACGTGTTGATCTTCATGGCGTGGGTCAGCGGGTGGGTGTCGCGCCGTACAAGCGCGCCGGGCTCTGCCGCCGTCGTCAGTTGCAAGCAAAAACGGCCCTGTCCGGGACCAATTTTCGCCTTCGCAGCCCCAAGCCCGATAGCCTCCTAGGGGTTTTCCCTTGAGTCGTGGTATCTACGCTGTCGAGGCTACGGAATCAGTTATCTGTAAGAAATTGATTCCAGAATCATGCGCACGTAGCCATGGTCCAGCAATCGGCTATGCCCGTGCAGTGGCTAATGGCCGCTGTTTCCGCAAATTGAAAACGAGGAGACTTCATGAAGGACGAAGACAGCAGTCACGCCTACTGGAAAGCCACGCTGAGTTTATTGACCCGGATTCTGATCATCTGGTTCTTGGTTTCGTTTGGCGCCGGCATCCTTTTTGCGCCCCTGCTCGACAACATCCAGTTGGGGGGATATCCACTCGGATTCTGGTTCGCGCAGCAAGGTTCGATCTACATATTCATTGTGTTGATCTTCTATTACGCCAAGAAGATGAACGACATCGACCGTCGATTCGACGTACATGAGGACTGAACCATGGAACTTCAAACCACCATTTACATATTCGTCGGTCTGAGTTTCGCGCTCTACATCGGCATTGCGATCTGGGCCCGTGCCGGATCTACCAGCGAGTTCTATGCGGCTGGCGGACAGGTCAACCCGGTGATGAACGGCATGGCGACGGCCGCCGACTGGATGTCCGCCGCGTCGTTCATCTCGATGGCCGGCCTGATCTCCAACATGGGATACGGCGGCGCCTTGTTCCTGATGGGCTGGACCGGCGGTTACGTGTTGCTGGCCATGCTGCTGGCGCCGTACCTGCGCAAGTTCGGCAAGTTCACGGTACCCCAGTTCATCGGTGACCGCTTCTACTCGAAGTCGGCCAGCACCGTGGCGGTGGTGTGCTTGCTGATTGCGTCGATCACCTACATCATCGGTCAGATGACCGGCGTGGGAATTGCGTTCGCACGATTCCTGGGTGTGTCGAGCTCCACTGGCATCTACGTGGGCATGGCCATCGTGTTCGCCTACGCGGTGTTTGGCGGCATGAAGGGCATCACCTATACCCAGGTTGCACAATACATCGTGCTGATCCTGGCGTACACGATTCCCGCGGTGTTCATCTCGCTGCAACTCACCGGCAACGCACTTCCGCAACTGGGCCTGGGCTCGAATCTGGTGGGTCACGACATGTCGCTGCTTGCCAAGCTCGACCAGGTCGTCACTGACCTGGGCTTTGGCAAGTACACGACGCAGTTGCCCGGCAGCACGCTGAACATGTTCATGTACACCTTGTCGCTGATGATCGGAACCGCGGGCCTGCCGCACGTGATCATGCGCTTTTTTACCGTCCCTTCGGTCAAGGACGCGCGTTCCTCGGCTGGCTGGGCGCTGGTGTTCATCGCCATCCTGTACACAACGGCACCGGCCGTAGCTGCCATGGCCAAGACCAACCTGATCCGCACCATTACGCCAGGCGTCGTGATGAAGGACACCAGTGTCTTTGACAAGGATGCGGCCATCAAATACGAAGATCGACCGGACTGGATGAAGCGCTGGGAAAAAACCGGCCTGCTGAAGTTCGAAGACAAAAACGGCGACGGACGCATCCAGTACTACAACGACGCATCCAAGAACGCCGACTTTCAGAAGAAGGCTGCCGATGCCGGCTGGAAGGGCAGCGAGCTGAACGTCAACGCCGACATCATCGTGCTGGCCAATCCGGAGATCGCGTTGTTGCCCAACTGGGTGATCGCGCTGGTTGCGGCCGGTGGTCTGGCCGCCGCGCTGTCGACGGCAGCGGGGCTGCTGATGGCGATCTCGTCCGCGGTGTCGCATGACCTGATCAAGGGTGTCTTCAATCCCGGAATCAGCGAGAAGAACGAACTGATGGCGGGCAAGATCTCGATGGCGGTTGCGATCGTCATTTCCGGCTACCTGGGCCTGAATCCACCGGGATTCGCGGCCGGTACCGTGGCGCTGGCATTCGGTATTGCCGCCAGCTCGCTGTTCCCGGCCATCATGATGGGCATTTTCAGCAAGAAGATGAACAAGGAAGGCGCCATGGCCGGCATGTTGTCGGGCCTGTTCGTCACCTTGTTCTATGTGTTTGCGCACAAGGGCCTGTTCTTCATCAAGGGTACCGAGTACC
>JBDTMH010000103.1:0-14986 GCA_039934375.1 Burkholderiaceae bacterium | reverse complement strand
TTGAGCGTGGAGCCGGGTTGGCGCAATGCCAACACGCCATCGACCTGGGGCGCATCGCCCAGCGCGCCCGACGAACCGACCCATGCCCGCACCGCGCCACTGCGGTTGTCCAGCACCACCAATGCGCCGTCTTCGACATGCCGGCCCGCCAACTCGCGCAGATGGCGCTGCAAGGTGGCCAGCGCGAACCGCTGCAGCTCGGCATCCAGCGTGGTCGTGATCGTGCCCTTGGCGTCGTTGCCGGGCGCTTGCGCGTCAGCTGTACGCACCACCTGCCGCGCCACATGCGGCGCCAGGCCTTCGCTGGCGGCAAAATCCCGACGCCGCAGGGCAATCTGGGTGAACATATCCATGGCCAGGCAGTCGGGGACCGGGCTTTGGACCTCCAACATCCGGAACACGCCGCAGGCGCGCTCGGCCACCTGCGCCGCACCGGCATTGGGTGAACGCACCAGCGCGGCGGCCACTGCTGCCTCGCGATGGTCCAGGCCATGGGCGGCCTTGCCGAACAGCGTCTGGCTGAGTGCGTCAATGCCGACCAGCTCGCCGCGAAACGGCACCAGGTTCAGATAGGCCTCCAGGATCTGGTCCTTGCGCCAGCTGCTCTCAAACGCGCGAGCCGCCAGCACCTGGTCGATCTTCTGCCCCACGCTGCGCCCGCCGGCACCGCGCTGCAGTTCGTCGTCGAGCAGACCTGCCAGCTGCATCGTGATGGTGGATGCGCCCCGGGTGCGGGTGTTCCACAGATTGGCCCAGGCGGCGCTGGAGACCGCGCGCCAGTCCACGCCGCTGTGGTCGTAAAAACGTTTGTCCTCGCTGAGCACCAGCGCCGTGCGCAGCGCAGGTGACATATCGGCCAAGGCGATCCATGGGCCCCGGCGCACCGTGAAGTCGGTGCGTAGCCGGTGCAGCACGACGCCATGGCGGTCCAGCACCAGCGTCTCGGACGGTCGGTATGCCGCTCGCACGTCAGGAAATGTGGGTTCGGCCGACGCGCCCACCGCGGCCAGCGCCAGCGCCACCAACGCGATACGCAGATAGTTCACAGAAAAGCGCCGGGCCGCTCCCAAGCTTTCTGGCACCCCCTCGGGGGGCCTGGCGAAGCCAGGGTTGGGGGCCATCACTTCGGCGCCTGCACTGTCACCGGCATATTCGGCGACTCGCCGAACATCTCCGGCGCATACATCGCCTCGACCCGCGACGGCGGCAAAGCAAAACTACCGGCGTTGTTGAGCCGTATCGTGTACTGCATCTTCACGACGCCCTTGGGCAGGTATTCGTAATAGCTGCGGAACGCCGCAAAATCGCGCTCCTCGAACGCCGGCCAGGCACCACGGCCAGTGTTCTGCTCGCCCTGGGTTGCGATCACGCTGTCGCGACCCAGGCCGCCACCGAGGATGGTGGCACCGGCCGGTATCGGGTCGGTGATGACGGCCCAGGCCATGTCGGCCGAGGCGTCGACCTCGAGCGTGACGCGCAGGATGTCACCGCGCGAATAATGCCCCGCCGGCAACGCCGGGTCGGCCTGCTGCACCAGCGCGACCGATCGGCGGATCCGGTAACCGGCGTCGATCGGCTGCATGCGCGGCACCGCAGCCAGCGCCTGCAGGTTGAGCCAGGGTTTGCCACTGCCCTGGTGTTCGATCTGCAGCGTCTGCGCCTGCCCGTTGGCGGCCCAGGGCAGGAACATGCTGTTGTTGCGCAACATGCCCAGCGCCGGCGGCGCACCGAAGCCGCGGGTCTGCTGCGTCGCGCCCGTCATCAGAGTCATATCCGCCGCCGTCAGGGGCGCAACCGTGCGCCAGTCCACCGCAGCCTGCTGCGCACCCAACGTGGCCCGGGTGGTGCCGGTCACCGACGTCGCCTCGAAACGCGCGGAAAACTTCTCCAGTGCCAGCCCACCCCAGACATTGGCTGTCGTGGTACTCCAGGCACCGTGTTGCTGGCGCCCGATGAAACCGCTGGCAAGGCGACCCATGTCGTCCTTCCAGGTGGGGTCATCCAGCAGCGCCAGCATCAGCCGCGCCGCATTGACGTCGGCGTTCTGCATCAGCCACCACCAGTAGTCGTCCTTCTCGCTGGAGAAACCCATCCGGCTGCCCTGGTAGTCGATGCGTGCGCGCAGGATCTGCTGCGCCTCGGCCAGGCGCCGCGCGTGCTCGGGAATATCCTGCACACGGTTCAGCAGCATCAGCCAGTCGATCACCGCATGGGTCGGCCACTGGTTGGGCGCGATGGTGATGCTGTCGAGCAGGCGCGCGCTGGCCTTGCCATAACGCGACAAGGCTTCGAGCGCTGCCAGCTTGCGGATGTCCAGGTCGGGGCGCGGGCTCCAGAAATTGCGTTGAATGCGGCCTTCGACAAACCCGATCAAGCCGCGTTCCATCGCGTCGCGCACCGCATCGTCCAGCGCAAACGCCGGGTTCAGCGAAGTGGCCTCGTGGCTGGTGGCCAGCAGGTAAGCGGTCAGCGTGTCGCTACCGCGCGCAGCGTCGCCGTCGCGTGGCGGGAAATAACTGGCCAGGCCGTCGGCGTCCAGGTAGGCCGGCAACTGCGCAAGCAGCTGCTGCCACGCAGCGGCATCACGCAAACCGATCGCTTTGCTGGCCTGCTGCTCCAGGCAGCTGAACGGATACCGGGCAAACCAGTCCCGCACACCCTGCAGGCCTTCGGCCAACCGCGGCTGCAAGGTGAGCTTTAGCCCGCCACGGTCGGCCACGGCCGATGCCGGTGGCTGTACCTGCAGCGCATAGTTGCGATCGATCTGCACCAGCGTAGCCTGCTGCACCGCCAGCGGCAACAAAGGGTCCAGGCGCTGGCGGACCTTGAGCCCGTCGCGGGCCCCCGACACGGCGTCCAGCGCCTGGATGTCCCATTGCAGAGCGTCGGCACGTGTTGCGCCGGTCTGCACTGGCGCCGTCACCATCCAGGCCATCTCGCGCGCCTCGCCGGGCGCAATGTCGAGCGACTGCGCCGCCAGCTCCAGCAACGGCACGCGCGGCGTCAATGTGACCTTCATGGCCTTGGCCGTGGTGTTGCGCAGCGTGAAGCGGGCCTGATAACGGTCTCCTTCGCGCACCAGCGGCGGCAGGCCGCTGATGATCTGCAAATCCTGCGAGACGCGCACCTGGGTCGAGCCGGTGCCGAACAGATCGGTCGCGGCGTCGGCAACGGCCACAATCCGAAAACGCGTCAGCGCATCGTTCAGCGGCACGGTCACGTCGGCGCGTCCGTCGGCATCGAGCTGCACCCGCGGGTTCCACAACAGCAGCGTGTCGAACAGCTCACGCGTCGCGCTGTGGCCACCACCGCCACCGGGCGCCACCGCCTTGCGGCCATAGTGGCGCCGCCCGATGATCTCCATCTGGGCGGTCGAAGTGTCTACGCCCCAGGCGCGGCGCTGCAGCATCGCATCCAGCAGGTCCCAGCTGGTGTTGGGCATCAGCTCGAGCAAGGCTTCATCGACCGCGGCGAGGGCCACCTCGGCGTTCGCGGCCGGCCGGCCGTTGGGCAACCTCACCTGGATGGTCACTTGGGCCTTGCCTCGCACCGGATAGACCGGCTGGTCGGCCTTGACGCTGACGTCGAGTTTGTGCGCCCGGTTGCCGACACGGATTTCGGCCACACCGAGCCGAAATGCCGGCTTGCTCAGGTCGACCATGGCGGTCGGCGCCACGGTTTCGCGCCCGCCATACCAGAACGAAGTCCACCACTCCCGCGGCACCTTGTAACCCCAGGTGAAAAAGCTGTACCACGGAACCTCGCGCAAACGCCCACGCACGCTCAACACGCTGACATACACATTGGGCGCCCACTGCGGCTTGATCTTCAGCGTAATCGTCGGGTCCTCGCCGCGCAGTTGCAGTACCTGGGTCTCGATCACGCCTTCGCGCTCGACCGCCACCAGCGCAGTTGCAAAACGAAACGGCATGCGCACCTGTAACTTCGCGGTCTCACCCGGTTCGTAGCTTTTCTTCTCGGGCAACACATCCATGCGGTCATGGTTCTCGCCACCGAACCAGACCTCGCCGTGGCGCGTGACATAGACGCTGGACGCGGCCTGGGTCTTGCGCCCTTGCCGGTCGGTGGCCGTGACGACGAGTTCGACCTCACCCGGCTCGGTCAGTGTAGTCTTGCAAACAAGCAGGCCCCGCACATCACTGCGGCCACTGCACAGCGGGCCCAGTTCCTTGATTTCGGTGCGGTTGTCGTAAGCATAGAAGCCTCCGACGATACGTTTGCGGCTGGTCGTCACGACGCGCGCAACTGCACGCACTTGCAATGGCACGTCGGCCAACACCTTGCCGCCGAGGTCCAATGCCAGAGCCTGAAACCGCAGGTCCTGTCCCACCGAGACCCAGTCCTCGGTCTTGATTCCTGGCACCACCGCGGCCGGCCACAAGGTGTGGCTGCTGCGCAGCGTCTGCACTTCGCCGCCCGGATCGGCGTAACTCGCCTCGAGCAGCAGTTCCTGCGGTCGCTTGAGCATGGGCAAACCGTCGACCATGACCCGTCCTGCGCCGTTGCGATCCAGCACCAGCGGCAACTTGTCAGCGACGACCCGGGCGTCGGCACCGGCGTTCTGCTCCTCGTCTTCTTCGGTGCCCGGCGCCGCGTCGGTCCTGCTGCGCGGCGGCGTGAAACTGAAATCGTCGAAGCCGTCAAAGCGCAGCACCTTGTTGCGTACCAGCGCTGATACCTGTACCGGCAATCCGGACGCACCCCCACCCGAGACGTACTGGATCTGCACATCCACCGGAAGCTTCTGCAACTGGATCAGCGCGTCGCGGTTCGTCGGAAGGATGCTGCCCTTGAGCACCGGCAGGCGGAATGCCTCGACGCGAAACTGGCCGGATGGCCACGTACTGCCCTCCCCGGCACCGGCCAGGCTGACTTCGTACACGCCGAGCTTGGCGGCAACGGGTATCACAAACACGCTTTCGGCACTGAGGCCGCCAGTGGCCGTCTTGCGCCAGGCCAGCGGCTGCTGGTACTGCTGGCCACTGCCGACATGGGTGACCACCAGCTTGTCGGGCCGGTTTGTCGGCAGTTCCAGGCCATGCAAGGTTTCGCTGCGCAGGATGTGTTTCATCGACACGGTTTCGCCGGCACGCAGCAGCGTGCGGTCGAATATAGTGTGAGCCCGGTTGTCCGGCGCGACCTGCTGGCTGGTGGGCAGGTTGAAACGCCAGGGCTCTATGCCCTTGTGCCAGTCGCTCCAGGTGAAAGCCAGGTCTTCGGCCAGCGCGTTGTGACCCGGTCGCCCGATGTCGGCGCGTGCACTGACGAAATACGCCTGCACATAGGCGCCGTATTCGTCGCACACCGGCGCTTGCGCCGCGATGCCGGTAAAACGCGCGAGCCCGTTTGCATCGGTCACAGCGCTGGCCAGTTCCCGGCCCTTGCAATCAGACACCTTCACCCGCGCCTGCGCCACCGGACGCCCGCTGTCGAGTGCCGTGACCCAGGCCAGCGCATTCTCGCTCCCAAGCTTGAAGTGCACGCCCAGGTTGGTCACCAGCGCCGACGTCCGTACAAACATGGTGCGATCGCTGCCATAACGCGGATCGAGCAGCGAAGCACCCAGCATCGGCGAGGCGATCTCGACCACATGAAAACCCGGCGACAGTGGTATGCCGACCACCTCGAACGGCCGCGGATCGTTGCGCACCGGGCGCGGCAGATCGCGCGTCAACACGCCGGGCTGACCTTGAAGCAGCGAGACCAAACGCGTCTGCACGTCGTGCACGTCGTCACGGTCGTGCACGTCCAGCGGCGCCGGCAATGGGCCACGTACGTCCTTGGCCGCCAAATCGCGCGGCACCCGGTATTCGTCGTAACGTTGCAGCTTGCGGTACCAGGCGATGATCTGTGCGTCGCTGGTCGGCTTCAGGTCGCTGACCTTGCTCCCACTCAATCCGTCAGGCGGCGCAACACGCAGGTCGCGGGTTGGCAAGGCCGCCTCGACATTGCGCAACGTCACCGGCAACAAGGCCACGCCGTCGGGCTCGGCCAGGCGCTCGACGATGCCGAACGGTGCCGCCGCGAACTTGGCCAGCGGCGGCATCGGACCGGTGGAGACCTTGAGCGGGAAGCTGGCGCCATTGCGCAGCGCGCGGCCGGCATCGTCCTTGAACCCGGCTGGCAACTCCAGCAGGAACGCCGTGTTCTCCGGCAATACCGTCTGAAACCGGACGTCGTCGACCCAGCCGTCCGCGGTGGCGCCAGCACCCTGGTCGAATACCGGAGCAAAGCGCTTGCTGCCTCCCGACAACCGGATGCCTTCGGCCAGCGCGCGCGCCACCGGCGCATTGAAGTGCAGGCTCAGCGGCCGGATCGGCAGGCAGGCCGACCGCGCGTTCTCGCGTTCGCATTGAAAGTCGGCAGCAAACGGCTCGCGCACCTGGAAATCGAAACGCCGCTCGACTGCGTTGGCGATGCCGGATGCGCCCGCCACGCCGGGCGTGGTGACACCCTTGCCAAACACCAGTTGCACATCGGCCGACGGCGTCAGGCGGCGGTTGCAGGCCAGCGTCACAAATTGCAGCGGTGCGGCCTGGGCCTGGCGCTCCATCCGGCGCGACCGCAGCATGGCGAGCCGGTCCTCGCCATCGATGAGGCGCACGGCAATACGTTCGCCAATACCGCGCATGCCGCACCAGACGCTGGCCTGGATGCTCTCGGGCGTGGCAGGCCCGTTCAGGCGCAAGATGAAATGCTGCTCCTCGTCGATCCGGCTGCCGGCGTATGGCACGACGCTCTGCACAAACGGGCCACCGCTGCTGAAACGGAACCGGCTCTGCCCGCTCAGCGCGACGCCCGCGAGCGAACGCAGATCGCTCCTTGCCAACACGTCGCAGCGCACGCCGGGCGGCAGGTCCTGGGCAAAGTTGAAGCTCCAGCTGCGTTCGGTGTTCCAGCGACCGGATCCCTTGGCGGCCGGCGCGTTGTCGCAGGTGATCGCTACCGGCGCCGGCGCCTGGGCATCACCCAGCCGGACCGTGGCCTCGTCGAACTTGACCACCACCTGGCGGATCTGCGCCACCTCACCCTGGGGTGACAGGCCGGATATCTGCAAGGCATGCGCCTGCGTCACCACCAACAGCAGCAGTGCCAGAAATGCTGCGATGAATCCCTTGCCCACGTTTTGCCCCCTGATTTCGACGACATCCCGACAGACCTGGCCGTTGCAGGCCGACGGTTCCTGCGCCGCAAAAGCCCGGTCCGCCAAAGCCCTGGAGACGCCTGCAAATCCTGCTGGCGCCAGCCATTTTGCCGCACGATCGCCGCAGCCTTGGTTCATTCGCAGCACAACGCCTTCGGGCATTTGCCAGCACGGCCGCCGGTGTCCACTAACATCGACTTCCCGCACCGCATCGATCCACGCCCCATGCAAAAGCCCGATCAAGCACCTCCGCCCGCATCCACCGCCGACGAAGCCAGCGGTATGCACAAGGGCCTGACCAGTTATGGCGACAAGGGCTTTTCGCTGTTCCTGCGCAAGGCCTTCATCAAGGGCGCAGGGTACACCGACGGCGCGCTGACACGGCCAGTGATCGGCATCGCCAGCACCGGCAGCGCCTACAACCCTTGCCATGGCAATGCGCCACAGCTGCTGGAGGCGGTCAAACGCGGCGTGATGCTGGCCGGCGGGCTGCCGATGGAATTTCCGACCATCTCGCTGCACGAGAGCTTCGCGGCGCCGACCAGCATGTACCTGCGCAACCTGATGTCGATGGATACCGAGGAGATGATCCGCGCGCAGCCGATGGATGCGGTGGTGCTGATCGGCGGCTGCGACAAGACGGTGCCGGCTCAGCTGATGGGTGCGGCCTCGGCCGGGCTGCCGGCGATCCAGCTGATCACCGGCTCGATGTTGACCGGCTCGCATCGCTCGGTGCGGGTGGGTGCCTGCACCGACTGTCGGCGCTACTGGGCCAAGTTCCGGGCCCAGGAAATCGACGACCAGGAGATCGCCGACGTCAACAACCAGCTGGTCGCCAGCGTCGGCACTTGCTCGGTGATGGGCACGGCCAGCACCATGGCCTGCATCGCCGAGGCGCTGGGCATGACGGTGCCTGGCGGTGCCAGTCCGCCAGCGGTCACCGCCGCGCGCATGCGCATCGCCGAGATGACCGGCACGCAGGCAGTGCAGATCGCACGCCAGCGGCTGGACATCGCGCAGATCCTCACGGCCAAGGCGTTCGAGAATGCGATGCGGGTGCTGCTGGCCATCGGCGGCTCGACCAATGGCATCGTGCACCTGACGGCGATCGCCGGACGCATGGGTTTCGAGATCGACCTTGATGCACTCGACCGCATGGGCCGCGAGACGCCGGTGCTGCTCGACCTCAAGCCCAGCGGCGAACACTATATGGAAGACTTCCACGCGGCCGGCGGCATGGCGACGCTGCTGCGCGAACTCAAACCGCTGCTGCACCTCGACGCGCTGACCGTCACCGGTCGCACGCTGGGCGAAGAGATCGACGCGGCCGGACCCGGATTTGCGCAGGATGTGGTGCGCCCGTGCACCAACCCGATCTATGCACAGGGCGGCATCGCGGTATTGCGTGGCAACCTGGCGCCGGGTGGCGCCATCATCAAGCAGTCGGCGGCCGACCCGGTGCTGATGGAGCATGAGGGCCGGGCCGTCGTGTTCGAGGATGCCGCCGACCTGGCGGCACGTATCGACGACCCGGATCTGGACGTGCACGCCGACGACATCCTGGTGCTCAAACGTATCGGTCCCAAGGGTGCGCCCGGCATGCCCGAGGCCGGCTACCTGCCGATACCGATGAAGCTGGCGCGTGCCGGCGTCAAGGACATGGTGCGCATCAGCGACGGGCGCATGAGCGGCACCGCATTCGGCACCGTGGTCGTCCACGTCACGCCGGAATCGGCGGTGGGCGGTCCACTGGCCTGGGTGCGCAGCGGCGACCGGATCCGGCTGAGTGTGGCCCGGCGTCAACTGAGCTTGCTGGTGTCGGACGAGGAACTGGCGGCACGTGCGGCGCAACAACCCGTGACGATGCCCAGCGCCGAGCGGGGTTATCGCAAACTGTTTCTGCAGTCGGTCACACAGGCCGACCAAGGGGTGGATTTCAATTTTCTGATGCCGCAGCGCAAGCAGAAGATTCCGGGCCGGGATTAGCCGCGGTGGGCGCATCGACGACGCGGTGCCGCGCGTGAGCTTCGCGCGAGGCCGCCCCAGGCGCAGCGCCCAGCGCCGCCTGCCGCGCGGCGGCGCGTGTTGGCAAGACTAGCCCGCCGTCTGGATCGTCATCGCCACCAGCAACAGGACCAGGTACGGAAACGCCACCGTCGGGCGCATCGCGCTGCGCAGGTATTCGCCCAGCAGGCCGGCAAGGTTCTTGCGACCGGCCTGCCAGATCGTATGCAACTGGAAGGCCTGGCCGGAAGTCGCGTTGCCTTGGGCCAGATGTCGCTCCAGATCCAGCAAACGCGCGACCAGACGGGCCTGGAAGGTCTTGAAGATCGCGTCCTGCAGCCACAAGACGAGCATCAGCAAGCCGATGAAAACCTCCTGCAGACCCAGGGTCAGCGTGATCGCGAACAAGGACACCGCGACCAGCTTGATGCCCAAAGCCACAAACTCGTAATGTTCATGTTGCTGTTGAAGAATGCCCCATTCACGGGTGATGGCGTCTGAAGTCTGCATGCCGGTGATTCCCTGGGGTTCTTGTTGCTGAAATAGCGGCGCTGTCATTGTCGGCACCGGAGGGCGCGACTGCCGCTCACAGTGGCGCGACCCGGATGGACTCGCCCATGCCACCGATCTCGGGCCAGCGCCGACGCAGCAGCATCCAGGCTATCAGCCCTATGGCCATCAGCCCGATCGAGGCGACGGCCAGCGTCAGCGTCGAATGCATGACGAACGGTGCAATCACACCTGCCGTGATCGCGTTCGCACCCGAGCCGACGAACATCTGCAGTGACGACGCCATGCCGCGGCGCGCCGGATGCAGGTCAAGCACCAACAACGTGACGGCAGGCACCATCAGCGCCCAGCCCAATGCATAGACCATCAGCGGCAACATGGCCCAGGATGCCTGGGCCGCAAACAAGCTGTTGGCGACCAGATTGACCATGGCCGCACAAACCATGATGGCAAACCCGATCCGGATCTGCTCACGCGGCGCCATGCGGCCGGCCAGCCGACCACTGAGCCATGCGCCGATCATGATGCCGCCGATATTGAGCACAAAGAACCAGAAAAACTGGGTCGGCGCCAGACCCAGGTGTTCACCCAGAAACGCAGGTGCCGCCAATACGTAGAGAAAGTTGCCGTTGAAAGGCAGGCCGGCCGCGAGCGCCAGCAGCACGAAGCGCGGATCCAGGCCCAGCTGCCAATAGCCGCGCAGCAGATTGCCGACCTTGAACGACTGGCGTTGGTCTACCGGCAGTGACTCCGGCAGAAAGCGGTAATTGGCCGTCCACAACGCAATACCGACCAGGGCCAGGAACCAGAAGATGCTGCGCCAGCCCAGCCCCACGAACAGCCAGCCACCGATCATCGGCGCAATTGCAGGTGCAATGCCGAAGAAAATCGTGATCTGGCTCATCACCTTCTGCGCCTGCGACGGCGGGAAGATGTCGCGCACGACCGTACGCGCCACAACGATGCCGGCACCGGTGGACAAGCCCTGCAGGATCCGGAAGAACACCAGCTGCCCAATCGATGGCGCCAGCGCACATCCCACCGAGGCCAGCGTGAACACGCCCATACCGCACAGCACCACCGGACGGCGCCCGAAGCTGTCCGAGATGGCACCATGGAACAGGCTCATGAACGAGAACCCGAACAGATAAGCCGACAGGGTCTGTTGCATCTGCACCGGCGTCGCACCCAGCGAACGCGCGATGCCGGTGAATGCCGGCAGATAGGTGTCGATGGAGAACGGACCGACCATGCCCAGCACGGCAAGCAGGACCGCCAACGCCCAGCGCGGGCCGCGCCAGAGGGCGGTGGCTTGTGTCGGCATCAAAATTGAAGTGGAAAGCGGGCGGTAATGGTGTCTATCGCAGCTCCGGCAATGGCCGGCGCAGGTGGGCATTGTCGCAAAACATGAATCGCCCGGACCCAACCGTCGGTAGAGGTATTTTCACGGCGACGGCATGCCGCAAGCGCGAGGCGCATTTTGTGGCGAGGCATTGGCCGTGGTCCAACGGTCGACTGCAGTGCAGCGTCGAGGATTGACGGCAGGGTCGCGCTGGCCGACAACTACATCGACTCGCCCGCGAAGCGAATCCATATCGAAAAGGCGAACGAACACTGGCGCCGCGAAGCAAAAGGGCTGAACGCACGCGGGCGCAACCTGCGCCCGTCGTCATGTGTCGTCAGGGCTGGGGTTCGGAGGGCACCGCCGAATCTGCCAGCCTGGCGTTCAACTGGTCAAGCACCGCATATAACTGGCCGACCAGATCCGGACCGATCTGGCTCTCCAGGTCCCGGTATGTCTGTTTGACCCGGGGCGCCATCTGGCGCAGCAACGCCCGGCTGCGCGCCGTCAGCGACACCCTTACCCGCCGCTGGTCATGGCCAAGCCTTTCACGGGCGACCAGATCCAGTTCTTCCATGCGCGCCAGCACGCCAGCCAGACTTGGACTGGAGATGCCGCACACAACCACGATCTCGCGCGGCTCCAGCGGCCCGGTTTCGAGCAAGGCGCGCACGATGCGCCATTGCTGCTCGGTGACTCCGTTTTCGTTGAGCAATGGCCGGAACCGCGCTATCACCTGTTCGCGCGCCTGCAACAACAGCAATGGCAGGTTGCGATGTGTGAATGGTGCCGGATTGCGGGTCCGGGATCTGTCAGCGGTGTTGTTGGTCATGGGCCTGTGTGCGGGCCAGCCCCCGGATTCCCGTGGGAACGCCGCGATGGCCGATGCCAGCATCTTACTTGACACGTTCACATCTTAGCAATTATATTGCTCACATCTTAGTAAAAATCGGTGACGCACCGACGCACGATGCAGATGCCATCTCCTGTGAGCTTCGACTTTGCGCCATGGCGGCTGTCCGGCACGGTGTACGGCACGCTGCTCAATGACCCTGCCGCGCTGGCGGCGCTTGGCGACGCGGTCCACGCCGCGCCCTATCAGGCGCCGCCGCGCGCGCCGGTGTTGTATGTCAAGCCACGCAACACGCTCGCGCGCCATGGGGCTGGCACCGCGGTGCCAGCCGCCGCCGCCGCGCTGGAGATTGGCGCGTCGCTGGGCATCGTCATCGGCCGCGCGACCTGCCGTGTCAGCGCGCGGGACGCCATGTCCCATGTCGCCGGCTGGACACTGGTGGCCGACCTGAGCGTGCCGCACGACAGCTTTTATCGGCCCAGCGTGCGTCTCAAGGCGCTGGATGGTTCCTGCCTGCTGGGCCCGCAGGTCGTTCCTGTTCATGCCATATCCGACGCCGACGCGCTCACGTTGGTGGTAGTGACGCCGGGCTCCGGCGCCCACAGCTTCAGCACCGGCGGCATGCTGCGCGGCGTCGCGCAGTTGCTGCAGGACGTCAGCGCCTTCATGACACTGTCGGCCGGTGATGTCTTGATGCTGGGCATCAAGAGCGCCGCGCCGCAGGCAAAAGTCGGAGATAGTTTCAGCATCGATTGCAAACAGATCGGCACCTTGCGAGGCCATCTGGTTGCTGAGGCCACGGAGTTGACGGCATGAGGACTGCACGTGTGGCGTATGCAGGCGCCATCCACGAAGCGCACCCCCATGCCGATGGCCTGCAATTGGCCGATGGGCGGGTGCTGCGTGAGCAGGACGTGGTGTGGCTGCCGCCCTTCGAGGTCGGCACCATCATTGCACTGGGTTTGAACTACGCCGACCATGTCAAGGAACTGTCGAAGGAGCTCACCGTCACGGCCAGGGACGAGCCACTGGTATTCCTCAAAGGACCCGGCGCCTTGCTGGGCCACAGAGGCACGACGCGCAGGCCGAAGGACGTGCGCTTCATGCATTACGAATGCGAACTCGCGGTCGTCATCGGCGCCACCGCGCGCCAGGTGCAGCGGGCCGACGCGATGCGCCATGTGGCTGGCTACACCGTCTGCAACGACTACGCGATCCGCGACTACCTGGAGAACTGGTACCGACCCAATCTGCGGGTCAAGAACCGCGACGGTGCGACCGTACTTGGCCCCTGGTTCGTCGACGCGGCCGACGTGCCCGATCCGCACCGGCTCAGCCTGCGGACAATCGTCAATGGAAAAACCACGCAAAACGGCAACACGGCCGACATGGTCAACGACATCCCCGCGCTGATCGCCTACCTGAGCAGCTTCATGACCTTGCAAGCCGGGGACGTGATCCTGACCGGCACTCCGGACGGCGTCGTCAACGTCAACGTCGGCGACGAAGTCGTCACCGAGATTGACGGCATCGGCCGCCTCGCCAACACCATCGTCGGCGACGAAGCCTTCGGAATTCAGGAATCCCAATCATGCGTATCGAACACCTGATCGGCGGCAAGTCCGTCACTGGCAGCAGTTACTTTGAATCCGTCAACCCGGCCACGCAAGAGGTGCTGGCCGAAGTGGCATCTGGCGGTGAGGCCGAGGTCAACGCCGCCGTCGCAGCGGCCAAAGACGCCTTTCCGAAGTGGGCCGCTCTGGCCGCGACCGAACGCGCACGCCTGGTGCGCAAGCTCGGCGACCTGATAGCTGCGCATGTGCCCGAGATCGCCGCCACCGAGACCCGGGACACCGGGCAGGTGATCGCCCAGACCGGCAAGCAGTTGATCCCGCGTGCGGCCGACAACTTCTACTACTTCGCCGAAATGTGCACCCGTGTCGACGGTCACACCTATCCGACGCCCACACACTTGAACTACACGTTGTACCACCCGGTCGGTGTCTGCGCGTTGATCAGCCCCTGGAACGTGCCGTTCATGACGGCCACCTGGAAAGTGGCCCCTGCACTGGCCTTCGGCAACACCGCCGTGCTGAAGATGAGCGAACTCTCACCGATGAGCGCGGCGCGCCTGGGTGAACTGGCGCTGGAAGCCGGCATACCGGCGGGAGTGCTCAACATCGTGCATGGCTACGGCAAGGATGCCGGTGAGCCCCTGTGCAAACACCCGGATGTGCGGGCGATTTCGTTCACCGGCAGCACCGCCACCGGCAACCGCATCGTGCAAGCCGCGGGACTGAAGAAGTTCAGCATGGAACTCGGCGGCAAGAGCCCGTTCGTCATCTTCGAAGACGCTGACCTTTCGCGCGCGCTGGATGCCGCCGTATTCATGATCTTCTCGAACAATGGCGAACGCTGCACCGCCGGCAGCCGCATCCTGGTGCAGAAAAGTATTTACGCCGATTTTGTTCAGAAATTCACCGAACGCGCCCGGCGCATCAGGGTCGGTGATCCGATGGACGAGCAGACCACCATCGGCCCGATGATCAGCCAGGCGCATCTGGCCAAGGTGCGCAGCTACATCGAGCTTGGCCCGAAGGAAGGCGCCACGCTATCGTGTGGTGGCCTTGACATGCCTGATCTGCCGGCCCATGTGGCCAAGGGCAACTTCGTCAAACCCACGGTGTTCGCCGAAGTCGACAACCGCATGCGTATCGCGCAGGAGGAAATCTTCGGGCCGGTCGCCTGCCTGATTCCGTTCGACGATGAGGCCGATGCCATAGCCAAGAGCAACGACATCAGCTACGGTCTGTCCAGTTACGTCTGGACCGAGAACATCGGTCGCGCACACCGGGTCGCTGCAGCGGTGGAGGCTGGCATGTGCTTTGTCAATAGCCAGAACGTGCGCGACCTGCGCCAGCCATTTGGCGGCACCAAGGGCAGTGGCACCGGTCGCGAAGGTGGCAGCTGGAGTTACGAGGTTTTCCTGGAGCCCAAGAACGTCGCGGTGTCGATGGGCAGCCACCATATTCCGCACTGGGGGGTCTGACATGAAAGACGCCCCCCGTCTGTCCGGGTTGACTGCGTGTAAGCCGGCCGAACCCCCCACTGG
>JBDTMH010000102.1:0-15016 GCA_039934375.1 Burkholderiaceae bacterium | reverse complement strand
ACCCGCTCGGTACCGGCAGCGACGGCAAGCCGGTCTATCTGCGCGACATCTGGCCGTCGGCACACGAAATCCAGGGCGTGATCGACCGCTGCCTGCAGGCGGACATGTTCGCCAAGGGCTATGCCGACGTGTTCGCTGGCGACGACAACTGGCGCAGCCTGCAGGTGCCGCAGGGCGATGCGTTCCAATGGAATGCCGACTCCACTTATGTACGTCAGCCACCGTATTTCGACGGTGTCGGGCGCGAACCGGCCCCGCTGACCAACATCAACGGCGCACGTGTGCTGGCCCGGTTGGGCGACTCGGTGACCACTGACCACATCAGTCCTGCCGGCGCGATCAAGCTCGACTCGCCCGCCGGCAAGTACCTCACCGAGCATGGGGTGGAGCGAAAGGATTTCAATTCCTACGGAGCCCGGCGCGGCAACCACGAGGTGATGATTCGCGGCACCTTTGCCAACATCCGCCTGCGCAACCAGCTCGCGCCGAATACCGAAGGCGGTTTCACGCGCGACTTTACCCATGATGGTGGGCCGGTAGCCACCATCTACGATGCGTCGGTCAACTACCTGCGCGCGGGCATACCGCTGGTCATCCTGGCCGGCAAGGAGTACGGCTCGGGTTCCTCGCGCGACTGGGCCGCCAAGGGAACGGCCCTGTTGGGTGTGCGTGTGGTGATTGCCGAATCCTACGAACGCATTCACCGCTCCAACCTGATCGGTATGGGCGTGTTGCCACTGCAGTTCGCCGCCGGCCAGACGGCCACCTCGCTTGGTTTGTCCGGTGAGGAGAGCTTCCAGATCACCGGCTTGGCCGGTGTCGAAACGCCACCGAACCGCGTGCGCGTGCGGGCCACAGATCCGCACGGCGCGGTACAGGAATTCGACGCGGATGTGCGCATCGATACACCTGCCGAGGCGGGCTATTACCGGCACGGTGGCATCCTGCCCTATGTACTGCGACAACTGCTGGTCGATCTCCCCGTCAACGAGGACAATATCCGCAGCGAACAGTTCAAGGGTTACTGAAATCCTCGAACAAGTCCACCATGCAATTCATCAGTCCCGCCGATCCAAGGATGACGCCATGACCGCGACGCCAATGCAGACGCCGGCATTTTTTGAGCAGGCGCCGACCATCGTCATGTACGACGCGCTGGCGCAGACGCTGGGCGCCGTGCAGGACGGTCTGATCGAATACCGCTACCTCGATGCCGTCAAGCTGGCCGGGCACTCGTGCCCGACCGTGGCCGGTGCCTGGTTGATGACCCGTGCTGCGCTGGCCCGGCTCTACCCCGGTCAGACGCCGCAGCGTGGGGCTGTGCGCGTGTCGATGCGCGATGCCCAGGACGCGGGCGTGGTCGGCGTGATCGCGAGCGTGGCCGCTTTGGTCACCGGCGCGGCCGCCAGTGGAGGGTTCAAGGGCCTGGCCGGTCGCCATGGGCGGCGCGATCTGCTGGCTTTTGGCGTGCAGATGCAAGGCGAGATGCGCTTCACCCGCGTCGACAACGGCCAGAGCGTCGAGGTGTCGCACCACCCCGACGCAGCGCCACGCCCGGCGGAACTGAGAGCGCAAATGCAGGCCGCACTGGCGCCCCAGGCAGACAGCGCCCAGCGCGCGGCGTTTGCCAAAACCTGGCAGGGCTGGGTGCGCGCGATGCTGATCGTCCATGCGGACGACCCCGAGCTGATCACCATAGAAGTCTGAACGCGCGTCGCATCATCACCAGCCTGACCCAGCGCATCGAATCGTTGGTGCACGAACGCGATCGCCAGGCACTGGACAGCGGCGGGGCGCGCAATGGTTGGCATCGACCCGATCTCGGCGCGGGCTTGGCGACCATCGTCTAGGTGAAAACCCCGTGCCTCCCTGCTATTTCTTCCAATTAGAATAATTATCGCCATGTTTTTTTCTGATTGTGAACTTTTTTGGCTAAATGCTTGTCGTGAGAGAAATTCTGGACGCAACAGATAAGCGACTGACCCAGTTGTTGTCTGTCGACGCGCAGGACAGCGTCAATCAACTCGCGGACAAGTTGCAACTGAGTGCGCCGACCGTGCGTGCACGGATACGTGCCTTGATCAAGAAGAACGCCGTCAAGGTTGTAGGTTTGCTGAACCTGTCGGAGCGACCGGAATTGATCGGCGCCATCGTCGGCATCAGTGCCAATGCGCGGGGCCACCTCGACACCCTGTCCAAGAAGATTGCCGAACTGCCTTTTGTGTCGTCTGTGAGCATCGTGACAGGGCGTTTCGATCTGATCGTCGAAGTTCTGGTCGAAGGCGACGTCCAGGACTTGTACCGCTTCACCAGCGAACACCTCCCAAGAGTTGCCGAGCCCGGCGTGATCAGCCGCAGCGAAACCTTCGTGGTCATGAAGTCGCAAAACAAGTGGGTGACCCTGACACGGGGTTGTTGGAAATGAGTCAAATGCCGAGGTGTCGCCCGAACGGCGCGTCGGTCAAATGTTTCTGCCGTGAAGGACGGTCCTTCACGGGGATTAACCAAGGAGAAAGTGCATGAAGTTAGCAAGTTTCCTGCCGGCAATACTGCTGGCTTGTGCTGGCAGCCTGGGTGTTGCGAGCGTGGCGCACGCGGGCACGTTGGACGACATCCTGAAGCGAGGCGAACTGCGGGTTGCCGTGCAGACGCAAGGCCCGCCGTTTTCCATGGTCGACAAGAAGGGGGAACGTACCGGGAGTTCGGTTGAACTTGCCAAACTGATGGCGCATGAAATGGGCGTCAAGGTGGTTTTCCTGGACCTCGATTGGGACGGACTCCTGCCCGCGCTGATCTCCGGCAAGGCAGACATGCTGGCCGCCGACATGACGCCGACGCTGGCGCGTGCGATGAAGGTGGCGTTCACCAAGCCCTGGATCTACATCGGTCCGATGGTGGCTTCCAAGGCGGGAACCAAGTTCACCTCGACCGAAGCCTGCAAGGCCGCTGGCGCAAGGATCGCGGTTTTGTTTGGCTCCACCGGAGAAAAACTCGCCAAGACCGTGTTCCCCAAAGGTGACATCAAGAGCTACAAGGGTGGCGGTACGCTGTTGCTTGACGCGGTGAAAGGCGGTCAGGCTGATTGCCTGCTCAACGACAGTTCGGCCGTGACGGGTCAGGCCACTGGTTACCCTGCTGGCACGTTCAAGATCATGCCCGAACTGCTGGCCCGGGAGCCGCTGGCATTTGCCACACGGTACGATGCGATGGATCTGCTGAGCTGGATGAACCTGTTCATCGACCAGACGACGTTGGACGGGCGTTTGGCCGCAAACCTCGACTATTGGGTCAATTCGACCAAGTGGAAAGACGAGCACTGAAAACCGTCTGAGTGAACGAGGGCGCGACGTCGCATGGCGCAGCGCCCCTCGCCATCGAGTTGGCTGGAATGACGCATACATGCTACTGGACCTGAATTGGCGCGTGATGGGGGAATCCCTGCCCTTGTTCAAGGCGGGATTCATCTCGACGTTGTCCATCTCCGTCGCGGCCTTCATGGGGGCGTTGGTGATCGGCATACTGGCTTGTGCCATGAGTCTGCAGAGCTCCCGCCTGATCCGCGCGCCGGCTGTCGCGTACATCGACGCGATCCGGGCCACGCCCTTGCTGGCGCAACTCTACTTTCTGTATTTCGGTTTGCCGATTCTGGGTGTGGTCATGCCGGAAATCGTGGTGGGCATTCTGGCGCTGTCTCTGAATAGCGGTGCCTATACCAGTGAGATCATCCGCTCGGGCATCATCGGCATCCCTGCTGGCCAGATGGAAGCCAGCGCCAGTTCGGGCTTGACCTACTGGCAGCAGATGCGACTTGTCATCCTGCCGCAAGCGCTGCGCCCCATGGTCTCGCCGCTCATCGGGCAGGCCATCGTGCTGGTCAAGGATTCGTCATTGCTGTCGTTGATATCGGTGCTTGAGTTGACTCGTGCCGGGCAAACGCTTGGCAATGACAAATTCATGCCGATGGAGGGCATGATGGCCACGGTCATCGGGTACCTGATCATCTACTACAGCCTGAAGCTGACAGCGGCAACCTGGAACCGACTGACGCTGGCCCGTGGCAGCCCATGAGCGAGGCGACATGAACCTGCTGCTGGAACAACTGCTAGCCATTGCCCAATACTACCCGGTGATCCTCAAGGGTCTGGGCATCACCGTGGCGGTGTCCCTGATCGGCATCGTCGTTGGCGGCTTGGCTGGCTTTGTGTTGGGGATCGGCCGTGCCAGCAGTGTCAAATGGTTGAGCTTCGTCATCGGTGCGTATACCGACATTTTCCGCGGCACGCCGGTTCTGGTGCAGCTGTTTGTCGTGTTTTTCGTACTGCCCGAAGCGGGGATTGAACTCGACTCCTTCGCGGCCGGCGCTATCACGCTATCGAATATTGCCGCTTGCTTCGTTTCGGAAATTGTTGCCGCCGGCATACGCGCCATCCCGCGCGGGCAGTTGGAAGCCGCTGCCAGTGCCGGGCTGACCCGTTTTCAGCAAATGCGGCTGATTGTGCTGCCCCAGGCCATTCGCATGGTCGTTCCTTCGCTGGTGGGGCAATTCGTGTTGCTGGTCAAGGACTCCTCGGTTGTCTCTGCGATCGGCCTGCTGGACCTTACCCGTTCGGGCTGGGTGATCGTGCAGAGCATCCCGAATGGCCTGCTGGCGTTTTCAATCATTGGCCTTGGCTACTTCGCCATCTGCTACCCGCTGCTGTACCTGTCACGCCGCATCGAGAAACGCTGACATGCGCGGCACCGAGATCCCAAAAACACACGAACACATCGGCACCCGGGTGGTGCAAAGACTCTGACCCATGATCAAATTCAGCGCATTGAACAAGTGGTTTGGCGCGAACCACGTATTGCAGGACATCAACCTGCACGTGGCGCCCGGCGAGGTCGTCGTCGTGTGCGGTCCGAGTGGCTCTGGCAAAAGCACGCTGATCCGATGTGTCAACGGCCTGGAGCAGTTTCAGAACGGGTCCTTGGTCGTCGATGGCACATCCATTTCAGACGCGTCGCAACTGCGCCGCCTGCGCATGGAACTGGGCTTCGTGTTCCAGCAGTTCAATCTCTATCCACACATGTCGGCGTTGGACAACGTGGCGCTGGCGCCGATTCATGTACGCAGAATGTCCAGAGCCGATGCGCTCGCCCGCAGTCGGGCGCAACTCGAGCGTGTCGGTCTGGGCGACAAATTCGATGCACTCCCGAATCAATTGTCCGGCGGCCAGCAGCAGCGCGTCGCGATAGCCCGCAGCCTGGCCATGCAGCCCAAGATCATGCTGTTCGATGAGCCTACTTCAGCGCTCGACCCGGAGATGATCAATGAAGTGCTGGACGTCATGGTGCAGCTGGCCGGAGAAGGCATGACCATGATCGTCGTGACCCACGAAATGGGCTTTGCGCGCAAAGTCGCCGATCGGGTCGTATTCATGGACAAGGGGCAGATTCTAGAAGTTGCCGAACCAGAGGTATTTTTTACCAAACCTGTGAACCCCCGTGCCAAGGAATTCCTGAGCAAGATCCTGAATCACTGATTGCAGAGCACCGAAGAACCCGTACCGAAAGAAATGCCTGACATGAGCACAGTTGAGAATCGGCGCAAGATTGCCGTTGCAGTTTTGGGGGCTGGCATTGTGGGCAGTGCGGCAGCCCTTGCGCTGGCCGAAGCGGGCTACGCGGTGACCCTTTTTGACCGGGATGCCGCAGGCGCCGGAACCAGCTCCGGCAATGCCGGAGGCATCGTCGAGGGCGCCGTTTTGCCAACGGCCACACCCGACGTCATTCGGGCACTGCCTTCGTATTTGTTTGACCGCCACGGGGCGGCGGTATTGCGGCCCGGCTACCTGTTTCAGGCGCTTCCCTGGCTGATGCGTTTTATCGCGGCGGGTCGTCCTTCACGCGTGGCCGAGATCGCGGCGGCACTGCACCCGCTGGTGGCCAATTCGATGCATGCCCACCGCAGCCTGACCCGGTTATGTCAATGTGAGGATCGGATCCAGTCGATTGGGTGGTTGAAGGTCTACGCTTCAGACAGCGACTATGCCAAAACTCGGCTGCAACGCGAGTTGATGACGCGCCACGGCGTCAGCTTCACCGAGCTCAACGCCGACGAGATCCACGACCTGGAACCCAAGCTGAATCGACAGGCTTACACGCGCGGCCTGTTTCAGCCGGGAAGTGGTTTCGTCAATCACCCCAGAGGATTGGTGGAGGCGTATTTCCGAGGGGCACTGCAAAGACAAGCCAGTTTCGTGCAAGAAAACGTGTTGGAAATCGCAGCCGTCGTCGGCACAGACAGCGTCAGCGTCCGGACCGATACCGTAACGCGCAGTTTCGACAAGGTGGTCATCGCTGCCGGCGCATGGTCGCGCCAGTTTGCCGAGCAGATCGGCGACAAGGTGTGTCTCGATACAGAGCGCGGCTACCACATTTCTCTCAAAGCCACGGGCGGCCCCTTGTTGACGCGGCCGGTCGGGTTCCCGGCCAGGGACTGCGTGATCTCCCCGATGCATGATGGCATCACCGTATGCAGCGGTGACGAGCTTGCCGGATTGCGCGCTACGCCGGACTTTCGCCGTATCCGCTCGCTGCTGCCTTTTGTGCGCAGCGTGTTGCCGGAAAACGGTGTGTCGGCGGTCCAGCGTGAATGGATGGGTTATCGGCCGTCAACGCCAGACTCCCTGCCCGTGATTGGACCATCAGCGCATAACAAGAATGTTATCTACGCTTTCGGTCATGGCCACCTCGGTCTGACACTGTCGGCCGTCACCGCCGAACTGGTCGAGGCCATCATCAAGGGCGACACAGCGCCGTTCGATCTCACGCCGTATCGTATCAACCGGTTCTGACACGTCTTTGGTGCATTGATGAACCCTACCGACAATCCAAAAATTGGCATCCTGTGCTGGGAGACCGGACACGTTCCCCGGGGCTTGATGCAGCTTGAGTCGCTGGTGGGGAACAGCACCAATCCAGCGTCTTACGGTTACCCGGTGCGCCTCAAACCGGTGCGTGGCGCCAACGTGCACACGGTGCTGGAAAATCCTGACAGGCAGGTGCTCGCGCGCATGATCGCCGATGCCAGGGACATGGCGTCCGACGGCATCCTGGCGATCACCACCAGCTGCGGGTTCAATGCCATCTTTCAGGAGGAGTTGGCGAGCGCTGTCGGGCTGCCTGTATTCACCTCCAGCCTGCTGCAGGTGCCCATGGTGCAACGCATGCTCGGGCCAAACAGTGAGGTTTGTGTCGTCACCGCCAATGCCGGCGCACTGCGGGGGGAACACCTGCGCGCCTCTGGTATCGAGCGTACGGACGGATTGCATATTGTGGGTCTCGAACAATGTTCCGAGTGGCGGCGCATGTTCGCCGAACCGGACCAGGACATCGACCTGACGCGCATCGCGCAAGAAGTCATGAAGACCAGCCTGGACGCGCGCGAGGCGCATCCGGGCATTCGCGCCTATGTTCTGGAATGCACGGATTTGCCGCCTTTTTCCGCGCTGATCCGGCAGCAGACGGGTTTGCCGGTGTTTGACTTCATCACCATGGCCAATTACCTGCATTCCAGCCTTTGAAGAGGCCGAAATATCGCTGTCCAGTTGTGACATTTCCCTCGCCGTGGCAGCGTTTGCCAGCAACCGGTCTGTCTGCCGACGTTGTCCTACAGCGCGGCGCGGCTGATACGCAGGGGTCCTGAGCGCGCACGCGATTAAGCTGACCGTTGCCGCCCTTGCGCGCAGCGCAGGGCGTGCCAACAGGCGCCGCCGACCCATGGTGGACGCCCCCTCAAGGAAACCCCCATGAAAATTCTGATGATCCTGACTTCGCACGACCAGCTTGGCAACACCGGCAAGAAAACCGGCTTCTGGCTGGAAGAGTTCGCCGCCCCCTACTATGTCTTCAAAGACGCGGGCGCCGACATCGTGCTCGCTTCGCCCAAGGGAGGCCAGCCGCCGTTGGACCCGAAAAGCGACGAACAAGACGCGCAGACCGAAATGACGCGCCGGTTCAAGAAGGACACAGCTGCGCAGAAGGCGCTCGCCGAGACGGTCAAACTCTCCAGTGTGTCGGCGCAAGGTTTCGACGCGGTGTTCTATCCCGGCGGCCACGGTCCGTTGTGGGACCTGGCAGAAGATGCACACTCGATCAAGCTAATCGAGTCGATGGCGGCCAATGGCAAAACGGTGTCGGCGGTCTGTCATGCGCCGGCGGTGTTTCGCCACACCAAGGCGGCGGATGGATCACCACTGGTCAAGGGCCGCAAAGTGACGGGCTTCACCAACACCGAGGAAGAGGCGGTGCAGCTGACAAAGATTGTCCCTTTCCTGGTGCAGGACATGCTGGCGGCGAACGGCGGTGTTTACAGCAAGGGCGATGACTGGCAGTCCTTCGTCGTCACCGACGGCAAGCTGATCACTGGCCAGAACCCCGCGTCTTCGGCCGCGGCAGCGCGCGCCGTGTTGGCACAACTCAACGGCGCCTGACGCGCCGGGCGCCGTCACACCGGGCCACCGTCACCGCGGCGGGGTCCAGTTGGCGACCGCCTTGCGACTGAACGTCGCCAACTGCTGCAGCGTCTCCTGCACCGCTTTGCTGGCGGCAGTGACGCCGCCGTAGGGATCGTCGTTGGCGGCAGGGACCACGGTATCGAATTCGTGCCATGCCAGCACGCGGCGCGAGCGATCATCGACCAATGTCGCGCGCAAGGTGAAGCGTACCTGGCTCGGTTGCGACTGGAACTCATGCTGCAGACGCACGATCTCGGTATCGAGCCGTATGTCGCCGCCCGCCGCGCCGGACGCCGGCGATACCGCCGAAAAAACGCCGCTGCGCGCCATCGCCTCGACCAGCAGGCCTTGCAACATGCGCGACGGCGTGTCGACCCATTCGTTGTGCGCAAAATATTCGATCCGATGGTCCTGGCGGATGTAGATGATGCGTTGGCTGTCGAACCCCGCTGCGGCGCCGGGCGCCAGCACCAGCAGCGTAGGCGCTGCGGCGTTCGATGGCATCGGCTGCGGCGCGACCTGCGGCGAGACGCCGGGCGCCGGTCCGAGCGCGTAGAAATGCGGTGGCGGTTTGCCGGACGGCTGCAGCACGCTGCAGCCGCCTAGCAGCGATCCGGTCAGAAGCCATAGGGAACACGCGACCAGACGTCGGCGCGAACGCAGGGGAATGTGCAGGGTCATGGTCGGGTACCAGTTTCGCCGGGACCGGAAGGCACCGGTTGGCGGCCAAATATCAGACCGCGCGGATCGCGCTCGGTCTGGTCGCTGAGGCGGCGCAACGACGTCGTCAGCGCCGACAATTCGTGCATCAGGCGCTCGAGTTCGGGCAAGGTCTGCGCGCTGATGCGCTGCATGTCGGCACCGATCGCATCGACGGTCTTGCCGGCGCCGTTGCTGGTCGCGGTCACGGATCGACCCATCGTTTCGATCGCCTGCGCACTGCGTCCGATGCGCTCCAGCGTCGGGCCGAGCTGGTCACTCACCTGCGCGGTGTTTTGCAGCGTCTTGCCGGCGCTGGTGATCGCGGCGTCCAGCGTATTGCGGCGCGCAGCGATGGTGCGTGCGACGCTGGCAACGTCGGCCAGCGCGCTCGAAAACGCCTGCCGGTTGGCCGGGCTCAGCACCTCGTTGATCGTGGTCGAGGTGCTGTCGAGGCGGGCCAACACATTGGTCAAAACGGTCTCGAGCCGGGTGCTGAGCGATGGTTGGGTCTGGATCACCGGATAGTGCTGATGCTCGTGCACTGTCAGTGTTGGTGATTCGGGCGTCCCTCCACTGAGTTCGACATAGGCGATGCCGGTCAGGCCCTGCGTTTTGAGTGTCGCCACGGTGTCGACCTTGATCGGCGTGCCGCGTTCGATCTGGAAGCGCAGGTTGACGCGTTGCGGATTGTCGGCGTCGAGCCAGATGCGCTCCACCTTGCCGACCTCGACGCCGTTGTATTTCACCGACGCCTTGGGGTTGAGCCCGGACACCGATTCCTCGACCGATGCATCGTAACGGTCGTAATGCGTCTGAAAGGCGCCGCCGGAGGCCAACCACAACACCACGCCGACCAGCGCCGTTGCCAGAACCAGCACGAAGGCGCCGACCAGCGCGAAATTTACCTTGTGTTCCATGCCACCTCCGGCCCCATGGCCAATATGTCGCCGTCAACGGACGTTGCGCCGGCTCGCGCCGATCGCCCGCGTGCGCCGGCGAAGAAAGGCCGCACAGCGTCGTTGTCCAACTGCGCCAGTTCAGCCATCGAACCGACGGCCTGCACGCGTCCCGAACCGAGCACCGCCACCCGGTCTGCCACCTGCCACAACAGGTCCAGGTCGTGCGTGATGATGACGATCGTCAGCCCGAACAGGTCGCGCAGTTCGCGCACCAGGGCGTCGACACCGGCGGCACTTTGCGGGTCGAGGCCGGCCGTCGGTTCGTCGAGAAACAGCAGCTCGGGATCCAGTGCCAATGCACGCGCCAACGCCGCGCGCTTGATCATGCCGCCACTGAGTTCGGACGGATAACGCGTGGCGACCCGCGGCTCGAGCCCAGCCATGGCGATCTTCAGTGCTGCAATGCCGTCGATGACTGTGTCATCGAGGTCCGTGTGTTCATGCAAAGGCCATGCGACATTCTCGGCGACCGTCAGCGAGCTGAACAGCCCGCCTTGCTGGAACATCACGCCCCAGCGCCGCCGCAATGCATCCGCCTGCTGCCGGTCCAGCGTCTGCAGATCCTGGCCAAGCACGCGGATCGATCCGGCGTCGGGCCGATGCAGCAGGATCATCTCGCGCAACAGCGTCGACTTGCCCGAGCCGCTGCCACCGATGATCGCAAATATCTCGTGGCGCCGGATCTGCAGGTCGACGCCGTCGTGCACCCGCTGCTTGCCGAAACGGGTGCACAACGCGCGCACGTCGATTGCCAGGTCTTCGATGGGGTCCATCTCAGAGCCCGACGATGCTGAACATGACGGAGAACACGGCGTCGGCGACGATAACCAGGAAAATCGCCTGCACCACACTACGCGTCGTCTGGCGCCCGACGCTGTCGGCGCCACCGCGCGTACGCAGTCCCTGAAAACATCCTACCAGCGCGATGATGGCCGCGAATACCGGCGCCTTGCCGATACCGACAAGGTAGGACGTGACACTGATGGCGTTGACGAAACGTTCCAGGAAATCAATGTATCCGATCCCCAGTTGCGCCTGGGCCATGGCCATGCCGCCGGCCACGCCCACGATGTCGGCGAACACCGTCAGCAGCGGCACCGCGATCAACAGTGCGAGCAACTTGGGCAGTACCAGGATCTCGATCGGCGACAGCCCAATCGTTCGCATGGCGTCAATCTCCTCGGTCACGGTCATCGTGCCAATCTGCGCCGCATAAGCCGATCCGGATCGCCCGGCCAGGATGACGGCGGTGATCAATGGCGCGAATTCGCGCAGCATTGCCAGCCCGACCAGATCGGCGATAAAGATGTTGGCGCCGAAGCGCCGCAGCTGATCGGCCGCCTGATAGGCGACAACGACGCCGAGCAGGAAGGACAGGATCGCAACAATCGGCAATGCGTCGACGCCGGCGCTGCGGATGTTGAATAGCACCGCGCGCCAGCGGATGCGCGACGGGTGGGCGACCCACGACAGCAAAACCAATGCTGTTTCACCAACGAAGGAGAAACCCGCCAACAGCTGTTTCCCGCTGCGCCAGCTGCGTTGCCCTATGCGTTGCAACACACCGGGCGCGGCGTCACCGGCAGACGGCGATGCGGCCTTCGCGCCGCGTTGCGCGGCGAACCGTTTCTCGACCGATGCGAGCAGAGGCATGAACTCGGGGCGCAGTCCTTGCAATTCAATGGTCATGCCCTGGTCCTCGAAACGCTGCAGCAGCGCTTGCAATAACCAGGCACCGGCGGTATCCAGCGCTTCGACCCGCCGGGCATCGGCGACCGCTGGTGTACCCGCAGCGGGTCGCAGTGCCAGCAGCTGCGTGTGCAATGCGCCGGCGCAAGCCGCAGTCCAATGGCCCGACAGCAGCAACTGGCCAGGAGATGGCTGTGACGCGGCTGCAGCTGCGGCTCCGTGCGCAGCCGGGTCAGCCGCTGTCAGCGCCCTGCTGCTAACTGGCCGGTTGTTCATGCCCGCGGCCGAACGCCAGCGTCGCGCATCGAGCCGACTGCCGAGCGACACGCCCGCACCCGTGCCGAACGGTCACGGGACGTGCAGCGAAGCTGTCGGTTCGCAGGGTCGAATGGCATCGGCCTGGGGAATGGAGCACAGATGGTCAAGTATGGGCAGGGTCGCCGAATGCCGACAGCGGACACCAACGCCACAACGGGTAGTCGATCTCCTACGCACCCATCCTGTACGGGCACCTGAGCGCTTAGACAGCCGGCCCGCAGCTGCCACGGAAGCAACGTCAGGCGCGCGCCAGATCGGCTTGACGCGCTGGCATGTTCGGGGCGCGGGCCGTCTGCAGGTCACCCAGCAGCATGACGTCTGGGAACATGGACGTCATGCGCGCCGGCCCGAAGATGGTGGCGAATGCGACGTCCTTGGCGTCGCGACCGGTCGCTATGCGCACCACATGTTCGATCGGCGTCATGCCGGTCGGGTCGAACATGACCCAGCGCCCGCCGACATAAGCTTCAAACACGGCATGAAAGTCTGGTGGCGGATCAGCAAAGACGGCGTAGCCGCTGATCATGCGCGCCGGAATGTTCAAGGCCTTGCAGAACGTGATTGACAGATGCGCGAAATCTCGGCAGACACCGGTGCGGCGCGCGAACACGTCCGCAGCGGACGTACTCGCATCGCTCGATCCGATGCGGTACGTGATGTTGTTCTGCACCCAGTCGCAGATCGCCTGCACGCGCTGCTGACCCGGGGCCATGGCGCCGAAAAGTGCCTGTGCGTCCGCGCTGAGTTCGTCCGATTCGCAATAACGAGTCGGTGTCACGTAATGCAGGACGTCGGCCGGAATGTCGTGAATCGCCACTTCCGGTGTTGCAGGGGCCATTGGTTCCACCATGCGATCGACGATGGCGCGGTACACCACCTTGAGTTTTCCGGCCTCGGCTTGCAGGCGCAGGAACCGGTTGCCTGAGGCGTCGTCGGTGTAACAACGGTAGGGGATTCGCGGCTCTACCAGCAACGACTCCTGGATAAGCGTCTGCCCCGGCGCGTCAGCTACATGGATCAGGAAGACAAACTCGCTCGTCGCGTCGACGTCATATTCCAGCACGCTGTCGATGGCCAGCCGTGCCCGGGCGGGTGTCTGGTGACCTGTGCAGTGCACCGCCATCGGTGCCATCAGTCGCATATTGGTTCTGCTGGTGTTATCTGGCATTCGGGGCTCCCTTGAACGATTTGTCGATGTCGGCCAGGGGGCCGACACGCTGTTCAGCTATTGAATCCGAGTCGGGACCGATCGGCTAGCGGCGCAGTGGAGCAAGCCGTGTCGGACGAGACGCCGCGCATGTTGGCCAGCCGCGGGTACTGCTGCTGCTCGACGAACCTGCGGTGGGCCTGGCGCTGTGCAAGAAGTCTTCTTGGGTGTCTGACCCCTCGGCTGATGTGACCGAGGGCCGGCGCCGCGTGGTCCGAGAATTTCTCGCCCTTATAGATCGCCGCCAGTCAACTGACCGTCCAGAGTCCCGCGGTGACCAGCGCGACACCCAATGCCTTGTCGAAATGCCAACGCGCCGGAATGAGCTTCTCGCTCAGAACCACAAGCATGATAAGTCCCATCCAGACAAGGCTCATCGCGCCGACGGCGAACATGACGGCCATCAAGGCCCAACAGCAGCCGATGCAATAGCCGCCGTGCCGCAGGCCGAGCGAGAATGCGCCTGACCTGCCGTCGCGCCAGTTGGCCATGAAGAAGGCCAGCGGCGTTCGGCACTTGGACAGGCAAACGCTCTTCATCGGTATCCACTGGTAGACGCCTGCCGCCAACAGGATGGCTGAACTCAACATGGTGCTCGTGCTGCGGGCCATGGGATCGAGCAGCAGGGCATAGGTGAGCGACCATTGCAAGAGCGCGGCGGGTGCTGCGAACGCGATCCAGGACGCTGCGTAGCCGGCGATGTAGGTCGCCGTCGCACGATGGGTGCGGCTGGGGTCGCGGCGCGCCGACAGGATCGAGAACACCGATGCTGAAGGAGCCACCGTCGGCAGCATCATTGCCATCATCATCACCGCCCACATGCCAAATGCCGTCAGCAGTCCGGCCGCACCGTCGCCGCCCATGGCCATTCCGGCGTGTGGCGATGCGCCGCCTTGCATCGGCGACATTGCGCTGTCCATGCATCCGAGGTAATACCAACTCATGGCAACGATGGCGACCATGCCGAACCATACTGGCGCGCGGCGCCAGCCAACGCCTGCGACCAAGCTCCATGCGCTGCGCACGGGTGTCAGTCCGACTGATAGACGAAGTCGGACAACAAGCCACTGCGTCCCGAAAATTTCCAGTCCCACCCATGGTCCGCGAAGGTGAAATCACGTGAGCGCGCCACCGTCGCCGCCTTGCCCGGCGCAATGCAAAGGGGGTGCCCTTCGACGGTGATCGGCTGGCCACCCTGGCCCTCAATCATCTCGATCGACGTGTCTGCGACGCCTGAGATGGACAGGCTGCTCTTGCGGCCATCGGCCTGGTACTTCATCGGAACGCTGCTTGCCCCCACCATTTCGCCGATGAACGATGCCAGTACAGCCGGGTGGCCTCCAGCCTTGCCGCCGAAGATCGCGTGCAGCGCGTCGTTTTGCGCTGCACTGGCTTTGTCGTCGAAATAGGCGGCCACTTTCCACTTGGTGGCCACCATGGTTCCTGGCGCATGGACGGCAAGTGCGACATTCAGTCCGTCGAGCGCCGTGTCGGCATAGCTGCCCTTGTCGATGTGCCAGGCGACCAACGCCGTGCACTCACCTTCCGTGGGCGGACTGGTGAAGATACAAGGGCAAGCGGCTTCGCAATTGCAGGCTTCGAAGTAGGTGCCGCTGAGATTCCATTGGGTCATGATGTTG
>JBDTMH010000101.1:0-15033 GCA_039934375.1 Burkholderiaceae bacterium | reverse complement strand
ACCACCTGTACAACACCCTGGTCGTTGGCGTCCAGCTGCTTGTTGGTCTTGCCCAACTCGACCAGTTGCTCGAAACTGGTGCCGGCGCTGGCCCCACCGGACTTCATCGCCGAACGCACCGACTTGGCCAGCGCGTAAAACTCCGCCGTGAAGCGCGTTATTTCGAGCGGACTGGTCACCACCCGGCGTACGTTGCGTCGCGACTGGCGTTCGACCTCAGCCACCCAATCGATGACGAACGGTTCGGCAGTGGCAATCACCAACTCGGTCGGCGTGACCTGCACCGGCAGCACCTTGTGGCGCTCGGCATACGGCGCACTCATCGCGTCGGCGACCTTGCCCACGTCCACCTTGAGAGGGTCGATGCGAAAGTAGCCCAGATCGGCCCGTTTGGCCAGCCACTGAGTCAGCATCTCGATGTCCAGCGGCCGGCCGTCCGCAGAGCGCCGCATCGACACGCTGGCCAGGCGCACCAGCGGGTGCTGCGCGCTCTCACCTTGCGAGCAGCGCGCGATGGTGCGAGCGGCCTCGTCGTCGGAGATCACGCCGTCTTCGCGCATCCATTCGACCAGGCGGCGCCATTCCAGCGGGCCTGCAACAGGCGCATGGGCCGAAAATTTCGCCTTGGTGGTGAGCGTCATGGCATCAACGGTTTGAGCACCCGCACCCATTGCGCAGCAGGCAAGCCCCACAGGGTTTCAATCTCCTCGGCGCGCTGACTCAGCAGCGCGCGCTTGGGACGATTGGCGTTGCGCTGCGCCAGCACCACGGTATTGCCCTCGCGGGTGGGTTTGAACGGCCAGATCGCGTCGTGACCGAACACGGCCGCGATCTTCTCGACACTGCGCGCGTAACTCGATGCGCGGCCGAACAGGTTGACAGTGAGGCAACCGTCGTCGCTGAGCAGCCGGCGGCAGTCGGCGTAAAAGGCCTGGCTGTCCAGCACCGGGGCGGCCGCATCATGGTCGTACAGGTCGATCTGCAAGGCATCGATGTTGCCCCACCACTTGGGATCGCGAATCTCGCGTGCCGCATCCGCCAGGATCACTTGCAACCGGTTGTTGTCGGCTGGCAATTTGAACCAGCCCCGGCAGGCCACCAGCACCTTGGGATTGATCTCGACGGCGACCGTATGCATGCGCAGCACCTTGTAGCAGAACTTGGTCAGCGAACCGGCACCCAGCCCGAGTTGCATGGCCTGGCGGCCCGGCACGTTGGCGGGCTCCACGAACAGCAACCAGGCCATCATGCGCTGGATGTACTGGTGCACCAGCAACTGGGGCGCGTCGATCGACATCGAACCCTGGATCCAGATCGAGTCCAGGTGCAGGTGGCGGATCGGCCCTTCGTCGGAAAAATGCACGTCGGCATGGGAAACAACAGCGTTCAAGGCCATGGCGCGTTATACCAGCAAGGCGCCCAGTTTCGGCAGTGCAGCACAGGCGTTTGCACGGGTTGCCGCCGCCAGATCGGCTGGCGGGATACCGCGCAGCTCCGCCACCACCTGGGCAATCGCCGGCAACTGCGCCGGTTCGTTCGCGCTCTGGGTTGCGCCGGCGGCGCGGCGCTCGGCGGTCATGTACAGCCAGTGCGGGGGGATGTCCGGCGCGTCGGTCTCCAACACCAGTGCCGACAATGGCAGGCCGACCGCCAGGCGGCGCAATTGCAAGGCCCGGTCAAACGTGACCGCACCTCCAAACCCCAGCTTGAACCCCAGTTCGACGAAAGCGTCTGCCTGCTGTCGGCTGCCAGCAAACGCATGGGCGATGCCGCTCCAGCACGGGCCCTTGGCTGGCGCCAATATACGCAGGCCGCGGAGCAGGCGGTCGGCCGACCGGCGCACATGCAGGATGACTGGCAGGCCGTACGTGCGCGCCAGACGCAACTGCGCCATATAGAAATGCTCCTGGCGTTCACGCATTGCCGGCGTGCACAATGCCGGCACGAAGAAGTCCAGCCCGATCTCGCCGACCGCCACCAGGCGCGGGTCGTCGACCGAATCCTTCAGCGCCTGCTCGAGCAAGTCCAGGTCCGCGTCCTGGGCCCGGGCCACATACAACGGGTGAATACCCAGCGCGTAACTGTCTTGCGTGGCATGCGCCAGCTGACGCACAGCGGCAAAATTGCCCACTTCCACTGCCGGGATCGTGCAATGTCCAACGCCGCCGGCCTGTGCACGGGCGCGCACTTGCAATACATCGCCGGCGAACTGCGGCGCGTCCAGGTGGCAATGGGTATCGATCCAGAAGTTCATGAAAATCACTATAGGGGAAAACACTATCCGGTCAGGCGCCAGCCGACTTGTGGCCGTCTCGGATAAGCGCTATTCTGAAGCGCTTTCGGAGATAGCCCTTGCCTGCGATTCCAGGCAGCGCTGATTGTGTCCTCGTTGTTCATTCATACCAACCTCTCACAGGATTTTCCATGTCACGTTTTTCATTGACGGCACTGGCTACTGCGTGCCTTGCCGCGTTCGGTTCGCATTCGGCCCACGCGCAGTCCGCTGCGCTGGTGGCAGCTGCCAAGGCGGAAGGCCAGTTGACGGTGATCGCGCTGCCGCACGACTGGTGCGGTTACGGCGCCGTCATCGAAGGTTTCAAAACCAAATACGGGATCAAGGTCAACGAACTCAATCCGGACGCCGGCTCCGGCGATGAGGTCGAAGCCATCAAGGCCAACAAGGACAACAAGGGCCCACAGGCGCCCGACACGATTGACGTCGGACTATCCTTCGGTCCGCAGGCCAAGGCGGCCGGCCTGCTCCAGCCTTACAAGGTCTCCACCTGGGCCAGCATTCCCGATTCGGCCAAAGATCCCGAAGGTTACTGGACCGGCGACTACTACGGCGTTCTGACGTTCCAGGTCAACGCCGACATCATCAAGACCATGCCGGCAGATTGGGCCGACCTGCTCAAGCCTGCATACAAGAATGCGGTGGCGCTGGCGGGCGACCCACGTTCCTCGAGCCAGGCAATCCAGGGCGTGTTCGCGGCCGGGCTGGGCATGGCCAAGGGCGACGTCGCCAAGGCAGGCGCTGACGGCCTGAAGTTCTTCTCCGACCTGAACAAGGCGGGCAACTTTGTTCCGGTGATCGGCAAGGCCGCGTCGTTCGCTCAGGGCAGCACGCCGATCATCATCCGCTGGGATTACAACGCGCTGGCAGATCGCGACACGCTCAAGGGCAATCCGAAGGTCGAGGTCATCGTGCCCAAGTCCGGCGTAGTCGCAGGCGTGTATGTTCAGGCAATCAGCGCCTACGCGCCGCACCCGAATGCGGCCAAGCTGTGGTTGGAGTACCTGTACTCGGACGAAGGCCAGCTCGCCTGGCTCAACGGTTATTGCCACCCGATCCGTTTCAATGACCTGGTCGCCAAGAAGTTGATTCCCAAGGCTATGCTTGACAAGCTGCCGCCAGCCGAGAGTTACGCGAAGGCAGTGTTCCCGACGCTGGATCAGCAGGCGGCTTCCAAGGAAGTGATCACCAAGCAGTGGGATGCGGTGGTTGGCGCTGCGGTCAAGTAGCCAGCCGGAGACTATCGCCACTGCACGCGAGCGCATGGCCATGCGGGCCGGGCGGCCAGGCGCGAATCTGCGCGCCGCCGGCCCGTTCCTGAGGGCAGCCACGAAGCTGTACTCAGGGGCCCGAGCGCATGCGTGCGAGCGCAACCGACCCGATCGTTTCCATGTCTGATCGTCCCAAAATCATTGGCGCGGGTGCTTCGCCGAGCGGCGCACGGGCGGCGCGTCCGCGCAGTGGCGCCTGGAACTGGCTTGCCGTGCTGCCGTTCTTCACGTTCGCGCTGATGTTCCTGATGCTGCCGACCAGCTATCTGATGGTGGGTGCATTTCAGGACGCCACCGGTGCCTTCACGCTGGCGAATATCCGCGGATTGTTTGAATCCAGCGTGCTCAGCGCCTACTCGATCAGCATCCGAATCAGCGCCGCGTCGGCGCTGGGCGGGGGCTTCCTGGGCTTCCTGCTCGCCTGGGCCGCGGTACTGGGCAAGTTGCCGCCCTGGATCCGACCAACTCTGATGACCTTTTCAGGGGTGGCGTCCAACTTCGCCGGCGTTCCACTGGCCTTCGCCTTTCTGGCCACACTCGGACGCGTGGGCCTTGTCACCGTGCTGCTCAGGAAGTACCTTGATGTCGACATCTACTCGACCGGTTTCAACGTGCTCAGTTTCACCGGCCTGACGCTGACATATATGTATTTCCAGATTCCACTGATGGTGCTGATCGTCACGCCCGCGCTCGACGGTCTCAAGCGCGAATGGCGCGAGGCCTGTGACTGCCTGGGCGGAACGGCCTACCATTACTGGCGCTACGTGGCGCTGCCGGTGCTGTGGCCCGCAGTTGTGGGCGCTATGCTGCTGCTGTTCGCCAACGCATTCGGCGCCGTTGCCACAGCCTACGCGCTGACCGGCAGTTCGCTCAACATTGTTCCGATCCTGTTGTACGCGCAGATCCGCGGCGACGTGCTGCACAACCCCAACCTCGGCTACGCGCTGGCGCTGGGCATGATCGTCATCACCGCGGTGTCCAACGGCGGCTACATGTGGCTGCGCAGTCGCAGCGACCGGAGCCGGCGCGCATGAAAGGCAGTTCACGTCTGGGCGCCTGGATCGCCATCCTGGTGGGCACAGGCTATTTCCTGATTCCGCTCATCGGCACCTTCGAGTTCAGCCTGCGCATGAAGCGCGGCGAGTACAGCTTTGAAGCCTACCGCGTGGTGTTCTCCGACCCGCAGTTCCAGGCCACGTTCAGCTATTCGATCGTGATGGCAGTGTTGACCATCGTCGTCGGCGTGCTGCTGGTCGTGCCCACCGCCTACTGGGTACAGCTGCGGCTGCCGCGGCTGCGACCTTTGATCGAGTTCATCACGCTGCTGCCGCTGGTGATTCCGGCCATCGTCATCGTGTTCGGCTACCTGCGCATGTACAACAGCAGTTCCTTCATCCCGCTCACCGGCTCGGTGCGGGCCACTGACTTCCTGTTGATGTGCAGCTACGTGACGCTGTCGCTGCCCTACATGTACCGCGCGGTGGACACCGGCCTGCGAGCGATCGACGTGCGCACGCTGACTGAGGCCGCAGAGGCGCTCGGCGCCGGGCGCTTCACGATCCTGTTCCGGGTGATCTTCCCGAACATCATTTCGGCGATCCTGTCGGGTGCCTTCCTCACGTTTGCGATCGTCATCGGTGAATTCACGATGGCAAGCCTGTTGAACCGGCCCGCGTTCGGCCCCTACCTGCAACTGGTCGGGGCGAACCGGGCCTACGAACCTTCGGCGCTGGCGATGATCGCGCTGGTGGTCACCTGGGCTTCGATGGGCCTGATCCAGGTCGTCGGCCGCAATGCCGGCGGGGCCCGCGCCAGTACCGCCAACACTCCCTGACACGAACGACACGCATGGCTTTCCTAGAAATCTCCGGCCTGACAAAATCCTTCGGCAGCCATGTGGCCGTGCGCGACTTCGCGATCGAGGTCGAACGTGGCGAGTTCGTCACCTTCCTGGGGCCATCGGGCTGCGGCAAGACGACGATCCTTCGCATGCTGGCCGGATTCGAGAAGCCGAGCGAAGGCATGATTCGCTTCGACGGCCGCGACGTGACCTGGCTCCCCACCAACCAGCGCAACATCGGCATGGTGTTCCAGTCCTATGCGCTGTTTCCCAACATGAACGTTGCCGACAACATTGGCTTCGGACTGAAGGTCGCGCGCATGCCACTGCCGCAAATTCGCGCGCGGGTCGATGAAATGCTGGCGCTGATCAAATTGACCGGCCTGGCCGACCGTTACCCGTGGCAACTCTCCGGCGGCCAGCAGCAGCGTGTGGCGCTGGCCCGTGCACTGGCCAACAAGCCCCAGCTGATGCTGCTTGACGAGCCGCTGTCCGCGCTGGATGCCAAGATCCGGGTGTCCCTGCGCGAGGAAATACGCGGCCTGCAGCGTGAGCTGGGCTTCACGTCGATCTTCGTCACGCACGACCAGGAGGAGGCGTTATCGATCTCCGACCGGATCGTCGTGCTCAACGAGGGCCGCGCGGAGCAGATCGGCACGCCGGCCGAAGTCTACAACTTCCCGCTCACGCGTTTCGTCGCTTCGTTCGTTGGCACATTGAACCTGCTTTCGGGCTCGGTAATCGATGGCGCAACGGGGCGAATCTCCGTGGGCAATCAGCAGTTGATGACATCGCAGCCGATGGCGGACGTCGCCAAAGGCCAGAGCCGCTCGCTTGCCATCCGGCCCGAAGCCATCGTATTCGAACCACCGCAACCCGGGCGCAATTCCCTCGCGGCGACCGTGCAAGAGGTCCATTTCCTGGGCTCGATCGTGCGCATCCGCGCGAGCATGGGAAGCGAGGTCCTGTCGCTGGATGTCTTTAACGATCCGAACCGCGCGCTGCCGCGGCGCGGCGAACAGGTCACACTGGGGTTTTCGCACGAAAGCCTGTTGGTGCTCGCCGGCTAAGACATGAATGCCAAGACCACGCTGATCGCGACCATGCTCTGGGCCGCATTGGTGAGCAGCGCGATGGCGCAGGGCCGGCCGCTTCACCTGCTCACCTGGGCCGACTACGTGCCGAACGAAGTGCGGACGCAGTTCGAAAAAGAAAGCGGGTACAAGGTCGAGGTCACCGTCGCCAACAGCAACGACGAGATCAGTGCCAAATTGCGTGCAGCCGACGGGCCGCGGTTCGACCTGGTGCAACCGGCGCTCGACCGGGTTCCTGGTGCGCAGGGCGACTTCAAGCTCTACCGGCCACTGGACCTGACCCGGGTCAAGACCGAACGGTTCATCCCCGCCATACTGGCCGCGACCTGGAAAAACGCCAGTCTGGACGGAAAGCTCTACGCGCTGCCCCACATCTGGGGCACCGAGGGAATCGCGGTCAATACCGCGATGGGCAAGATTGCCGACTACCCGGACCTGTGCCGTCCCGCCTTCAAGGCCAAGATCGCGATGCGGCTGCAGCGCTCGACCTTGCTCGCATTCGCGTTTTCGACCCACAAGGATCCATTCGCGCTCTATAACGACCCCAAGGCCTACGCCGTGCTCATGAACGACGTGTCCAGGACCCTGGTCGCCTGCAAGGCCAACATGGTGTTCTGGGACAGCCGCAGCGAGTTGCTCGAACTGTTGCGGTCCGGGCGCGTCGCCGCCGGCATGATCTGGGACACCGGCGGCTGGCAAATCAACCGCGACAAGCCAGCGATCCAGTTCACCGTCCCCAGATCGGGCGCACTGGGCTGGATAGACACCTTCACAATACCCGTCAAGGGCGAAAACGACGACGCGGCGTACGCCTGGATCAATTTCAACCTGCGTCCCGACATTGCTGCGAAGGTGGCCACAGCCACCGGCAACATGACCGCCGTGCAGGGCACCCTGCCGTTGCAGGACGTCGGCATTCAGCAACAATTCACTGCCAGTTTTCCGGGCTTGGACCTGCGCAACGTGAAGTGGTATCCGGCCATGCCCGATGGGCTGGAAGGCATCGAGGCTCGGGCGCTGCACCGAATCAGAGCGGCAGATTGACAGCGCGATCGGTCGAGCAGGCCGACGGACAAGCACGGATCAAGGAACCGTGATACCGTCTTTTGGCACGACCGATCAAATCCACTGGCACAGGGGACTCCATGCGAACGAACCCGTTGTACAGCCGTTCCCCCGCGCATGCGAGCGCGCCTGCCAATGCCCGTGATCGCGCGTCGGCCGACGCCGAAACCGCAAGGGCGGCGAAGTCGGCGCGGCGCCAGCGCTGGCGGGCCCTTGCTTCCGACGCGCGCCTGCTGTGGACCGCAATCGGGCTGATGGCTGTCACGCTGGCGGTGGTTGCGGTACTCGTGGCCCGCCCTGCGCAGCGCCAGCTGACGCAGGAAGACATCGATGGCGCCGTTCTGAAGACACTCGAGACCACGACCATGCCCTCTGCGGCCGCACGAGCCTACGAAGTGATCTCGCCGTCGGTGGTGCGCGTCATGAGCTACGAAAAAGGCCCCAACGGGCGCGAGGACATCGAGCGGGGCGTAGGCAGCGGTGTCGTCATCGTCGACAAGGGCGTCATTCTGACCAATCTGCACGTGGTGCGAGGCGCCGACACCGTCAAGGTCACCTTTGCCGACGGAACGGAGTCCGTGGCAACGGTCACGGGCGTCCAGGCCGAAGACGACCTCGCGGTGCTGCAGGCACTCACCATTCCTGACGACCTGATACCGGCCACGATGCGCTCGACCGGCGACCTGCGCTCGGGCGATCAGGTGATTGCGGTCGGGTTTCCGTTCGGCATCGGCCCGTCAACATCAGCCGGCGTGGTCTCGGGCCTCAAACGCTCGTTCCGCTCGCCCGAAGGCAAGCAGGAAATGACCAACCTGATCCAGTTCGACGCCGCCGCCAATCCGGGCAATTCGGGTGGGCCGCTAGTCACGATGGAAGGCCATGTGGTGGGCATCGTCACCGCGATCCTGAACCCCAGCGACCAGCGCACCTTCATCGGCATCGGTTTTGCGGTACCGATCGAGAACGCGGCATCCGCCGTCGGACTGCATCCGTTCTAGCGCGCTCTGTCCACGCAATCGATCGATCCCGCCAATCCAGATTCCACCAACCGCACGACACAGGAGCTGAAATGAACCCCCAATCAAAGACCGGCGAGGCGACAGCCGAACTGATGGAACAGATCCTGTACGAGGTCAAACGCGTGGTGGTCGGCCAGGACCGGTTCCTGGAGCGGGTCATGGTGGCGATGCTGGCCCAGGGTCACCTGCTGGTCGAAGGTGTGCCCGGACTGGCCAAGACGCTGACCATCAAGACGCTGGCCAATACCATCCACGGCAATTTCAAGCGCATCCAGTTCACCCCCGACCTGGTGCCGGCCGATCTGGTGGGCACCCGCATCTACAACCAGAAGACCGGCGAATTCGGCACCTCGCTGGGCCCGGTATTCACCAACCTGCTGCTGGCAGACGAAATCAACCGTGCGCCAGCCAAGGTGCAAAGTGCGCTGCTCGAGGTGATGCAGGAGCGCCAGGTGACGATTGCCGGCGAAACGCACAAGGTGCCCGAGCCGTTCCTGGTGATGGCCACGCAGAATCCGATCGAGACCGAAGGCACCTATCCGCTGCCCGAGGCACAGGTCGACCGCTTCATGATGAAGGTGCTGGTCGACTACCCGAGTGACGAGGAGGAATTCGTCATCGTGCAGCGCGTGACCGGCCCCCTGGTCTCGGCCAATGCCGTGGCAAGCACTGCGCAACTGGCCGAATTGCAAAGCGCCTGCCGCAAGGTGTATGTCGATCCGTCGCTGATCACCTATGCGGTCAAGCTGGTATCGGCCACCCGCACGCCAGAGAAACACGGCCTCAAGGAGTTGCAACGCTTCATCACCTATGGCGCCAGCCCGCGTGCCACGATCAACCTGACCGAGGCCGCGCGCGCGCTGGCCATGCTGCGCGGACGCACCTATGTGCTGCCCGAAGACATGAGTGACCTGGTGCCCGACGTGTTCCGCCACCGCATCGTGCTGTCGTACGAAGCCTTGTCCGAAGGGTTGAGCGCCGACGCCATCGTCGGCAAGATCATGGCGCGAATCGTCGCACCGCCCAAGCCGCTGGAACACGAGGCGCTGGCCGCCTGAAGACACCATGTTCGGGCTGTTCAAGTCGCGCAAATCCACTCCGGCATCCGCGTCGGCGTCGCTGCCCATGGTGGCGTCGGCGGCGCAGGGTGCGGAACATGTGCTGCGCCGCCTCGAATGGACGGTGATTCGCCGGCTCGACGGCATGTTGCAGGGCGACTACCGAACACTGTTGCGCGGCGCGGGGCTGGATCTGGCCGACCTGCGCGAGTACCAGCTGCACGACGACGTGCGCCATATCGACTGGAACGTGACCGCACGGCTGCAGGTGCCGCATGTGCGGGTGTTCACCGAAGACCGCGAAATGGCGGCCTGGTTTCTGCTCGACCTGAGCCCGTCGGTCGATTTCGGTTCCGGCGAACAACGCAAGCGCAATGTCTCGGCCGAGTTCGTCACGGTGCTGGCGCGGTTGCTCACGCGCCATGGCAACCGGGTCGGTGCGCTGTTGTACGGCGCGGGCGTGGATACCGTGATGCCGGCGCGCGGGGGGCGCATGCATGTGCTGCAGCTGCTGCATGCCATGCAGACCCGTCCCGTCACGCCGGAGTCGGGTGGCACCCGGCTGGACGAGTTGCTGCACGCGGCATCGGCGACGATCCGGCGGCGCTCGACTGTTTTTGTGGTCTCGGACTTCATCAGCGAACCCGGATGGGAAAAGCCACTGGGCCAACTGGCACTGCGCCACGACGTGGTGGCGATACGCCTGCTTGACCCGATGGAACTGGACCTGCCCGACCTCGGTCTGGTGCCGATCCGCGATGCCGAAACCGGCGAACAGTTGCTGGTTGACACCCATGACGCGGGCTTTCGCCGACGCTTCGCACGTATTGCGGCACAGCGCGAGTCCGAATTGCGCCAGGCCTTTGTGCTGGCGGGTGTGGACACGCTGGAACTTTCCACCGATGATGACCTCGTACAGACCGTGATGCGTTTCGCCGACCTGCGCAAACGCCGCAGTCGCCTCACCGGTGCCAGCGCCGTGGCCACCAATACCCGGGCCGTTGCCTGAGCGGGCCAGAAAGGAGATGATCCCGCCATGACGATTCCCGTGACCTTCCTGTGGCCCCAGTTCCTGTGGCTGCTGCTGGCGATTCCGCTGCTGGTGCTGGTGTATGTCTGGCTGCTGCGGCGCAAGAAGAAGCTGGCACTGCGTTACGCCAGCCTGTCCATCGTCAAGGAAGCCATGGGCGCGGGCCTGCACTGGCGTCGCCATGTACCGCCGGCACTGTTTCTGCTGGCCATCAGCGCGATGCTGGTCGCCGCTGCTCGCCCGTTTGCCGTCATATCGCTGCCCTCGACCCAGGAGACCATCATCCTGGCCATGGATGTGTCGGGCAGCATGCGTGCCACCGACGTCAAGCCCAACCGGCTGGTCGCCTCGCAGGACGCCGCCAAGGCCTTTCTGGCCGAGTTGCCGCGCAATGTGCGGGTGGGCATCGTGGCGTTCGCCGGCACTGCCTCGGTGGTGCAGCCGCCGACGCTGAGCCGGGAAGATTTGATCACCGCGATCGACAAGTTCCAGCTGCAGCGCGCCACCGCCATCGGCAGCGCCATCGTCGTGTCGCTGTCCGAGATCTTCCCCGACGAAGGCATCGACCTGACGGCGATGACCTACGGCAATGGCCGCCCGCGCGGTATCTCGATCGAACAGGTCAAGCCCAAGAACCCGAAGAAGGAGTTCACACCGGTACCACCCGGCTCGTACAACTCCGCGGCCATCATCCTGCTCACCGACGGTCAGCGCACCACCGGTGTGGACACCCTGGAAGCCGCCAAGATGGCAGCGGACCACGGCGTGCGCATCTATACGGTGGGGGTCGGTACCGTGGAAGGAGAGACCATCGGATTCGAAGGCTGGTCGATGCGGGTGCGGCTGGACGAACCCACACTCAAGGCAGTGGCGCTGCAGACACAGGCCGAATACTTTTACGCCGGCACCGCCGAGAACCTGAAGAAGGTCTACGAAAAGCTCAGTTCGCGCCTGACGGTGGAGAAGAAGGAAACCGAGATCTCCGGTCTGCTGGCGCTGCTGGCATCCATCCTGGCTTTGACGTCGGCTGCCCTGTCGCTGTTCTGGTTCAACCGGATCCTTTGACCACGATCGGCTTGGCAGCGTAGCCGGACGACTGCCATGCGATATCACTCGCCCCTGCGCGGCCGAGTCTGCTGGCTCACCCGTTTTCCGTCAACCGTCCCCGATCCAACCGGAACTGCCGGGCGCAACGCTCGGCCAGGCTCTCGTCGTGCGTGACGACGACAAACGCCGTGCCCTGGTCCCGCGCGAGTTGCAGCATCAGCTCGAACACCCCATCGGCCGTGCTGCGGTCCAGATTACCAGTAGGCTCGTCGGCCAGCACACAGGCTGGGCGCGTGACCAGCGCACGGGCGATTGCCACGCGCTGGCGTTCGCCGCCGGAGAGTTCGGACGGCCGGTGCTCCAGCCGCTCCTGCAAACCGACACTGCGCAAGGTCTCGCTCGCCGCGCGGGCACTGTCGGCGGGTGCCATGCGCCGGATCCATAGCGGCATGGCGACGTTGTCGCGCGCGCTGAACTCGGGTAGCAGGTGGTGGAACTGGTAGACGAAACCAAGATGCCGGTTGCGCAAATCGCCTTGGGCGCTGGCACTGACCTGTGACAGGTCCTGGCCCATCAACCGCACGCTGCCACTGGTGGGCGCATCGAGCGCACCGAGCAGGTGCAGCAACGTGCTCTTGCCCGAGCCCGATGCGCCGACGATGGCCAGGGTTTCGCCAGAGCGCACCTCGAAATCGACACCTTGCAACACCGTCACGTCGAGCCGGCCTTCGGTGAAACGCTTGGTCAGGCCTTGCGCCTGCAGCACGACATCACTCATAACGCAGCGCCTCGGCAGGGTTGACGCGGCTGGCACGCCAGCTGGGATAAATCGTGGCCAGGAAGGCCAGCACCAGCGAGATCACGGTGATCGGGACGATGTCGCCCTGCTGCGGCTCGCTCGGCATGCGGCTGATCAGATAAATGTCCTTGGGCAGGAAGTTGGCATGCAGCAGGTGCTCGAGCGCCGGCACGATAACGTCGATGTTGAACGCGATGCCCAGCCCCAGCACCAGGCCGGCCAGCGTGCCGATCACGCCGACCATCGCGCCCTGCACGACAAACACCGCCATGATGCTGCGGGGGCTGGCGCCCAGCGTGCGCAGAATGGCGATGTCGGCGCGCTTGTCGGTCACCGTCATCACCAGCGTGCTGACCAGGTTGAACGCGGCCACGGCCACGATCAAAGTCAGGATGATGGACATCATGCGCTTTTCGACCTGCACGGCGGCAAACCAGGTCCGGTTCTGGCGCGTCCAGTCGCGGATGAACAGATCGCCGGTCAACGTGCGCGACAACTGGTCCGCCACCTCGCGCGCCTGGTGCAGGTCGCGCAGCTTGAGTCGCACCCCCGTCGGGCCTTCGAGTCGGTAGATGCGGGCCGCGTCGTCCATATGCATCAATGCCAGCGCCGAGTCGTATTCGAAATGGCCGGAATCAAAGGTGCCGACCACGGTCATCTGCTTGAGCCGCGGCACCACGCCGGCCGGCGTTATCTGCCCGCTGGGCGTGATCAGCGTCACCCGGTCGCCTTCGCGCACGCCAAGCGAACGCGCCAGCTCCACGCCCAGCACGATGCCGAATTCGCCGGGCACCAGGCGCGCCAGACTGGACTTGCCCATGTCCGCACCCAGCTCGCTGACCTGGGACTCGAGCGCCGGGTCGATTCCGCGCACCAGCGCGGCCTTCATGTCCTCACCGCGGGCAATCAGCCCCTGGGCGGAGATGAAAGGCGCCACACCAATCACTTGCGGGTTGCTACGCGCCTGCGCCATCGTACGCTGCAGGTCGGGCAAGGCGGCGCCGCCGGCGGCATAGATTTCGATGTGCGAGACCACGCTGAGCATGCGGTCGCGCACCTCTTTCTGGAAGCCGTTCATGACACTGAGCACAATGATCAGCGCCGCCACGCCCAAAGCGATGCCCAGCATCGAGACACCGGAGATGAAGGAAATGAAACCATTGCGCCGCGTTCCGCGGCCGGCACGGGTATAGCGCCAGCCCAGCGCGAGTTCATAAGGCACTTGCATCAGCAACAACAACGCATGGCGCGAGACTCTTCCAGATGAAAAACGCAGACAGCCGGCATTGTGGCATCCCCCGCAGATGCCACACCAGTTCCGGGACAATACGAGAATGTCACTGCCCCCACGCTCACTGCAGTTGCTCATCCCGTATGCCCACGTGAACGACCCGCAATGCGTACTGGTGGCGACCTCGCTGTCATTGCCGTGGCTCACGCAATTGCTGCGCGGCCTGATGCTGGTGGACACGGTGACCGGCTCGCCGGACGATCTGTCCCCGCCGCATGAGCGGCTACGGGCGCGGGCGCTGGGCCTGGATGCGCCCGACGGCCAGATACCCTGGGCGGCACTGGAACTGGCCCGGTCCGGCCAGCAACCTGGCGCCACGGGTCAGGCCTGGGTCACGCCGGCGCACTGGCAGATCGGCACGAATCAGGTCCTGATGCTGGACCCGGATTCGCTGCAATTGCAGGAGGCGGAATCGCGCACGCTGATGCAAGCCATGGCTCCCTATTTCGCGCAGGACGGCATCGAACTCACGTTTCAGAGCGCGCAGCGCTGGCTGGCCACTGGCGACACGCTGGCCGACCTGCCCAGCGCATCGCTGGACCGGGTGCGCGGTGCCGACGTCAGGCCTTGGATGCCGTCCCGGGCGACACTGCGCCGCCTGCAGAACGAGATGCAGATGTTGCTGTACACCCACCCGGTCAATGACACGAGAACGGAGCGGGGCCACATGGCCGTCAACTCGTTCTGGGTCAGTGGCAGCGGCCGTTGGGCCGGGCTGCCGCCCGCGGCTACGGAACCGATATTGGCCACCGATCTGCGTCAAAGCGCGTTGCTGGGTGACTGGCAGAGCTGGGCGCAGGCCTGGCAGCAGATCGACCAGAATGCGTGTCGCAGCTTGCTGGATCAAATGCAGGCCGGTCTCCCGGTTTCGCTGGTACTGTGCTCGGAGCGCAATGCTTTGGTGTTCGAGGCCAGGAACAACCGTTGGGGTGACAGGCTGCGGCGCCGATTCCGGGTCGCGAGCCTGCAACAATTCACCCCTCTACTATGAAAATCACTGTACGCGACATTCCACCACGCGCCGTCTGGGCCCTGGAGCAAGGGGGCGTGCACCCGTTGCTGGCGCGCCTGTACGCCGCGCGCGGCGTTTGCGCCATGGACGAGCTCGACGAGGGCCTGGGCCGGCTGCTGCCGCCGTCCGATCTGCAGGGTGCGCAAGACGCGGCGCGGCTGCTGGCCGACGCCATCGCGCAAGACAAGCGCCTGTGCATCGTCGCCGACTACGA